>CAZSHV010000040.1:0-17933 GCA_964606815.1 uncultured Bacteroides sp. | reverse complement strand
TGAACATCATCAACGGCGGCGCTCACTCCGACGCTCCCATCTGCTTCCAGGAGTTCATGATCCGCCCCATCGGCGCCACCTCCTTCCACGAGGGCATCCGCATGGGCACCGAGGTGTTCCACAACCTCAAGAAAGTGCTCAAAGGCCGCGGCCTGAGCACCGCCGTCGGCGACGAAGGCGGCTTCGCTCCCGCTCTTGACGGCACCGAAGACGCTCTCAACGTGATCATGCAGGCCATCGAGCTCGCTGGCTACCAGCCCGGCAAGGACGTCACCATCGGTCTGGACTGCGCTTCCTCCGAGTTCTACGAGGACGGCAAGTACCACTACTCCCACCTCAACAACGGCGCCCCCAAGGAGGCCAACGGCGCCACCTTCACCTCCGAGCAGCAGGCCGAGTTCCTCAAAGGCCTCATCGAGAAATACCCCATCGACAGCATCGAGGACGGTATGGCCGAGGACGACTGGGCCGGCTGGAAGGTGCTCACCGACATGATCGGCGACCGCTGCCAGCTCGTCGGCGACGACCTCTTCGTCACCAACGTCAAATACCTCCAGCGCGGCATCGCTGAGGGTTGCGCTAACTCCATCCTCGTGAAGGTCAACCAGATCGGCTCTCTCACCGAGACCCTCCGCGCCGTCGAGCTCGCTCAGCGCAACGGCTACACCGCTGTCATCTCCCACCGCTCCGGTGAGACCGAGGACGCCACCATCGCCGACATCGCTGTGGCCACCAACGCTGGCCAGATCAAGACCGGCTCCGCTTCCCGCTCCGACCGTATGGCCAAGTACAACCAGCTGCTCCGCATCGAGCAGGAGCTCGGCGCTGCTGCCCAGTACGGCTACGGCAAGAAGACCAAACGCCCCGAGTAAAAAAACACCGCGCCCCAAGCGCATCCCAGCCCGCCGGCCTGGTGAGGCCGGCGGGCTTTTTTCGACCCATGCGAACACACCAGTCGAAAACACCCGCGTTCCCCCATATTGTAGGGCCCAGTATGGGCGAACCAGATACGCTGACTTACGCAAAGCCGCCGCGCGGGAAGAATCCCGGGCGGCGGCTGCGCGTTTGGGCGTATCGGCGCTGATTAGCGGCGGATACCCAGCTCTTTGCGGGCGATGAGCGCGCGGTAGCGTGTGATGTCTTTGCGCATCAGGTAGTCGAGCAGGCGACGACGCTTACCCACGAGCATCTTAAGAGCGCGTTCGGTCGTATGATCTTTGTGATTTGACTTCATGTGCTGAGTCAAATGAGCGATACGGATGGAGAATAATGCAATCTGCGCTTCAGGTGAGCCAGTGTCAGTCTTGCCCTTACCGTACTTCTCGAAGATCTCTACTTTTTGTTCAGAGCTTAAATGCATTCTTGAAGATGTTAAGTAGTTAATAATTTGATATCTCGTGCTCCATTTCCATAGAGCGGTGCAAAGTTAGAGCTTTTTCGCGGATTATCCAAACGTTCCCCTTCTATTCCCGCAGCGGCGCACTGCTAAAAAGTGTTAACTCACCCCTTTTTCTCCCCTCAATTCATTATCTTTGCTTTGCGATTCGCCCCAAGCGCGATATTGCGTCTACACATTATATTATATATAGCCCATGCTTTCACCCTCGGAATACGCTCGCATCATCAACGGCGAGCTGGAGCGCCTGGAGCTGCCGGACGCGCTGCCCGGCCTCTACGACCCCATACGCTACTCCCTCTCCAGCGGCGGCAAGCGCCTGCGCCCCGTGCTGCTGCTCATGGCCTGCGAGGCCTTCGGCGGCATGCTCGACCAGGCTCTGTGGCCCGCTCTGGGCGTGGAGATTTTCCACAACTTCACCCTCCTGCACGACGATGTGATGGACCACGCCTCCACGCGCCGCGGACGCCCCACGGTGGCCGCAAAGTATGGCATCAATGCGGCCATACTCTCGGGCGACGCGATGACAACTCTGGCCTTCAAGTGCGCCGCAGGCTGCGAACCGCAGTTCCTGCCGGAGATGATGGACCGCTTCGCTGCCATGACCATGGCCGTGTATGACGGTCAGCAGATGGACACCGACCTGCAGCAGGCCCCCCGCGCCACCTTCCAGCGCTACCTCTCGATGGTGGTGGGCAAGACCTCGGCGCTGATCGCCTACCCCTGCGCCATGGGCGCGATGCTCGCTGGAGCGGAGCAGGCCGACATCGAGGGCATGTTCAACTTCGGCATCAGCCTGGGCATCGCCTTCCAGATGCAAGACGACTGGCTTGACGTCTACGGCGACCCTGCCACTTTCGGCAAGGCCATAGGCGGCGACATCCTCGAGGGCAAGAAGACCTGGCTGCACATCATCGCCGCCGACGCCGGCGCGCCCCTGGAGCGCGGCGAGGGCGAGAGCGACCAGGAATACGTGGGCCGCGTCACCGAGATTTTCACCGCCCTGGGCCTGCGCGAGCGCGGCCGCGACCTGATCTCGCGCTACACCTCCGACGCCCTGGAGGCCCTGGACTCCACCTCGCTCAGCGGCGAAAAACTCGAAGCCTTCGCGTCGCTGGCCTCAAAGCTCGTGGGTCGCGATGCTTAACCTTTTCGACAGCCATACGCACATCTACATGCCGGAGTTTGCCACCGAGGATGGCGACGCGGCGGCAGGCGCACGCGCGGCTGCCGAGCGCGCCATCGCCGAGGGCGTGGGCATGATGATGCTTCCTAACGTCGACCGCTCCACGGTCGAGCCGCTGCAGCGACTGGCCGAGGCGTTCCCCGACAACATAATCACCGCCGCAGGGCTGCACCCCACCGAGGTGGACGACCACTGGAGCGCGACCACCGACGAGATCCTCGCTCTCATGCCGGCGCCCCGCGCCATCGGCGAGGTGGGCATAGACCTATACTGGGACGCCTCGCGCCGCGAGCAGCAGATGCAAGCGTTTGACTATCAGCTCACCGTGGCCGAGCGCATGGGTCTGCCCGTGATCATCCACTGCCGCGAGGCGTTGGACCCCACCCTGGAGGTGCTCCGCGACCACCCCGGGGCGCGCTGCGTGATGCACAGCTTCACCGGAACGCCGGCCGAGGTGGACCGCATCCGCGCCGTGGGCGACTACCTCTTCGGCGCCAACGGCATCATCACCTTCAAGAACGCTCGCTTGGACGACACGCTACGCGAGATCACGCCCTCGCGCCTGCTGCTCGAGACCGACTCGCCCTACCTTGCGCCGGTGCCTCGCCGCGGCAAGCGCAACGAGAGCGCGCTGTTGCCATATATATGCCGCCGCGCCGCCCAGGCCCTGGACATGACAGACGAAGAGACGGCCTCAGCCACCACGGCCAACGCCCGCCGATTCTTCGGCCTGGATTAAAAAAATGGGAAAAACGCTCCCGCCCATTGTCTATCGCCCGCATGCACAGACTCTTACGTATAGGCACCAAAAAAAATTATTCGTCATCCCGACGAATAATCTTCTTACCTTAAATCTAATACCATGAAAAACTGATGCAAAGGTATGCGATTTATGTTTTACAACATAATTTTTCGGCAATAAAATTCAATTAGTTAACATATTTTAACCATAAATCCCTTAAATGCACCTCGGGAACGTGTAAAAATGGTATAAAAGAAAAAAATTCAAGGAAATTGTTCCAAATTAATTAATTTTAACGATTTTTTGAACACTCATTTTGTACATTTGCCGAAAAATCTAACCTATCCTAAAAAAGACTTCATATATGAGCACCCGCATCCTTGTGATCGACGACGAAGAGTCGTTATGCGACATACTCAAATACAACCTCGAGAAGGAAGGCTATCAGGTGGACTGCGCCTATAGCGCCACCGAGGCCCTTGAGCGGAATCTCAAGATATACTCTCTCTTCATCGTCGACATTATGATGGAGCACCTCAGCGGCTACGACTTCGTGCAGCGTGTGCGCAGCCTCACAGCCACCGAAAACATCCCCGTGATCTTCTGCAGCGCCCTCGACGGCGAGGACGACAAAGTGACGGGCCTCAACATAGGCGGCGACGACTATATCACCAAGCCCTTCAAGCTCAACGAGGTCAGCGCCCGAGTGCGCGCCGTGCTGCGCCGCGCGCAAGCTGCCCGTGCCGCCCAGGCCCCGGAGAAGCCCGCGATGCCCGAACGCCTCCCCGATGCCACATTCCGCACCCTGCGCATCGACCAGAACACAAAGAAATGCTATGTCGATGGCGAGGAGGTCTCCCTCACCCCCACCGAGTACTCCCTGCTGCTCTTCTTCCTCACGCACAAGGGCCGCATATACTCGCGCGAGGAGATCATTCGCAACGTATGGTCGTCTGACGTCTACGTCACCGAGCGCGCCATAGACACCAACATCACTCGCATGCGCAAAAAACTCGGCCAGTACGGCCGCTGCATCGTCACTCGCCCAGGTTTCGGCTATGGATTCAAAGAAGAGGTTTAGTTATCAATGGCGGATGTTCATCCCCGTGGTGCTGTCCATGTGGGCCATTGTTGCCGCCATGGCCTTCTGGAACGTGCGCCGCGTGGTGGAGGAGCGAAAAAAGATGGCCTTCGACCAGCTCGAGGTCGTCACCGCCACCATCATTGAATTCAACGCCACGGGCGCTGACACCAAGCTGCTGCTCGACTTCATCGACAACTACTACGACGAAAACGACGACTACGAATTCTGCACCGTGCTGATTTTCAGCACCGCCACCCACAAGCTCATCAGCACCTACGGCCCCGAGCTGCCTGTGAAGTGGGAGTTCGTTGACGAGGACAAAGGCACATTCAAGCTCGACGGCCTCTCATACGTCTATTATGCGCAGGACACCAAAGACGGCACCAAGCGCGCCGCGTCCATTATCCCCATCAAAGGCAAGCTGGCTAAGGCTGTGAGCACATCCACCCAGTTCTTCTGGGTCTTCGTCCTCGCCCTGGGCATCTTCGCCACCGTGATGGCTTACATCACTACGCGCTACCTCTCGCAGAACCTCCAGCTGCTGCGCAACTTCGCTAACCGTACCTCGTCCGACCCCGACTTCATACCCACCGAGGCCGACGAATTCCCCAACGACGAGCTCGGCGACATCTCACGCGAAATTGTGCTGATATACAAACGCTTGGTGCAGGCTATGCACGCCAGCGAACAGGAGCACCAGGTGGCCATCAACGCCGTGGAGGAGAAGACGCGCGTAAAGCGCGAGCTCGTCTCCAACATCAACCACGAAATCAAGACCCCCGTGGGCATTATCAAAGGATACGTCGACACCATCATGGCCGACCCAGAGATGCCCGCAGAGCTCCACTGGACATTCCTCGGCAAGATCAAAGACAACGTCGACCGTCTCACAAATCTTATCGCAGATATCTCCATGATCACCAAGCTTGAGAACAACGGCAAGCTGGTGAACATCACCGAGGTAGACTTCCACGACGTAGTCTTCAAATTCGCCGACGACGTAAAGGTAGTCTTCCCCCCGGAGACAAGCATGAAGTTCACATTCGACGTGCCTCTCAACTGCAAGGTGCGCGGCAACGACTCCCTGCTGGTGAGCGTGCTGAGCAACCTGGTGCGCAACGCCCAGCTTTATTCGCAGGGTACTTTCTGCCACCTGCAGTATGAGAAGGAAGACGACGACTTCTACTATTTCAGCTTCTACGACGACGGCGTGGGCGTACCCCCCGAGGCATTGCCCAACATGTTCGAGCGATTCTTCCGCGTCAACGCCGGCCGCGCCCGCAATGCCGGAGGCACCGGCCTGGGCCTGCCCATCGTCAAGGTCACCATCGAATCCTTCGGAGGCACCATCGACGTCAACAACCGCATGCCAAACGGCTTGATCTACCACTTCACCCTCCCCAAATACAAGGGCTCATAACCGAGGGCGACCAACTCACGGGTATCCACCCAGCACAAAGGGCTGCACCAACGTGTAGCCCTTTGACATTTTTGTAGAGCCGAACGGTCGGTTCGGCCGCGATGGGGCGTCCATTCGGAGGCAACGCCTCCTTAATGTCATGGTTACCAACCAATTGTAGGGCCGCGAATTTGTTGCTGCCGCAAAAATAGACGACTCGCTGGTTGCTCGGCTGGCCTTTTGGGGTTATCTTTTGGTAATTTTCACCAACTGATTAAACTTTAGGCACCTATTTTATATCATATATATACATGCGCGAGGGTAAGCGCCCCTCGGCATCCATCCATTCTCACACACTATAGAAACACTGACTGTCATGAAAAGAATTATCCGCACCGTGTCCCTCATGCTCGCATGCCTGATGATATGCGGCACCCAGGCCGAAGCACGCGGCCGCAATAACGGCAGCCAAGGCCAGCGTCAGACCGTAGGCACCTCCCAACGCCCCGGCAATAACGGGCAGCCCACACGCCCTGGCAATAACGGCCAACCGGCTCGACCCGGCAACAACGGCCACGGCACCTCAACTCCTTCGCGCCCCGGCAATAACGGCAACCACGGAGGCAATACCCCGGGCCATAACCCAGGCAACAATACTCGCCCCGGTAACAATCCAGGCCACAATCCTGGGCATAACCCCGGAAATAATAACCGCCCCGGCAACAACCACCCTGGGCATAATCCCGGTAATAACAACCGCCCCGGCAACAACCACCCCGGGCATAATCCCGGTAATAACAACCGCCCCGGCAACAACCACGGCCATAACTACGGGCGTCCGACTCCCCCGCCCAATGCTCACCACGGCTGGAACAATCTGCACTGGGGGCGTCCTAACCGCCCTCTGATGCCCCCTCCAAGGCCTTTCTACCGCCCTACCCCTCCGCCCCACTTCCGTCCGGCGGTCCACTTCCCCACGCTCAGCACGGTTTTAGGCGTGGCGTTCGGCACGGCCATCAACCTCTCGATCAACTCCCTGCTCTATAGCGGCTATGACATCGCCGGCTACGGACCCGACGCCGTATATCTCAACAATGTCTCGCAGCTCAACCTCAACTGGCCCTTCGCCACATTATATTATACGAGCGGCGCGCTGTCGGCATCGGAGTTCGCCTTCTCGACATCGTACTACGACACCGGTCGCTATAACACGGCCTACTCGCGCCTGGTCAATATCTACGGCATGCCCTATTCATCCTCTCCCCTGGGCAACGGCGGCGTGCAGGTGACCTGGTGGGGCAACGGCGGCCAGTTTATCACCCTGAGCTACGCTCCCCAACGCGCCGACAACGGGTCGCTGCGCTACTACACCACGCTGTCGTTCGGCCGATGAGAGCTTGCGGGGCGTTGAAAAACGTAAAATTATGTTTCAGAGCTACAGCGAGTTACAAAAAATATTTAAAAAATCTCGTCCATTTACGTGAACAAATTGGCGGCCTAATGTTTTATATGTGAAAAGTAATTGCTAATTTTGCACAGAATTCAACAACGTTATCAACAAAGTTATTTTATGAAAAAGATTGTACTCTTCGCAGCTATCGCCCTCGGCGCAATGTCTGCATCTGCTCAGGCAGTTGAGCAGCCCGGCTTCTTCGACAACTGGTCGATCGGTGTCGACGGTGGTGTCACCACCCCCCTCAAAGGCCACGCCTTCTTCCGTGCCATGCGTCCCGTTGTGGGCCTGCACATCGACAAGCAGGTAACTCCCGCCTTCGCAGTAGGCGTGGAAGGCGCCTTCGGCATCAACGCCCTCACCAACGAGTATGGCGTAAAGAGCGCCACCGTGTTTGACAACTCCTACGTCGGCGCATACGGCGCAGTCGACCTCTGCACTCTCTTCGGAGGCTACAAGTGCGAGAAGCGCTTCTTCACCCTCGAGGCTGTGGCCGGTGCAGGCTGGGGTCACGACTACGTGAACAAGATGGGCGCCAACAACTATCAGGACCACAACTTCTTCGCCACCAAGGCAGGTCTTAACTTCAACTTCAACGTCTGCCCTAACTTCACCATCGCCCTCAAGCCTTCTGTAGTTTGGGACATGAGCGACGCTGACGTGGCTATGACCTCCGCCGCTTACGACGCCCACAAGGCTAAATTCAACATCCAGGCTGGTCTGACCTACCACTTCGGCAACGGCTTCCAGTGCGTGAAGCCCTACGACCAGGCTGAGGTTGACGCCCTCAACGGCCAGATCAACGACCTGCGCGCCATGCTCGACGCTGCTAACCTCAACGCCCTCAACTGGGAGAACACCGCCAACGACCTCAACGCTCAGCTCCAGGCTTGCCTGAGCCGCCCCGTGGAGAAGGAAGTGGTGAAGGAAGTCTCCAACAACTACAACAGCGTGCGCTTCGTGTTCTTCCGCATAGGCTCCTCCGTCATCACCAACGACCAGATGCCTAACGTCGAGATGATCGCCGCTGCTCTGAAGAACAACCCCAACGCTAAGGTTGTCATCGACGGCTACGCCTCCAAGGACGGCCCCGAGGAGCTCAACATCAAGCTCGCCCAGGCTCGCGCAGAGGCTGTTAAGAAAGCCCTCATCAGCAAGTACAAAATCGCCGCTGACCGCATCCAGGCCCAGGGTAAGGGTATCGGCGAGATGTTCGAGGAAGAGTCTTGGAACCGCGTAAGCATCTGCACCATCGACAAGTAATCTCCCCCAACACATAACCATCAAGTCCGCTCCGGCACTACGCCGCGAGCGGACTTTCTTTTTATCCCCGGATAAACCCAAACGGCTCCGATGACGTTATACCATAAAGCGCCCCTCAAACTCTCAGGCGCCACACACGTCAACTTAACTAAACCCCTCCCATCATGAATAAAGTCACCAAACAGGCCGCTCTCGACTATCACGAATATCCCCAACCCGGCAAGATCGAAGTCGTGCCCACAAAGCCCTATTTCTCATCCTACGACCTCTCTCTGGCCTACTCTCCCGGCGTGGCATACCCGTGCCTTGAGATTCAGGACCACCCCGACGACGCTTATAGATACACAAACAAGGGCAATCTCGTGGCCGTCATCTCTAACGGCACCGCGGTGCTCGGCCTGGGCAATATCGGCGCCCGCGCCTCTAAGCCCGTGATGGAAGGCAAGGCCCTACTGTTTAAGATTTACGCGGGCCTCGACTGCTACGATATCGAGGTCAACGAGACCGACCCCGACAAATTCATAGATATCGTGGCCGCCCTCTCCACTACCTTCGGCGGCATTAACCTCGAGGACATCAAAGCCCCCGAATGCTTCCACATTGAGACGGAGCTGAAGCGCCGCTGCGACATCCCCGTGATGCACGACGACCAGCACGGCACGGCCATCATCTCAGGCGCCGCCCTGCTTAACGCCCTGGAGCTGCAAGGCAAGGACATCCACGACGTCCGCGTGGCCGTCAACGGCGCCGGCGCCGCCGCCATCATGTGCTGCCGCATGTTCGTGCTGCTCGGCGTAAAGCGCGAAAACATCGTAATGTGCGACTCCAAGGGTGTAATCCGGGCCGACCGCGAAAACCTCTCAGAGCAGAAGCGCGAGTTCGCTACCACGCGTCCCATCCACACTCTGGCTGAAGCCATGGAAGGCGCCGACGTCTTCCTCGGTCTCTCCGTGGGCGGTGTCGTGACGGCCGAGATGGCCAAATCCATGGCCCCCAAGCCCGTGATCTTCGCCCTCGCCAACCCCGACCCTGAAATCACCTATCCCGAGGCTGCCGCCGCGCGCCCCGACGCCATCATCGCCACAGGCCGCTCCGACTATCCCAACCAGGTCAACAACGTGCTCGGCTTCCCCTACATCTTCCGCGGAGCCCTCGACAGCCGCGCCACTGACATCAACGATGACATGAAGATCGCAGCTGCCCGCGCCATCGCGGCCCTGGCCAAAGAACCTGTGCCCGCCGCCGTGGAGCGCGCCTACGGCCACGACCACCTAAACTTCGGCCCCGACTACATCCTGCCCAAGCCCCTGGACGAGCGCCTGCTCTACTACGTAGCCCCCGAAGTGGCCCGAGCTGCCGCCGAAAGCGGAGTAGCACGCCAGCCCATCACAGACTACGACGCCTACCACCGCTATCTGCGCGGCCTCATCGCCGACAAGCACCACCTCGTCTGCGAAATCCCCGCCGGCGCCACGGCGATGTAACCTACGCGAACGCAGGGTCGAATCGATGCGCTGCAATAACGCTGAAATGATTTGTGCCCCTTACCTTACCCCCTCCCCAGCATCTGCGGGGTGGGGATAACTGTAAAGCACCGTACCCCATAGGCTTTCGCCAGCGTCTACCAAACTCACGAACATTCCACGGACTCCGCTACCACCGTCGCTATCGAATCCTATTTTAGAGCCTGTCTCATAATCGCGCTATTCTCCCAGACCATCCCTTATACATAAAAAAAATTATGTATAAAAAATTTTATGTATAAAAAATTTTATGTAACTTCGCCCTGAACTAACACATAGCTAACATGGCAATCACAAACAAGGTAGGGCCGCCCGTCTCCGGAGATGACTTTTACGGACGTACCCGCGAGCTCCGTGAAGCTCACAAATTTCTTGACACATATCATTCCCTCGCTCTTTCGGCACCGCGACGAATTGGAAAATCATCTTTTGCCAAAAGGCTGATTGAAGAAAAGCAAGCCGCCGGATGGAAATGCGTGTATATAGATTTAGAGGGTGTGCGCACCCGCGACGAATTTTTGCAAATTCTTATCGACGAGTTCAATAAATCCGAGGTTTGGACTAAGGCACTTGAATCTGCCGGAAATATCGTTACAACGATTCTTAACTCTTTAAAGGGTATTGGCCCGGTAAAATTAGACTTTTCGCTTCCCGAGACTTCAGAAAACCTGTACACAAGCCTCTCGGCGGAGATTGACCATAGCCAGGACACCCTCGTAGTAATTGATGAGCTCACTCTATTCTTGAGCATACTCGACCGTGAAGATCCAGCCCACCGCGAGGCCGAATTCTTCCTTAACTGGTTCAGAAGCCTTAGACAGGTTTCCGACAGCAAAATCAGATGGGTGTTCTGCGGCTCAGTTGGACTACACAATTTCACAAGGATCAGGAACCTGTCAATGGCCATAAATGATATGGTATCGTTTGATTTCGACGCATTATCAGAAGACGAAGCTGGCGGCCTAATCTCAGCCCTTTCATTGGCCGAGAATATACCATTCGACGATGAAACAATTTCCTACCTACTGAGCAAGGTGGAATGGCACATACCATATTTTATCCAGCTTATATTCACGCACGTGAAAAATAGCTCTGGGGCTAAGGACGGCGTGACTAAACAGATGCTCGATGCGGCATTTGACAGACTCTACCATAGCGAAGAATTCAGCACCTGGTCTGAACGACTATCTGAATATAACGGCCAGGAATATGGTGCGAGGATAGTGCTAAAAGAACTCAGCAAGGCAGAAGCAGGCCTCTCGCGCGAGCAACTCCTCGCCGCTTACATCATGTACTCCACACTTACACCCGTCAAGGCAGACCATGAATTGAGCGAGATTCTAAACCTGCTCGAGCATGACGGCTACGTGATGCGCTTCACTGGAGGGACAAGGCGTTTTAGATCCCCATTGCTCAGAAATTGGTGGTATTATAAATTTGTTGAATAAATGCATATCAAGGGAAATAACTTCGAGTCATTTATCGCTAACACAGATGTACTGCAGGCTGTGCTGTCAGAAATACGCTCCAACGCAAACTCAGCTATACCGCAGCCTGTCATGATTATCGGCCCGGAAGGCTCGGGCAAAAGCACCCTACTGCGCCGATTGGAAAACGAATCCAGAGGCACTGACACAATTTGGATCGACGGAAGGTACGCCGTATCGTCTGATTTCATCATTAGCCAGTGCAGGGAGGCGAATGCTAATATTGTATTCATAGACGACATGGACTATTATTTTTCCCGCTGTGACTACGATGAGCAGTATCGACTTAGACGATTTCTAAACACAGAAGGGGCACCCATGCTTGTGTGTTCCGTCAGCCGCGTGCTTCCAGCAATTGCTGACTACGGAGCTCCCTTTTTTGAGGGAATGAAGGTTATGCACCTCGATGAAATTTCAAAAGACACTTTTTTAACAATGTACAGCGGAGATGCCGCCGCGAGAGCCGAAGCGATGTTCCGCTTGCTTCCGCCATATATAAAATCCTTAAAATTGATATCCCTGGCGCTACAAGTCAACAATAATGCAGCCGAAGATATTCCTTTTTTATTATCGGCATATTCAGTGATTTTTCGCGAAAAATATGATAGTCTGCCTCAGTATTCACAGCAAATTTTGAATGCGCTTAGCTCTGACAAATCTGGCATGACCATCACAGAAATGAGGGCCAAAAGCGGATTACCTACCAACGTGCTTACAGCCTATTTAAAAAGCCTCTCGAAACAAGACCTCGTAGAGGCAGACAAGTCTGTGAAACGCCACACGCGATATGTCCTGAAAGCGCCTTTAATGGGAATATGGCTGAACGGAACAACGCAGACAAGCGCTTCCTAACGTCCTGTTTCTGCCATATCCACCTAGGGCGGGTGCGTTAAAATTGCTTAATATTTGCGTGCAGCACAAAATTAATCTATAATTTTGCCGACTGAAACGTACGTACACATACTCCCTATGATAAAAAATCTCGTAATCGTGGAGTCGCCGGCAAAGGCTAAGACCATCGAAAAATTCCTGGGCAAGGACTATAAGGTGATGTCGAGCTACGGCCATATCCGCGATCTGAAAAAGAAGAATTTCAGCGTGGACCTCGACCACGGCTTCACCCCCATCTACGAAATCCCCGAGGATAAGCGTAAGCTGGTGGAGGAGCTGCGTCGCGCCGCCGCGCAGGCCCAGACGGTCTGGCTCGCATCTGATGAAGACCGCGAGGGTGAGGCCATAGCCTGGCATCTCTACGAGGTGCTGGGGCTTCAGCCTGAGAAGACGCGCCGCATCGTGTTCCACGAGATCACCAAGGAAGCTATACTCCATGCCATAGAGAATCCGCGCGAGATTGACCTCAACCTCGTGGACGCCCAGCAGGCGCGCCGCGTGCTGGACCGCATCGTGGGCTTCGAGCTCTCGCCCGTGCTGTGGAAGAAAATCAAGCCGGCCCTGTCGGCCGGCCGCGTCCAGTCTGTGGCCGTGAGGCTGATCGTGGACCGCGAGAACGAGATCAAGCGCTTCAACTCCGAGCGCTATTTCCGCGTCAACGCCCAATTCCTCACCGACACGGCGGCTACCATCCCAGCCGAGCTGTCGCGACGCTTGCCCGACGAGGAGACGGCACGCAAATTCCTCGACGATTGCAACGGCGCCACCTTCCGCGTCACCCAGCTGCTCACCAAGCCCGTGAGCAAGAGCCCGGCCCCGCCGTTCACTACCTCCACCCTGCAGCAGGAGGCTTCCAGGAAGCTCGGCTTCACCGTGGCGCAGACCATGCGTGTGGCGCAGATGCTCTACGAGGCCGGACATATCACATACATGCGTACGGACTCCACCAACCTCTCCCACCTTGCCATTTCCACCATCTCGCAGGAGATCAACGAGCACATCGGTCCTGAGTACCTGCGAGTGCGCCATTACCACACCAAGGTGAAGGGCGCCCAGGAGGCCCACGAGGCCATACGCCCCACTTACATCAGCCACCACGACATCGACGGCACAGCCCAGGAGAAGAAGCTCTACAACCTGATCTGGAAGCGCACCATAGCCTCGCAGATGGCCGACGCCCAGATCGAGCGCACCACGGCAGAGATACTGCCCTCCACGCGCCCCGAGCACTTCACGGCCGTGGGCGAGGTGATCAAATTCGACGGCTTCCTGCGCGTCTACATCGAGGGCCGCGACGACGAGGACGATGCCTCGGCATCCCACATCCTGCCACCCCTGGAGAAGGGCCAGACCCTCGACTGCGCCGAAATCACCGCCACCGAGCGCTTCACCCAGCACCCGCCCCGATTCACCGAGGCAGCGCTGGTGAAGAAGATGGAGGAGCTGGGCATTGGCCGCCCCTCCACCTACGCCCCCACTATCTCCACCATCCAGCAGCGCGAATATGTTGAGAAGGGCGACCGCAAGGGCGAGACCCGCAAGTTCACTACCCTCACCCTCTCCGGCGGCAAGGTGCACGCCAAGCAGCGCACCGAGACCTTCGGAGCCGACAAGGGCAAGCTCATCCCCACCGACGTGGGCATGATCGTCAACGAATTCCTCGAGCAGTACTTCCCCGACATCATCGACTATCACTTCACGGCCAACGTCGAGGAGCGCTTCGACCAGATCGCCGAGGGCAACACCGCCTGGCCGGGCGTGATGCGCGACTTCTACGACGTCTTCCACCCCGAGATTGACAAGGCCCTGAACATGCGCCTGGAGCGCAAGGTAGGCGAGCGCGAGCTGGGCACGGACCCTCGCACCGGCCAGCCCGTCACCGTCAAAATCGGACGCTACGGCCCCCTGGTGCAGATTGGCAGCGGCGACGGCGAGGAGAAGCCGCAGTTCGCATCCCTGCAGAAGGGCCAGAGCATCTCCACCATCACCCTCGACGAGGCTCTGCGCCTCTTCGAGTTCCCCCGCCAGCTGGGCGACTTCGAGGGCAAGCCCGTCACCGTGGCCATCGGCCGCTTCGGCCCCTACGTGCGCCACGACAATAAATTCGTGTCCATACCCAAGGACGAGGCTCCCGCGGCTGTCACCCTCGAGCAAGCCATCGAGCTGATCGAGGCCAAGCGCGAGGCCGAGGCCAAGAAGGTGGTGAAAACCTTCGACGAAGACCCCGAGCTACAAATCCTCAACGGCCGCTTCGGCGTTTATATTTCATACAAGAAGAAGAACTACAAGCTGCCCAAGACCGTCACGGACCCCGCGGCTCTGACCCTGGAGCAGACGCGCGCCATCATCGAGAGCGCGGCCGCAGCCCCCAAGAAGCCCGCTCGCACCTCCCGCGCCTCCAAAGCTAAGAAATAACCCTCTCTCACCCCCCTCATCTCTCACCCCCGCCATGCGCACACCCAAACCCACAAAGCCCGGAGCCGAGCGCGCCGGTTTCCGCCCCGACGTCATAGCCGAGCTCCCCGTAGCCGAGCCCAGGCCGCTGCTCGAGCACCTTATCGCATCTATGCCCCAGGCCAAGCGCACCACCGTGAAGCAGTACCTGCAGCACAACCAGGTGATGGTCAACGGCAACGTCACCCGCCAGTTTGACCTCCAGCTTAAGCCCGGCGACGTGGTGAAGGTGAACACCTCCCGCGAATTCCAGGTCTTCGGCCATTCCCGCGTGAAGATTTACTACGAAGACGACGATATCATCGTGATTTACAAGGGCTACGGCCTGCTGAGCGTGAGCACCGAGCGCGACATGAACTCCACCAAGGAGGTCACGGCCTACTCCTTGGTGCGCGACTACCTCAAGCGCAAAGATCCGCGCAACAAGCTCTACATCGTGCACCGTCTGGACAAGCAGACCTCTGGCCTGATGATGTTCGCCAAGACCATCGAGGCCAAGGAGAATATGCAGCACAACTGGAACAACATGGTGCTGGAGCGCAAATACATAGCCGTGATCGAAGGCCGGCTCGACCCGCCGGAGGGCGTGGTGCGCAGCTACCTGGTAGAGAACGCGCGCCATGAGGTCTACTCCACGCCCGACCCCGCCAAGGGCAAGCTGGCCGTGACCTACTACCGCACCCTGGCCACCCGCGGCGGATACTCCATGGTGGAACTCTCGCTGGAGACGGGCCGCAAGAACCAGATTCGCGTGCACATGAAGGAGCTGGGCCACCCCATCACCGGCGACAAGCGCTACGGCGCCCACACCAGCCCCATTCACCGCCTGGCCCTACATGCCCAAACGCTGCGCTTCGTGCACCCCATCACGCGCAAGGACATGTTCTTCACCTCCGCCATTCCCATGGCCTTTGAAAAATTGGTGTGAGCTCATGACCCCGCTCACCAAGGATATGGTGTCCGCACCCCAGATGTGGCGCATGAGCATGCTCATCGCCCCCACGGGCGTGGACATTGCCTTGATGTCGATGGTGGAGGATAACTCGCTCATCTACCGCCACATCCCCATCGACCCCCTATCCGCTTCCGTCGTGGGCGCCGTGGAGGATATCGTTTACGACAACCCCTTGCTGCTCGCCGACTTCGGCAAGACCGACATCCTGCTCGCCACCCGGCGCATGATGCCCATCCCCTCCGAGCTCACCCCCGAGCTCACGGAGCAGAGCATGCGCCTGTTCTGGCCGGACCTGGACGCTTACCAGATTTTCACCGACCATCCCCTACCGGCCCCTGCTGACGCCGACGCGCTGGCCTATGCCGCGGAGCGCCCGCTGGCGTCGTTCCTGCAACGCACCTTCCCAGCCGCGCGCATTTGGCACGCCCTCTCCCCCCTGGCCCGCTACCTTAGCGGCAACAGCCGCCTGGGCAACAGCGGCAAGCTCTACGCATGCCTGCGCCCCGGGCAGATGGACCTGCTGGCCTTCACCCCCGCAGGGTTGATGATGTGCAACACGCTGGACTTCAACACCCCCGACGACGCCGTATACTTCCTGCTGGCCGCCATGCGCCAATGCGGATTCCCGCCGGAGAGCGCCGAGCTGCTGCTGTGCGGCGACAAGGACCTGCGCGAGCAGCTTACCCCCGTGCTCCGCCGCTTCGTGGGCTACGTGATGCCCGTGATATTCCCCTCGGCCATGTTCCGCGCCGGCCGCGACGCCATGTTAGTACCCTTCAACCTTATCGTGCTGCCCTTATGCGAATAATCAGAGGTAAATACGGCCGCCGACGCTTCGACGTGCCCCCGGGCATCACCGCCCGCCCCACCACCGACTTTGCCCGCGAGAACCTCTTCAACGTGCTCGACAATATGATTGACTTCGAGGGCAAGACAGCCCTCGACCTCTTCGCAGGCACGGGCGCCATATCCTTCGAGCTGCTGTCGCGGGGCTGCCGCGAGGTCACATCTGTCGAGAAGGCTCAGACGCAGCTGCAGTTCATCAAGAAGGTGTCTGCCACGCTGGGCTGCGAGGGCCACCGCGTGGTGCGCGGCGATGTGATGAAATTCCTCAAGGCCGGCACCGCGCCGCGCGACCTGGTCTTCGCCGACCCGCCCTACGACATGCCGGGCTTCGAGCAGGTGCCGGAGCTGGTGATGAGCTCTGGAGCTGTGGCGCCGGGCGGCATCTTCGTGCTCGAGCATTCGGCCAAACGCGACTTCAGCTCCCTGCCGGGCTTCCTGGAGCGACGCGCCTACGGCTCAGTCAACTTCTCCATCTTCCAGCTCTAACGTGTTAAAATTGCGTTAAATTTTGCATGGGCGCGGGCTATTGAGTAACTTTGCGTTGCTTTTAGCGCATATCATTTAGCATCCCGCTCTGATGGAAAAGAACTTCAAACGCACCCTCATCACCACCGCGCTGCCTTACGCCAACGGCCCGGTGCACATCGGCCACCTGGCCGGAGTATATATCCCCGCCGACGTCTATGCCCGCTACATGCGCCTGCAGGGCCGCGACGTGCTGCTTATCGGCGGCAGCGACGAGCACGGCGTGCCCATCACCCTGAAGGCCCGCAAGGAGGGCGTAACGCCCCAGGACATCGTGGACCGCTACCACACGCTAATGAAGGAGTCGTTCGCCGAGCTGGGCATTTCTTTCGACATCTATTCCCGCACCACAAGCGACATCCACCGCGAGACGGCCAGCGAATTCTTCCGCCACCTATACGACAACGGCAAATTCATACAGAAAACCTCTCTGCAGCCCTACGACGAGCAGACGGGCGAATTTCTCGCCGACCGCTACGTGCGCGGCACTTGCCCCCATTGCGGCAACGAGAACGCCTACGGCGACGAGTGCGAAAAGTGCGGCGGCAGCTATAACGTCACAGACCTGATCAACCCCCGCTCGGCCATCACCGGCGCCCCGCTGAGCATGCGCGAGACGTCGCACTGGTATCTGCCCCTCGACCAGTACGAGGACGCCCTGCGCCAGTGGATCCTCGAGGGCCACAAGGAGTGGAAGACCAATGTCTACGGCCAGTGCAAGTCGTGGCT
>CAZSHV010000039.1:0-18155 GCA_964606815.1 uncultured Bacteroides sp. | reverse complement strand
TCTGCTCAATGGCTGACCGCCTCAGCGTTAACAGATTTTATGGGACAGGCTCTAAAAATACCTATAGACACACGATGATAAAACTTTTGCGTAACTTTGGGGTGGAATTTTTCACTATGTTATTCTCGGTGGCTTTGTATCCGCAAAGTAGAGTTTTTATCTTTTTGGGAACAGTGAGAAGTTTGAGAATCTACAGTCTGCCATTTTGTTATTCTATGTTGGGTGCTTAATGCGTTAGATTTAAGTGATAGTAATTTGAATTTCAGAGTTTTGAAGAGAATTTGTGATTTCATAAAGACGCATAGGGTCTACATCCTGTATTGGTGTATGATAATCGTGCTTTCTGCATTCAACCTGTCTGTGTTGTATTGCGGATTGTTTGACGATGGGGTAATGTCGGCTTTGACTGTCACAATCGCCGTTGTAGCCGATTCGCTGTTATTGTTCTTGCCTATGTGTTTCGTAGGGCGTCGGTATTTGTGGACGGTACCGATATGGTTCACAATTGTAGCTGCTGTGGTTTACGCCAATGTGTTGTATTTCCGCAATTTCCACGATTGTATTCCAGGGTGTGCCTACTTTGCGGGCGGCTTCAATAGCTTTGTGTTAGAAAGCGCGTATGCATCGGTTAGGAGTCTCGACATTGTGTTTGCTCTCACCGCGACAGGGGCATATGCGGCAACATGGCTGTTGAGGTCTCGCTATCCGCAACGGAGCATCCCAGCCGTGTATTCGTACTTGATACTGACCTGCGTGTTACTCATCGGCCAGTTTTTATCGTCGGTGCGTAGGGTATGGATCTATTCAAAAGTGGAGCCAATCTATGCCGTGAGCGAATTATATGGGTGCTTTGAAGAGCAAGTGTCCTGGAAAAATTATATGCTCTATTTCGGCTTCCCGGGCTATGCGCTGAGGGCAATGGTCGATAATATTGGAGCGCATTATGAGATGACCGAAGCCGATCGTGCGCAGATGCGTCATCTTTTCAGCGACTTGTCCTCCAGGCGCCATGTGGCTGCACAGATTGATTCGACGCTTAGCTCCAACAGCTCTAAAAATCTTATTCTGATAGTTGTGGAATCGCTCAACAGCAAGCTCTTCGATATGCAGGAAAGCTCGGTAATAGCTCCGCAATTATGCCGGTTGGCAGCAGACACGACGGTAATTTTTATTCCCGAAATCGAAGTTCAGACAGGCCCTGGCCGCTCGTCAGACGCTCAGTTAATATATAACACAGGATTGCTGCCGCTGCATAGCGAGGCTTTTGTCACGCGATATGCAGAGGCTGATTATCCATCGCTTGCCAAAATGCTCGGTCGCGAGTCGGTCGAAGTGATTGGAGAGGACCGCGGCGTGTGGAACCACTCCAAGACCACGAAAAGCTATGGCTATGGCCGCTTGGTTGACAATTTGGCACCCAATAATGTGCCTACGCTTGAACGCGACTCTATGATTTTCGAGGCGGCAAGCAAGATAATTGACGAACTTCAGGAGCCGTTTTTCATTCAAATCACGACGATAGGAATGCACCAACCATACAGTAGCGACGGCAGCTCGGCTCTGCGGCTTTCTGGCAAATATGATGCCCGCGATAGGGCGTACCTCGAGGCTGTGAACGCCTTCGACCGGTCGCTAAGCCGTTTCCTAAACGCGTTGAGGCATATGAGACTATATGACAATAGCATAATCGTGATTATTGCTGACCACGATGTGCGATACCCGGCACTGAGCCCGATATTCACAGACAACAAGATTCCGATGCTGATAATAAATAGCGGTGTCACAGCACATGCGGTAGAACATCAAAGACCTATGTATCAGATAGATGCGTTCCCGACTATAATTGATGTCGCTGGACTTGGTAAGCAAGGAAGCTACCGAGGCATGGGGCGCAGTCTGTTTGACACTGCCGACAGCTCCTGGCTACCCATAGACAGCCTCCAGAGCATATCTGAAAAAATCATAAGGTCCGGCGAGATGCCCGATGTCTGATTAGCCCTATATAGGTGGGGCAAAAAAAGCGGGTGCCCTTGTCCGGGGCACCCGCGAGTATACAGTCTAATTTCAGGGCGATCAGTCGGTGAGGTCTGCGGGGAGGATGGGCATGGCGCCCTTCTGGGTGCAGACGAAGGCGGAAACCTGCACGGCGCGTGCGTGGGCCTCTGCCACGGTCTTGCCTTTGAGGATGCTGGCGATGAAAGCGGCGGTGAAGGAGTCGCCGGCGCCTACGGTGTCGGCCACCTCAACAGTCGGAGTGGGCTGGAAGGAGACATTGCCGGGGGTGAAGACGTAGCTGCCGTTAATGCCGCAGGTGAGGATGAGCATCTTCAGGTTGTACTTGCCCAGGAGGATCCAGCACTTGTCCTGCAGGTCGATGCCGGGGTAGCCGAACATGCGGCTCACGGTGACGAGCTCCTCATCGTTGATTTTGAGGATGTTGCAACGCTCCATGGAGTTGCAGAGGATTTCCTTGGTGTAGAAACCTTGGCGGAGGTTCACGTCGAAGACCACCAGGGGGTTATGCTCGGCGGGGATGGCGTCGAGGAAGCGGTTGATGGTGGAGCGGGATACGACGTTGCGCTGGGCCAGGGAGCCGAAGCAGAAGGCGCATGTGCGCATGGCCAGCTGCTCGAGGGGGGCGTTGTAGGGGATGTTGTCCCAGGCCACGTTCTCTTTGATTTCATACTGGGGCACGCCTGCGGGGTCGATTTCCACCTGTACGGTGCCGGTGGGGTAGGGCACGGTGGCGAGCTGGTGCTTGAGGCCCTTGGAGGTGAAGTTCTCGACGATTTCCTCGCCCAGGGCGTCGGGGCCGACGGCGCTGACCACACACGAGGGGAGGCCGAACTGCGAGACGTGATATGCGAAGTTGGCGGGCGCGCCACCTATTTTCTTGCCTTCGGGCAGGATGTCCCAGAGGGCTTCACCCATGCCGATTACGATTTTTTCCATGATAAGAGGTTATTTAGCGGTTTTGATTTTAGTGGTGTAGAAGAGCAGGTAGACCACGCCGAGGGTCATGACGGCCACAGCGCCGGCCACGCCGACGGCGTCCTGGGCGAAGCCCATGCACAGGGGGAAGACCGTGCCGCCGAAGAGGCCCATGATCATGAGGCCGGAGACCTCGTTTTTCTCCTTGGGCTGGCGGTTGAGGGCCTGGGCGAAGATTACGCTGAAGATGTTGGAGTTGCCGAAGCCAATGCAGGCGATGGAGGCGAGCACGAGCACCTGGCTGGGAGCCACGAAGAGGCCCACCATGCCCACGAGCATGCAGACGACGCTGAAGGCGAAGAATGCCTTGGCCGAGAATTTAGCCAGGAAGTAGGAGCCCAGCAGGCAGCCGCCCGTGCGGAAGTAGAAGTAGATCTGGGTGCCGATGACGGCCTCCTCGACGCTGAGGCCGAACTTCTCGCTCAGGATCTGAGGCGCGAAGGTGTTGGTGCCCACGTCGATGCCCACGTGGCTCATGATGCCCAGGAAGCACAGCAGCACGAAGGGAACGCGCAGCAGCACGAGGCACTCCTTGAAGCCCGTCACCTTATCGGGGCGCTCCTCCTCGATGGGGGTGGCGCCGAGAGCGGCGATAGAGAGCAGGCTGACGATGGCGAAGATGGGGAAGAGCACCCTCCAGCCCAGGCCGAAGGTGGGCATGGCGGCAGCGGCGCCCCAGGCCATCAGGTAGGGGGCGAGCAGCGAGGCCAGAGCCTTGACGAACTGGCCGAAGGTGAGGGTGGAGGCCAGGCGCGAGGGGTTGATCAGGCCGGAGACCAGGGGGTTGAGCGAGGTCTGCATCACGGCGTTGCCGATGCCCAGCAGCGAGAAGGCCACGAGCATGGTGTAGTAGCCGGTATGGAACATGGGGATGATGACGGACACCAGCGTGAGCACCAGCGACAGGAGCACTGTCTTCTTACGGCCGATTTTGTTCATCAATATGCCCGTGGGCACTGAGAAGATGAGGAACCAGAAGAATACGAGCGAGGGGATGAAGCCGGCCTGCGCGCCAGAGAGGTTGAGGTCAGCCTTGACGAAATTCGTGGCCGAGCCCACCAGGTCGACGAAGCCCATGGCGAAGAAGCACAGCATCACGGGCACGAGCTGCACGATCTGACCCTTGCGGTCGGTGACGATTTTGGGATTTTCCATTGTTATTTGTTATCGGAGTTGATGGTGAAGATTTTCAGATTCTTGGCGCGGGCAGCTGGGCCGTTGGTGCTGAGGGTAAGGCGGGAATAGGGGGCGTTGGGGAAGACGAGGTTGGTCATCACGCTGCGTCCGCCGTCGGCGAAGACCTCGATGCTCGAGCGGTCCACGAAAATGCGCAGGGGAAGCACCTCGGCGCCATAGGTGGGAGCTACGGTGACAGCGGGGAAGTCCTGGCTGAAGTCCACCATGCCGCTCTCACGGCGGTCGAAGCTGAGGGTTTGGTCGGCGGGGTTGTAGGTGAGCACGGCCTTCTCGCCGCAATCGTTGCTGAGGGTGAGGGACACGGACTGGGCTTTGCCGGGGTCGAGGTCGAGGAGGATCTCGCACACGCCGTCGTTGTCGGCGGGCAGGGCCACGCTCTTGCCGGAGCGGCCGGCGCTGATGCTCTTGGAGCTATAGGCCAGGCGGCCGCGCAGGCTCTCGAGCTCGGGCGATGGAGCAGAGGCCACGTAGAGCTGGCCGTCGTCGGCGAGGAAGAGGCTCAGGTCGCGCGGCAGGGTGTTGGCCGAGCGGAACTGGCGGGTGGGCACCTCGGCGGCGTATTGCCAGTTGCTCATCCAGCCGATGGCCGTGCGGCGGTTGTCGGGGGCATCGCTCCAGGAGACGATGGCGTAGTTGTCTTTGCCGTGGTCGAGCCATTTGGTGGGCACTTTGCCGTCGGCGTCAGTGTCGGCGGTGAAAGTGATGCCGTCAAAGTCGCCCACGAAGTACTGGATACCGCTGCCGCCGAAGGGGCCGCCGGGGTTGATGTTGCACAGAAGCACCCATTTGGCATGGCCCGTGCGGGGATCGATAAGGGGGAAGAGGTCGGGGCACTCCCAGACGCCGTCTTGCGCTCCGAGGCCTTTGCCGAAGGCGCTCACAAGATCCCACTTCTTCATATCCGGGGATGTGAAGATGAGCATCTCGCGGTCAAGAGCGTGGGCCAGCACCAGGGTCCAGAGCTTGGTTAGTGGGTTCCAAGTCATGTTGGGGTCGCGGGCCTCGCTGTCGAGGGTGATCACGGGGTTGCCGGGATAGATGTTGAAGGTCTCGCCGTTGTCCAGGCTATAGGCCAGGCTTTGGATCTGGCTGGCTCCTGCGCTGGTGTACATGGCCACCACGGCATCCTTGCCGAAGCCGGCGCTGTTGTCAGTGTCTATTGCCGAGCTGCCGGAGAAGACGGCTCCGAGGCCGTTGGGCTCGATGGCCGCGGGGTGGTGCTCCCAGTTCACCAGGTCGGTGCTGGAGGAGTGGCCCCAGGTCATGTTCTGCCACTTTGATCCGTAGGGGTTCCATTGATAGTAAAGGTGCCAGCGGCCGTCTTTATAGAACATGCCGTTGGGGTCGTTCATCCAGCCGTACTGGGGTGTGTGGTGGAAGGCGGGGCGGTATTTCTCGGTGTTGGTGAGGTCGAGGGTGTCGGTGAGCTGGAAATTGTTCCAGCAGGCGTCTTCGCTGGCCTCGCGCACGGTGGAGCGGTTGTGGTTGGTGATGATGTTGAGCACCACGTCGTGGCCCTTGTAGGGCTCCAGGTCGAGGGGCATGGAGTAGTCGACCTTCGACTTTGCCAGGCGCACGTAGATGGTGCGGTCCAGGCGGCCGTCCACCACCACGTTGACCGTGGCATCGTCGTAAGCCTCCTGCACGGGCATTAGCAGATAGCGGGCGTCGCTGTCGACGCGCACCAGGGTGTTGTTCGTGCCCAGGTGCTCCACCTTCACGCCGTCGGCGCCGTGGGCAGCCGGGGCGATGAGGCTGCAAAGCGGCAGAGCCAGCGCGGCAGCGGCAATTCGTGTTGTAAATTTCATGATGGG
Organism: uncultured Bacteroides sp.; assembly: GCA_964606815.1. Classification (GTDB taxonomy): domain Bacteria; phylum Bacteroidota; class Bacteroidia; order Bacteroidales; family Muribaculaceae; genus CAG-873. The sequence goes on along the minus strand of CAZSHV010000039.1, from coordinate 12,153 downwards.
TATGGTATTTGTTTTCAGGCTTTGGAATTTCTTCCGCAAATCTACGCATATTTATGACGCGGGGGCTATTAATATTTATGCGTATTGTAGCAAAAATGTAGCATTGCGCAATTTTTCATAGCAAATGCGCCCTTTTTCACAATATTTGCTTATATTTGCTTATCTTTGCCCCCGCAGACTAATCTTCCCGCCATGAAAAGCCGCGCTCTACACTATTATATATATACACTCATAACCATCGCCCTGTTGGCACTGTCAGCGTGCCAGAAGCAGGAGCATTACCGCATAGGCGTGTCGCAGTGCAGCCAGGACGACTGGCGCCGTAAGATGAACGACGAGATACTGCGCGAGATCATGCTTCACCCCGAGGCCGAGGTGGAGATACGCAGCGCCGACGACAGCAACGACAAGCAGATCGCGGACATACGCTATTTCCTTGACAACGACTTCGACATCATCATCGCCGCCCCCAACGAGGCCGACGCCATCACCCCCGTGATTCGCGAGGCCTACGAGGCAGGCACGCCCGTGATCGTATTCGACCGCGATATCAACGGTGACAGCTACACGGCCTTCCAGGGCGCGGACAACTACGGCATTGGTCAGGCAGCCGCCCAGTACGCCCTCAGCCTCACCGGCACGGGCGGCAAGGTGGTGGAAATCTACGGCTTGGCTGGCTCCACGCCCGCCATCAAGCGCCACGAGGGCTTCCGCGACGCAGCCGCTGGACTGGGCCTCAACGTGTTGGGCATAGCTCATGGCAACTGGAACTACGACGACGCGGCCCTCGCCGCAGACTCGCTGCTCAGCGCCTACCCCGATGCCGACCTCGTCTACGCGCACAACGACCGCATGGCCATTGCCGCATCTGAGGTGGCCGCGCGCAAGGGGCTGGACCTTAAGGTGATAGGCGTGGACGCTGCGCCGGAAATCGGCATACAGGCCGTGGCCGACAGCGTCATCGACGCTACCTTCCTCTACCCCACCGAGGGCCACAGCCTCGTGCGCACTGCCCTCGATATACTCAAAGGTCGGCCCTACGAGCGCGTCAAGCTGCTGCCCGTGGTCTCGGCCGTTGACCACACCAACGCCGACATCCTGCTGCTGCAAAACGAGGCACTGAAAGAGGAGACATCCAAGATTCGCCTGCTCAAGGGGCAGGTGGACGAGTATTGGGACAAGCACTTCACCCAGACCACGCTCTTCTACGCAGCCGTGGTGATCGTGGTGCTCCTGATCGTGCTGCTGTTCACGCTTTTGCGAGCCTTCTGGCAGCATAAGCGCCACCAGAGACAGCTCGTGGAGCAGAACCAGCTCCTGGCCCAGCAGCGCGACACCGAGAAGCGCCTCAAAGAGCAGCTCGAGGCCGCCACGCAGTCAAAGCTAATATTCTTCACCAACGTATCGCACGACCTGCGCACGCCCCTGACGCTCATAGCCGAGCCCGTCGAGCAGCTCTCCGCGGCCTCATATCTGACGCCCCAGCACGCCGCGCTGATGCAGATCGCCAATAAGAACGTCAAAATCCTGCGCCGCCTGATCAACCAGATTCTCGACTTCCGCAAGTACGAGAACGGCAAGCTACAGGCACATCTCTCGGAGGTGCGCATCGCGGAGCTGGCGCGCGAGTGGGCCGAGTCGTTCACGGCCGTGGCGCGGCAGCGCGACATCAAGCTCGCCGTAGACATCACCGCCTCCCACGACGCCACCGCTGCCATCGACACCGAGATGATAGAGCGCGTGTGCTTCAACCTCCTCTCCAACGCCATAAAGTACACCCCCGCGGGCGGTAAGATACGCTTCGCCTGCGACTTGTCTGACTCCGACATCACCATCGCCGTTTCCGACACGGGCCAGGGCATAGCCGAGGAGGACCTGGGCAACATCTTCGACCGCTTCTTCCAGGTAGACAAGGTGCACCCCCGCGGCTCGGGCATAGGCCTGTCGCTGGCGAAGGCTTTTGTGGAGCTGCACGGCGGCACCATCGAGGCCCAGAGCGAGGTGGGGAAGGGAAGCACCTTCACCGTCACCATCCCCGTGCGCCATGTCTCAGACCAGGCCCAGGAGGCCGCCCCCACCATGTCGCAGGCCGACATCGCTGCTGAGCTCGCCGACGTGGCTCATGAGCCTTCCGCCGCGGCCAATGATGAGGAGGACGCCGACAAGCCCCTGCTGCTCGTCATCGACGATAACGCCGACATCCGCCAGATGATCCGCGAGCTGCTCTCCGACTCCTACCGCGTAAGCGAAGCCGCCAACGGCAAGGAGGGCATACGCCTGGCCTCGCGCCTGGTGCCCGACCTTATTGTCTGCGATGTGATGATGCCGGTGATGGACGGCTTGGAGTGTTGCCGCCGCATCAAGGAGGAGGTCACCACTTCTCATATCCCCGTGCTTATGCTCACGGCCTGCAGCATGGACGAGCAGCGCATCCAGGGCTACGAGAGCGGCGCCGACGGCTACCTCTCCAAGCCCTTCGACAGCCGCATGCTGCGCAAACGCTGCGAGAACCTCATCGCGAACCGCAAGCGCATCACGGCCCTGCTCGGCGCGGCACCTGCCCCCGCGTCGCGCCCGGCCTCTGACGCCCCTGCGACCACACCCGCCGGAGATATCGACAGCGAGTTCTACGCCCGCTTCGCCGCCCTCGTGGCCGAGCATATGGCAGACGCCGACCTCAGCATCCACTCCATAGCCGCCATGATGGGCATAGGCCGCTCGCAGTTCTACCGCAAAATAAAAGCCCTCACCAACTTCTCGCCCGTGGAGCTGCTGCGCAAGATGCGCCTGGCCAAGGCCCGCGAGCTGCTGGCCGGCACCGACCGCACCGTCAGCGAGATCGCCTACGAGGTCGGCTTCTCAGCCCCGGCGTACTTCACCCGCGTGTTCCGCGAAGCCTTCGGCGAGTCGCCCACCGACATGCGCGCTCGCCTGGGCATGCAGTGAGTTTTAGCTATCATATATAGTCAGGGGTCGCACATTCGGTGCGACCCCTGATTTGTTGAAAAACACACAAAAAACACCCTTCTATTATGAATTTTCGTGCATTGTGTATGAATTTTCGTGCATCGCACAAAAATTCATAGCCTTTGCGCAAACTGTAATACCCACCCCCTATCCTTATATATACCTTTGCGGCAGAATCTTAAACTCAACCGAACTATAAATCATGAAAAAAGCTATTCTCAGTGCAGTATTGCTATTCCTTATGGCAATCGCAGCCCACGCGCAGAATCTTACTGTGCACGGCACCGTGGTATCTGCCTCGGACGGCGAGCCTCTGATCGGCGCGAGCGTGGTCTCCGACGCTCCCGACAAGAAGGGCGTCGTAACGGACTTCGACGGTAACTTCACCATCGTCGTCCCCGAAGGCTCAAATCTGTCTGTTTCATATGTGGGCTTCCGCCCCAAGACCGTTAAGGCTCTGCCCGAGGTCACCATCGCTCTGGAGGAGGACTCCGAGCTGCTTGACGAGGTTGTCGTCATCGGTTACCAGGCCGTGCGCAAGGCCGACCTCACCGGCGCAGTGGCTGTGATGAACATGAAGGAGCCCCTGAGCGAAAACTCCGGTAATATCATGAACTCCATGGCCGGCAAGATGCCTGGCGTCAACGTCATCCCCGACGCTGCCCCCGGCGGCACGGGCTCGATCCGTGTGCGCGGTATGTCTACGGCCAACTCCAGCAACGACCCCCTCTACATCATCGACGGCGTGCCCACCGACAACATCAACTGCATCAACCCCTCCGACATCGAGACCATGCAGGTGCTTAAGGACGCTGCCTCTGCTTCTATCTACGGATCGCGCGCTGCAAACGGTGTGGTGGTCATCACCACCAAGCACGGCAAAGGCGACCGCATGACCATCAACGTCAACTACGCCGCCAGCGCACAGACCATCGCCAAGCGCTACAAGATGCTCAACGCCGAGCAGTGGGGCCAGGCTTACTGGACGGCATCGGCCAACTCCAACATCGCCCCCTCGCACGTGCTCTACGGCTCCGGCCCTCAGCCTGTGCTCACCCCCTATGTTGACGGCAACCCCAACTTCCCCACCACCAACACCGACTGGCAGGACCAGGTCTACCGCACCGCGTGGACAAACAACCTCACCGCCTCCATCTCCAACAACACCGAGAAGGGCTCCGTGATGTTCTCCGCCAACTACATCAACCAGAACGGTAACATCAAAGACACCTTCTACGAACGCTACTCCGCGCGCATCAACTCCCGCTACGACTTCAACAAATACCTCACCGTGGGCGAGAACCTGATGGTGGCTCGCTGGACCAACCGCGGCGTGGACGTGGCCGGCGACCGAGGTATCCCATTCACCGCCATGAGCCAGCACCCCGCACTGCCCGTGCGCGGTCTCAACGGCGACTGGACCCTCCCCCTCGGCCTCATCGGCTCTGACCTCAACAACCCCGTGCAGATGATTGCCAACGCCAGCGACAACAACCTGGCATCCTGGCGCATCCTCGGCAACGCCTTCATCGAGGTGAAGCCCATCGACGGTCTCTCCATCAAGAGCAACATCGGTATCGAGCACAGCCAGTACTTCAACAACACCCTGGGCCGCGCCACCAACCCCGGCGACGTCAACAGCATGAGCAGCGTATACGGCCAGGGCGACACCTGGACCTGGACCAACACCGCCAACTACACCCGCACCTTCGCCGAGAAGCACCACATCACCGCCCTCTTCGGCACCGAGGCCATCGGCTACACCTTCCGCGACCTCTCCGCCTCCCGCGAGGGTTACCCCTTCGAGGATGCCGACTTCATGCAGATCGGCTCCGGCACAGGCACCCGCAACAACGGCGGCGGCAAGAGCCAGTGGGCAGTCTTCTCAATCTTCGGCAAGGCCGACTATAACTATGCCGACCGCTACCTGGTGTCCTTCACCATCCGCCGCGACGAAAACTCCCGCTTCGCCAAGGGCTACCGCGCAGGCGTCTTCCCCGCCTTCTCCCTGGCTTGGCGCCCCACACAGGAGGAATTCTTCCCCCAGAACGAAATCCTCAACGACATGAAGATCCGCTACTCTTGGGGTCAGAACGGTAACGCGAACATCCCCTCGCTCTATCCCACCTACTCCACCTATATCTTCAACACAGGCAACGGCGCCTACGACCTCTCCGGCACCAACTCCTCCACCACCCCCGGTATCACCCTCGGCTCCCTCACCAACGAGCCCTCTTGCAAGGCCAACCCCAAGCTGAAATGGGAGACCACCTACCAGAACAACATCGGCGCGGACTTCGTGCTCTTCAACGGCGCCCTCAACATCAGCGCAGACTACTTCATCAAGAAGACCAAAGACATGCTCACCATTCCCCCGGCCCTCGACGTGGCTGGCGAGAAGGCCGCTATCTGGCTCAACACCGGCGATATGAAGAACACCGGTTGGGAGGTCACCGTGGCCTACCACAGCCCCAACTACGGCGACTTCTCCTGGAACGGGTCTGTCAACCTCTCCCAGTACAAGAACAAACTGGTGCGCCTCAACTCCCTGCAGAAATTCATCGGCGGCGACCAGCGCCTGATCCCCGGCCAGCCCATGGGCGTCTACTACGGCTATGTGTGCGACGGCATCTTCCAGAGCGCCGAGGAGGTGGCTAACCACGCCTACCAGCCCGGTGCAGCTGCCGGCCGCCTCATCTACCGCGACCTAGACGGCAACGGCGTCATCGACGACAACGACCGCTGCATCATCGGCGACCCCAACCCCGACCTCTCTATGGGTCTCAACCTGGGCCTGCGCTACAAGGCATTCACCCTCGACATGTTCTTCGCCGGCGACTTCGGATTCGACATCCAGAACCACATGAAGCGTCAGCTCCTGAGCATGAACTACGGCAACATCTCCACCAACCGCGGCGCTGACATCCTCAACGCCTGGACCCCCGCCAACACGGCAACCGACATCCCCGCCCTCTCGCTCACCGACGACAACAACGAGTCGCGCTTCTCATCCTACTACGTCGAGAACGGCTCCTACATGAAGATGAAATACCTGAAGCTCTCCTACACCCTGCCCAAGAACATCATGGGCAAGATCGGCGCTTCCAACATCGACGTCTACGGCCAGGTGGAGAACGTATTCACAATCACCAAATACACCGGCCTCGACCCCGAGATACTGCCCGGCGAATACGGCGCTCACATCGACAACGGCGCATATCCCCGCCCCCGCACCTTCACCATCGGCGTGAACCTGCAGTTCTAATACCCCATCAGCCACCGAATTAGTAATACTTACAAATTCTGATAATGAAAACTATCAAATCCATCATAAAGAGCGCCGTCTGCGCCACCGCCATCGCATCCATGGCTCTGGCTTCCACCTCCTGCAGCGACATGCTCGACACCAAGCCTCAGGGCGTCTTCACCGACGACCAGATCACCGACGAGGAGGTTGACGGCTTCCTCACCAGCGCATACGCATCCCTGATGTGCCACTTCTTCGGCAACAACGAGTCGTTCGCCGGCCCCATCAACAACTGGGTGTTCGACGTCCGCTCCGACGACGCTCTCAAGGGCGGCGACGGCGTGACCATGGAGGGATACATCCACCAGCTCGAGGTGGGCAACGTGCAGAGCGACAACGACGTGGCCAACTTCAAATGGCGCAACAACTACTACTCCGTATCGCGCTGCAACACGGCCATCAACGCCATCCTCAACGCTTCCCTGCCCGAGAGCACAAAGGCATCTCTGGTGGGCGAGCTCAAGACCCTGCGCGCTTACTTCTACTTCGACCTATACCGCATCTTCGAGCGCTTCCCCTATTTCGACGAGACTGTGGTGAACCCCAGCGAATGCCGCGCCGACCAGTACACCCGCGATCAGATCCTGGACTTCATCAAGACCGACCTGCGCAATAGCTACGAGGTGATGCCAGCCAGCCAAGACCAGCCCGGCCGCTTCAACAAATACGTGGCCGCCGCTCTGCTGGCCCGCGTGGCCCTCTTCTCCAGCGACTGGGCCGAGGCCGAGAAGTATGCCGGCTACGTGATCTCCTCCGGCAAGTATCAGCTCTACACCAACTTCCTGGATATGTCCAAGCCCGAGTACAACAACCAGTATGAGTCTGTGCTCGCCATCCAGTTCTCTTCCGCCAACTCCCCCGACCAGTACAACTACTCCAACTGTCTGAACTGCACCTGGTCTGAGGGCAACCTCTACGGCAACGGCGACGACTTCTACCTCGCCTCGCAGAATCTGGTGAACGCCTTCCGCACCGACGCCAACGGTCTGCCCCTGCTCGACGGCTCATACGCCAACGAGAACGTTGACAAAGCCGACTACGACGGCAACGTTGACCCCCGTCTCGACTTCACCCTCGGCCGCATAGGCATGCCCTGGCGCTCGCATATGTACAACGAGAAATGGTGCCGCAACCTCGAGCTCTACGGCCAGTACTCCGGCAAGAAGCCCTATCCCTCGCCCGAGTCGCCCTACGTCAAGCCCGGCATCGTGCCCTGGGGCGCTTCCTCGCTCAACTGCATCCTCATCCGCTACGCCGACGTGATGCTGATGAAGGCTGAGGCCCTGATCGAGCAGAACAAGAACCTCGAGGAGGCTCGCACCCTCATCAACGACATCCGCCGCAAGGCTGCCCGCTCTGTCGACCCCGCCTATGAGCCCATCGACTGCAACCCCATGCTGGCCAACTACGCCGTGGGCGAATATCCCGCCTCTGGCTGGAATCAGGACTACGCCCGCAAGGCCGTGCGCATGGAGCGCCGCCTGGAGCTCGCCATGGAGGGCCACCGCTGGTTTGATCTCGTGCGCTGGGGCAACGTCGTGGAGACCATGAACGCATACTACGCCACCGAGGGCAAGATCCGCACCTACTACCAGGGCGCTAACCTCACCTCCAGCGAGATCTACTTCCCCATCCCCCTCAACCAGGTGGACAACGCCGGCGACCTCTACAAGTAAGCCCACAATCTCAACTCCTCCCTACCTCTCTCCTCTAATTTCCCCTCATTTTTTCACACCCTACACCAATGAAAAAGTTCTCAACATACAGCCTCGCCCTCTTCGCAGCCCTGATGTGCTGCCTGCTGGGCGCATGCTCCGATTTCGAGCCCGTGGGCGCTCCCGAAGTCCCCAACCTGGCCAAGGTGGCCGACCTGCAGGCCTCCGTCAACGGCCGCAAGGTGGCCCTCTCCTGGGCTCTGCCCTCCGGCATGGAAATCTCCGCCGTGAAGGTGCTCGTCGACGGCGACAACAATTCCGCCATCACCCTCCCCGCCAACGCCACCAGCTACACCCTCAAGGGCCTGTCGCTGGGCAAGGAATATCTCTGCACCGTTAAGGTGGTCTACGCCGACGGCTACGTCTCCGAGGGCGTGAGCGTCACCGCCCAGATGCCCGCCAAGCTCGAGGGCGTGAAGATGGCCTATCTGATGACGGCCCCCGACATCGCCTCCCTGCCCGACGACGACGAGCGGGCGGCTGCCACCTGGTTTGCCGCTCAGCCCGACGCCGAGCTCATCCAGCCCTCCCAGATCGCCGGCCTCGACACCGACTACTACCCCGTGATCTGGATCGAGATCGACCGCGAAGGCCTCCCCTTCGGCTGGGAGAACCTCCCCGTTAGCGACGCCGCCACCATCGCTGCCCTCAAGGAGTACTCCGCCAACGGCGGTAGCCTCTACCTGGCCAACATGGCCACTCAGCTCACCGTGCCCCTGGGCATCGTGCCTGACAACATGGCTCCCACCGTCTTCGGCAACGGCGCCGGCGGCAGCGGCGACGACGTATGGGTGATCAACCCCTACCTCGGCTGGGACTTCCGCGACGGCAACTCCGACCAGGGCTTCTACGATCGCACCTCTCACGCCATCTTCAAAGGCCTCTCCCTCGAGGACCCCAACGGCTACGGCTATCCCACCCTGCCCCTCATCGGCCCCGGCCAGCGCGAGGACCACAACTGCATGTGGGACTGCAACATCTATGGCCGCGGCGACCAGGCTGACGTGATCAAGAATTTCGAGCTCACCACCAACTCCCTCGTGCTCGCCACCTGGGGCCACGTCCGCGACCACTGCGTGGCAGGCCTCGTGGAGTTCTTCGCCACCACCGAACACGGCCGCTGCGTGGCCAACGGCCTCGCCGCATACGAGTGGAACCAGAACTCCGGCGCCAACCCCTACCAGCACAACGTGGAGCAGCTCACCGCCAACATTCTCAATTATCTTAAATAATCCCCCTGTTTCCCTCCTCAGAGCAGCACCGATGAAATAGCATCGATTCGAGGGCCTTTGGTACACCTGATGAATCGGCAATTTTATCGCCATGGCAATGACGTCAGAAGGAAGTGAAAGGTTAGTGCAAATTAGGTTTATAAGATTGTTTATGGTCTTCTGACGCTAACGCCCATCTGCTCTGAATCTCTAAAAGTGTGTCGTGCCGCGGACACCCCATCCTGAAATTCCAGCCGCGCCGACACACTTTTTTCTCTTTATCCCCCTCTCTCCCTCTCCTACCGTACTATCTCGCGCCGTTTTCCGTTAATTATAGATAAAACGCATATTTATAGAGAAAACGCACAGATTCTAATCCTCAATCCCCACCATGATTAATATCCCCTTCATTAAGAAATTCTCTCCCCTGGCCCTCGTCGCCCTGCTGCCCTTTGCCGGCAACGCCCGCGAGGTGGCTCGCTTTGACATGGACGCCGCTTCGGGCCGCGTCACGGAGACGGTCTCGGGCGCAAAGTTCGCCGTCAGCGGCCAGCGCCCCGCCGAGGCTGTGGATGGTGCCGTGGGCCGCGCCCTGCGCCTCGACGGCTATTCGACCTATGTCGACGCCAACGTGGGCGCCATCATCCCCGCCGGCTCCAAGCAGATGACGGCCTCCGTCTGGCTGGCTGTGGAGACCTATCCCATTGTCGAGATCGACGTGCCCACCACCGAGCAGGTGGCCATAGCCTCGTGCATCAACGAGAGCGCCAAGACGGGCTTCGGATTCTTCCTGGGCTTGGACGGCAAATATTCCTTCAAGACCTACGTTGGCGGCTGGCCCCTGGAGCTCAAGGCCGACGGCCCGATGCCGCAGTACCAGTGGGTGTGCTTGGCCGCAGTCATCGACACTGACGCCCGCACAGCCACGCTTTATGCTAACGGCGAGCCCGTGGCCACAGCCAAGGCTAACGGCACCCTGAGCGTGCCCGCTTCCGACATGCGCATTGGCCGCAGCTTCACCGAGCGCTTCAGCGGCCCGTTCTGCCTGACGTCCTTCAACGGCCTCATCGACGACGTCGCCGTGTGGGACGAAGCCCTCGCGCCCCAGACCATCGCCGCCTGGGCTCCCGAGGCCGAGGCCGACCTGAGCGTCCCCGCCTCGCGGTTCGCCTCAGACCCCATGCGCCCCGCCTTCCACGGCATGCCCGGCGCCAACTGGACCAACGAGAGCCACGGCATGACATACTCAGATGGCCGTTTCCACATCTTCTTCCAAAAGAACGCCAACGGCCCCTTCATGTCGCGTCTGCACTGGGGCCACCTCTCAAGCCCGAACCTCTACGACTGGACCGAGGAGCGTATTGCCCTTACCCCAGGCGAGAGCTACGACATCAAAGGCTGCTGGTCGGGCTGCGTGTTCTCTGACGCTGAGATCACAGCAGGCCGCCCCGGCATCATCTACACAGGCGTGGACTACGCCAAGGCTGTCATCGCCCAGGCCGAGCCTGTGGCCGACGACCTGGCGGAGTGGCGCAAGTCCCAAAGTCCCATTATCAACGGCCGCCCCGCGGGCCTGTCTGACGATTTCCGCGACCCGTACTTCTTCCGCTCCCCCGCCGGCGCCTACATCATCGTTGGCTCGAGCAAGGGCGGCGTGGGCACCACCACTCTGCATGCCTACAACCCCGCCTCCGGCTCTTGGAGCAACACCGGTGCCACCTTCTTCACCGGCACCGACGCTGCTTCATGCGGCACGTTCTGGGAGATGCCCACCGTCACCCCCATGGGCGGCGACAAGTGGCTCTTCACCGCCACACCCCTGGGCACGGCCCGCGGCGTGGCCACGCTCTACTGGACGGGCACCATCGCCGCCGACGGCACCTTCCGCCCCGACAAGACGGCACCCTACACCGTCGAGCTGCCCGCCCTGGCCCGCGACGGTTACGGCCTGCTCTCCCCCACCATCTATCAGCACCAAGGCAAGACCATTGCCCTGGGCATCGTGCCCGATAAGCTGCCCTCGCAGGCCAACTACGAGCTGGGCTATGCTCATGCCTACTCGCTGCCCCGCGAGTGGAGCCTCGCTACCGACGGCTCGCTTATCCAGCGCCCCTACTCGGGCCTTGAGGCCATGCGCATACCCGACGGCTTCGCCCGCGCCGATGTGGCCCTCAACGGCACCTTGGCCCTCGACGGCATCTCCGGCCGCGCCGTGGAGCTCTGCGGCGAGTTCACCGTCGACGCCGCCCAGTGCGGTTTCACGCTGCTCGACGACGGAGCCTCGGCCCTGAAGGTGTACTATGACGGCGCCACGGGCGAAGTGGTCATCGACTGCTCCGCACTCGACCGCCTGGTCAACGACGCCTCCACCTTCGCCGGCGTCTACCGCAGCGCGCTACCCAAGCCCCTGGCTAAGGGCGATGTGCTGAAGCTCAACGTGTTCTTCGACCATAGCGTGCTCGACGTCTTCGTCAACGACACCTACGCCACCTCCGTTCGCGTCTTCGCCAAGGGCAAGAGCACCGAGCGCGCCACGGCGTTCTCCTCGGCTCCCATGCAGGCCCGCAGCCTGCGCGGCTGGATGCTCGACGCGTCGGCCGGCAACTCCGGCATTGCCGACATCGTCACCGATGCAGACGAGGCCATGATCGCTGTTTCTGATGGTGTCATCAACTACTCCGCCGTGGCCGTCCCCGCCATCATCAGCGTCTACGACCTCGCCGGGGCAAAGAAAGCCGAGCGCTACCTCGAGGCCTCAGAAGGCAGCGTCGACACCACCATGCGCGGCCCGCACATCATCACCCTGCGCACCCTCGCCGGAGTGACCACCAAGAAAGCAATCTTCTGATATACAGGTACAAATCTTCTGCATACATCAACGTTTAGGAACCCTCCCCGGCCGTAGCGATACGCCCGGGGACTTTTTTCACAAATGAGAAAATAGTAGGGCCGC
>CAZSHV010000038.1:0-18848 GCA_964606815.1 uncultured Bacteroides sp. | reverse complement strand
GGGGTGTGAAAGGCTGGGAGGATAAAAAGCGAAGCACCGTCTGATGGGCAGACGATGCTTCAGTGCTGGAGGGTGAGGTGTGGGGGTCGAACCCACGACCTTCGGAACCACAATCCGACGCTCTAACCAACTGAGCTAAACTCACCATGTCGCTTAATTGCGGTGCAAATTTACGGCGTATTTTTTTAATGTGCAAATTTTCGCGCGATTTTTCTCAAAAATTCCTTCATTTATCGTTGTGTTCGCGATTCGCAAATTGCGAATTTTCGGAGTAACAAGCTATAGATTAGCGATTAAAGAATGTTAAATAGTGGTTCCAGGGGTGTTTTGTTAGTGCCAGCGGATGGCGGCGGTGATGGCGCGCGTGGTGTCTGCCTTCCCCAGCTCGGCCTGCGAGTCGAGGGCCTGCGTTAGGGTGCGGGCGGTTACTGTTTCGCCGTAGCGGCACTCGTGCTGGAAGGCGATGTCGAAGCGCGCGGGGGCGTGGGCGGCGTGCCAGTCCAGAGGCCACTGGTTCATCACCAATCGCACGTATTGCACGGTGTTGACGTGGCCGTTTACGTCGATGTCGTCGTAGACAAAGGTGTATTCCCTGTCCTGTGCCTCTGGGCCGAGGGGGCGCACCTTGCGCATGGGCTCGATGGCGCACTCGCGCTCGAGGATGGGGAAGCGGGCAGAATCGATTTTGTCGAGCGACGCGAGGGTGCGGGCCCTCAGGTCGAGGGCCACCCAGGTGGTGCGCACGCGCATTAGCTCGCGGCCGTCCGCGCCGGTGACGGTCATCATGCGGTCGGAGAAATGGCGGTTGAGGTTGGCGATCCAGGTGTGGAAGGTGTAGTCCTCGTTGATGCGGGGCGTCTCGTCGATTTCGATGCTCAGGCGCGACAGCACCCAGGCGATGCCCATAGGCTCGAGGGCGGCGTAGCCTATGCCCAGGGCGTTGGCGTGGAGCGTGGCCACTTCGATGACGCGGCTGGCCACGAGCCACACGGGCATGCGGCCCTGCGGGTCAGCTTGGTCGGCCGTGAAGGTGTATGTGACGTCCAGATGGTCGGGCAGGGAATTCGGAGCCATGGTGGGAGGGGGTGATAAGGTGAAGTTCGCGGGCTTGGGGCGTGAGGTCTGAGTTAGAGGGTAAGGTCGAATTTGGCGGCGAGGTCGCGCAGCTCGGGGTGGTGCTCAAGCATGTGGTCGAGCACTTGGCGGTCGGTCCACGTCATGGGCGAGGCCGGGCCTTGGCGCACCACGGCGGTGAAGTCAACAGAGCCGTTGCGGAGCTTGTCGCGCAGAAAGGCAAGTATCCGGGGCTTGAAATCACCGATTACGTCAACTTGGATTTGGTCGTCTACGGTTACAGTGAGCGTACCTGCGGCGTCGGGCTGGGGCTCGGCACCGAGCATGGTGTTGACGAGTATCCGCTCCTTGGGGTTGTCGTGGGCGAACTGTCGCCAGGCCTGCGCCAGAGCCTCGGGGGTGTAAGCTTCTGTGCGCGCCTCTCGACTGGGAGCTGCCGCGGCTTGAGGCTCCGCGGCCAAGCTGGCCGCGGCGGCTTTGATGGAAATGCTCATGAGCTTGCCCGAGCGGTGTGGCCGAGCAGGCGCGGGGGCCGGAGCGGTTGAAGCTGGAGTTGAAGCTGGTGTTGGAGCGGGAGCCGCAGCCGGAGCTTGCGCCGCGGGGGCGGCTGTGGCGGGGGCTGCTGCAGGGGCCGCGCCCTGCTGGGCAGGGCCGGCATGGGCGGCTGTGATGGGTTTAAGCCCCTGGCCGGCGCCGCTTTTGGGGCCGGGGCTAAGTGGTTGGCACAGTTTCACGAGCGTGAGCTCGACAAGGAACTGCTTGTTGGTGGCTGCGCGGAAGTTGAGGTCGGCGTCGTTGCAAAGGCTCATGGCCTGGTAGAGGAACTGCGGCTTGCATTTGGCTGCCACGGCTGCCATCTGGGCGCGCACCTCGTCGCTCGCCTCGAGCAGGCCTATGGTGGAGGGCTGTTGGGCCACCATCAGGTCGCGCAGATACTGGGCGAGGCCGTTGATGAAGAACTGCGAGTCGAAGCCCTTCTGGCGCACTTCCTGGTAGATGAGCAAAGCCTGAGGCACATCGCCGGCGAGGAAGGCCTCGACCAGGCGGCCGTAGTAGGCGGAGTCGAGGATGTTGAGGTTGGCGATGGTGGAGGCATAGGTGACGTGGCCCATGGTAGAGGCGGCCACTTGGTCGAAGATGGAGAGGGCGTCGCGCATGGCGCCGTCGGCCTGGCGGGCTATGACGTTGAGCGCGGCGGGCTCGGCTTCGATGCCTTCGTTGGCGGCCACGCGCTGCAGGTGGTCCACCATATCCTGGATGGTGATACGGCTGAAGTCGTAGATCTGGCAGCGCGAGAGTATGGTGGGGATGATCTTGTGCTTCTCGGTGGTGGCGAGGATGAAGATGACATACTCCGGGGGCTCCTCGAGGGTCTTGAGGAAGGCGTTGAAGGCGGCCGAGGTGAGCATGTGCACCTCGTCGATGATGAACACGCGGTAGCGGCCGGCGGTGGGCTTGACGAGCACCTGCTCGGTGAGGGCGCGCATGTCGTCCACGCCGTTGTGGGAGGCGGCGTCGAGCTCGATGATGTTGAAGGAGTTATTCTCCTGGAAGGCGCGGCACGACTCGCACTCGCCGCAGGCGTCGCCTTCGGGGGTGGGGTGTAGGCAGTTGATGGTCTTGGCGAAAATGCGGGCGCACGAGGTCTTGCCCACTCCGCGCGAGCCGCAGAATAGGTAGGCGTGGGCCAGACGGCCAGTGGCCACGGCGTGCTTGAGGGCGGCCGTCAGCGGGCGTTGCCCCACCACGGAGTCGAAGGTGGTGGGGCGGTATTTTCGCGCTGATACTACGTAATGGTCCATTCGTGGGGGGAGAAGGGAGGTAGAGGAGGGGTTAATTCAGCTGGCCGCCGGTGGTGGGGGCGTTCCAGGCTGCCTGCATGATCTTGTCGATGTTGTCGTCGAGGCAGGTCACGCACATATGCAGTGTGGCGCCGATCATGTCGGGGGTGATTTCCACCAGGCCGTCGGTGTTGACGCCTGCGTGGCAAGCCAGCTCGCCGTCTTCGGGATCGACGGTGAGGACGGTGAAGCGGGTGGAGAAGTTGATGTCGTTGATCACGGGCAGCACGTTGGCGATGTTCTTGACGGGGAGCTTGCCACGCCAGAAGGCGAAGACCATGAAGAAGTCCTTATCGTCGTAGCAGATGATGCGCACGCCGACGTTGCCGTTGTCGAGGCGCAGGCCGAAGTTAAAGGAGTTGGGTTCCTCCTCGAAGTCAAATTGGTAGTCGCGGTCCTGGAGGAAAGCGCGAGCCACGCGAGTAATCTCTGTCATAGCTGTAAAGGTATGTATTAAAGGATTTTAAGGTAAATGCGAAGGGGGTGGGATCAGCCCTCTGTCACAAGGCGACGGAAGGCAATCATCTTGACGGCAGCGTCGGCGCACTCGGCGCCTTTGTCGCCCACGGGGCCGCCGGCGCGGTCGAGGGCGTCCTGCTCGCGGTCAACGGTGAGCACGCCGAAGATCACGGGGGTGTCGCAGTCGGCGTTGAGGGCCGTGATGCCCTGGGTGACGCTCTGGCAGACATAGTCGAAGTGGGGCGTGCCTCCGCGCACCACGGTGCCAAACACCACCACGGCGTCGTAGCGCTCGGCCTCGATGAGCTGCGAAGCGGCGAAAGTGAGCTCCACGGCTCCGGGCACGAAGTAAACATCGACGTCGGCCTCCGTGTCGAGGCCCAGCTCGCCGAGGCGACGCAGGCATGACGCGGTGAGGCGCTCGTTGATATGCTCGTTCCATTCGGCCTGGACTATGGCCACGCGGGCGTCTTCGATTTTTTGCGCGGCGCGCTGGGGGTGGGATTGTGACATATTATATATAATAATGTGTGGTGTGGTATGTTATTTTGTGTTGTTGCACTGCTGCGGGGCTCGAGCAGCCTGGCCGAGGTAGCCGCCATGGTGGCGCTTGGCGTAGTCGGCGCGGGTGAATCCTGTGGCCTCCATAGTGCCGACCACGAGCACGTCGCCGATGACGGTCATCATGGTGGTCGACGTGGTGGGCGTCAGGCCCAGGGGGCACACCTCCGGCGCGCCGCCAGTGTCGAGACACACGTCAGCGGCCTGGGCCAGGGGACTGGAGGGCGCGCCGGTGATGACAATCAGAGGGATGTCGGGATAGAGCTGGCGCGAGAGGTCCACGAGCTCCACGATCTCGCGCGTCTTGCCGGAGTTGGAGATCAGCAGCATCACGTCCGCGGGTTGCAGCACGCCCAGGTCGCCGTGCTGGGCCTCGCTGGGGTGAAGGTTCACGGCGGGGATGCCGGTGGAGGCGAACGTGGTGGCGATGTTCATGGCAATCTGGCCGGCCTTGCCCATGCCCGAAGTGACGAGCTTGCCTCCTCGGCGGTGAACGCGCTCCACGATCAGGCCCACGGCGCGCTCATACGCGTCGGTGACGGGGATCTGGCTTATGGCTCGGCTCTCGGCCTGGAGTATGCGCCGCATGGTGTCTTTGATGTCGCTCATTGTCGGGGGTGAGGAGGAGGGAAATAGGTGGATAGACTGGGGAAATTAGAATATCACTTTGGTGGCCTTTCCGCCCTGCACGCGCACGTAGACGGCGCCGGCAGCGGGCTGGGACACACGCATGCCCTGGAGGTTGTAGTATACGGCGGGAGCGTCGGTGGCGTCGGCTGCCACGTCGGCGATGCCGGAGGTGGCAAGCTCTACGTAGGCCATGGGCGAGGGCTCGCTCTTGATGTCATCGCCCAGGGCGGTGACGGTGTAGGCATATTTGCCGCTCTCGGCGCTCAGGCCCGTGGCGGTGAACTGTGTGGCGCCGCCCGTGCGCGCGCCGTCATAGCCGGCTGCTGTCTGGTAGCGGTCGCCGCTGCTCTGCAGCTCGATGTCGTCGAGGGCCACGGGGCCGTTGGTGTAGTTCACCACGAAGGCCACGCACTTGGTGCCCTCGGGCAGAGCGTCGACGGTGTAGGTGGCGCCAGTGGATGCGAGCTGCACTTTGGCTATCTCCGCGCCCGTGTTGCTGCCGGCGCGCAGGCTGATGCTGCTGGGGGCGTCGGTGGTGCTGGTGGGCAGGCCCTTGGCCCAGAACGAGACGGCCGAGATGGGGTCGTCGTAGGTCTTGGTCATCACATAGCGGCCGTTGGCTGCGAGCTTGAGGGCGGGGCGGCCCTGGCCGTAGTTGTTGCCCGTGGCGTACCATTCCTTCTTGGTGGCGGTCCAGCCGTCGGGCAGGGCGCTGTTGTCAAAGCCGCAGGTCTCGAGGGTGTACTGCTGGCCGGTGAGGAGCTCGGAGATGGTGACGGCATAGTCTGTGGCGCCGTCCACAGGCTCCCAGGTGATGGTGAAGCTGTCGTGGCCCACCGCGGCGGTCTGGGGCTCGGGGATGTCGAGCGTGGGCTCGGGCTCGCCGCCCGCGGCGCGTGCGCGGATGATGCCGGCAGTCTCTGTGATGTCGGTGATTGGCATGTCAATGCTCTTGCCGGCCCACGTGCGCATGGCGGGGCTGGTGGTGGCGGTGAACTCAGTCTTGCCCGCCGCGCCGGGGAAGGGGTAGCGAGCCATGGTCGTGGCGCTGGAGCTGTTGGCCGTGCCGCCGGCCTCCTCGATGTCTACATACTGGTGGGAGGCGGAGTTGTTGACGCTGTTGTTGTCCCACTGGCTGGCCACGTAGTGGATGTGCCAGATGAGCATGCCGTGGCCGGGGATGTATTTGTCGGAACCCACCTGCTGGCGGTTCTCCAGCAGGAAGAATTCGTTCTTGTCGCCCGTGGGGATGATGTAGCCTTTGTTGGAGGTGAGAATGTGCTCCATCTCGATCATCGTGGGCGAGTCGAGCACCTCGCAGTCCATCCAGCCCAGAGCGTTACGCTCGAAGACGCTGTAGGTGGGGGGTGTCTTGCCGTCGTTGTTGTAGGGGCCGGAGTCCAGGGCGGAGTATGCGCCGGGGGTGAGGTAGTAGGCGCTGGTGTTGTAGTCTGTGGTGTAGAGGTCGGGCAGGCCCATCACGTGCGAGAACTCGTGCACGAAGGTGCCGATGCCGTCGGCGTGGCCGTCCACCATCTCATTGGTGCAGGCGTAGTGGTCGAAGTAGACGTTGCCCACCTTGTAGCGGCCGCCGCTGCTGTATTTGAGGTCGAAGGAGTGAGGCCAGACGGAGTTGGCGACGTTACTGGTGGCCTCGCCCACGCCGGCGTAGAATATGAAGCAGTTGTCCACATCGCCGTCGCCGTCGTTGTCGTAGACCGAGAAGTCCACCTCGTCGGCCAGCAGGGCGGCAGCGTGGCGTACCATGTCCTCGGGGCGCTGGTCGTTGCCCCACATGTCGTTGCCGCCGTAGTAGCTGCGGTTCTGCGGCAGGGTCACGGGGCCCAGCACGTCAAACTGCGGGGTGAACTGCCCCATGGAGGCCTCGGCGAAATAGTCGCTGACAGAGCCCGTGGCGCCGTTGCGCGAGAAGCCCTTCTCGTTGATCAGCGAGTTGAAGTATCCGGCCGCGTCGGCGGTGGTGAATTTCACGTCCTTGTACTGCACCAGGATCACCAGCGCGCGGGGCGAGCCGATGGGGGGCAGGTGAGAGCTGGAGTAGAGGCCCACGCCCTTGCTCACGTTATCCGTTGCCGAGGCGTTGGCAGCCGCTTTGGCCGGGCCGAACACCTCGCGCTGCGCCATGCGCTTGGACGAGGACATGGAGGAGCGCTCGATGGCGCCCTGCAGGTCGGCCAGCATAGCCGTGCGCGTGTCGGAGGCCGTGACCGCGCGCTCCGAGCGCACCAGCCGTCCGGCAGCGTCTTCCTTGGCGAAGTACAGCAGCCCGTCGGCGTCGGCCAGGGCTACTTGGCCAGTGGTGGTGAGGTAGAAGTGGCAGTGCTCGTCGCCGCAAAGCGTCACCGTGGCAGTGGTGCCGTCGGCAAGGGTCACTACCCTCTCGCCGCGTCGAGCTGGCACAGCCCAGGCAGCCGCGGCAGTAAGAGCCAGGGCAGCCAGTGTGATAATGCGTATTTTTTTCATGTGGAAAGTCCGATTGGTTGTAAAATTAGAATACAAAGGTACGAAAAATTTCCCACCCGCGCAAACGCCCGATCGCATGCATCGTTTTTATACCCGAACAGGTGTAATCTGCGTGGGTTTTGCGATTTTATACCCTAAATGGTGCAATTTTAGCGAAAAATCATTACCTTAGCACCCAAAAGGGTATAAGAATGACACCACTTGCCAAATACGTAAAAGAGATGCGCCGCCGCTACAAACTCACGCAAGTAGACCTTGCAGACAGGGCCGGCGTGGGGCTGCGCTTTGTGCGCGAGCTGGAGCAAGGCAAGCTCACGCTCAGGCTCGACAAGGTGAATGACGTGCTCCGCCTCTTCGGCGCAGAAATGACACCTGCAGAATCAGAAAGAAACATCGACTAATCACCTGCGGCGATTCCTCATAAAGTATGGCCGCTTCGTGGCGGCTGCAAATGCTAAAACGCCCCGTTCGGGCTACCGATTGCATGTATGGCTTAGCCATCGTTCATACCAATGCTCTCCTATATTCTTGCAAAATTTAGATGAAGACCTTAAACTCTGCCCAACGACATTGGCTCTCCGCCTTAACTTGCGAACGACTCTCCGCCGACACCGCCGACCCGAACCACCCGCGCTGCCGAAAATTCCGTAACACGCGCATACCCAGAATCCAATGGTTCATCAATCGCGACGCTGTCTGCGACGTAGACAGTCATTCAAAAGCCGTCTACGTGGTGCGCGCTGGCGAAGTCATTGTGGCTTATATCGCTATTCGCTGCGGACAAATACACGAACGCCATTTCAGCCGCGACGAAGAGCGCGCCGCCTCTATCTTTACTAGAGTAAACTCCAATGGGAATGCCCGTCCCGTAGGTGGGGGAGCTAGGAAATGGCTCGAGCACTATAAAAAAGAGTGCGGCAAGAACGACGACGATGTTTGCCGCCGCGCCGGCATCATTGGGTATCATAAGGAAGATCTCAAAGAAAATAAAAAGAAGGACAAACGTATCAATGAATCGATTAACGTTAAACAGATGCGGAAAGTGCATCCGGCCATAGAAATCGCTTACTTGGGCCGCAATGAGGACTACACAGACAAGGCGTTCTTTGAACTCTTCCCCCACGAGCGCATTGGACAAGTGGTGTTCCTGTCGCACTTCGCTCCCTTGATAGAGAGCATAGCGCAAGCGATAGGTTGCGAGCATGTATATCTTTTCGCAGCTTCAAAAGAAGGCTGCTCCGACCTGGTGCGCTATTACGAAACCTATCTGGGGTTCACGCGTTCAGGCAGTTTCGGCGTGGTAAAGTCGGTCGCCGAAGCCGGTTGCAAATTCATGTGGCAGACGCTCGACGACCTTATAGCCCGCGCGCGGCCCTATATGCTATAATTGCATAAATGGACAACGCGCAAAATGCCAGCGAATTGTAGAGTCGCTCCGTTGCGGCCGCGAAAACGCCAACGGCCGTGCCGTCCTGTAGGGTCGCCACCTGTGGCGACCGATGATGTGGATAACGCACTAAAAACCAGTGAATTGTAGGGCCGAACGGTCGGTCCGGCCGCGAATTAAGCAAAATACGAATCAAATTGTGGGTTCGTGAACCTTGCCTCTGGCGTTTATGCGGCCGAACAGCCTACGCGCGGCTATGTTAAATCGTAAGGGCGGAGGGGCCGCGGAAGTGTTAAAAACTTGCGCGGGAAGATAAAAATTGTTACCTTTGCGGCAAGGTAAATGTGCGCAGCGCGATGGCACACGTGCGCAACATCCTTGCGTTCTCCATCTGTTGTGCTAACCACTTGCTACGCAATCTATTAATTCTTTCAATAAACCAAATCAGACATGAGAAAACTTTTACTCTCTTTCGTCGCTATGGTCTGCGCTTTCGCCTTCCAAGCTATCGCACAGGAAACCACGGTGACAACCAAATTCGGCAAGAATGACGTTAACGTCACTGGCGCCACCAAAACCTATACCGACGATGCTGGTTACGGCTGGACTCTCACAGTCACTGGTACAACCTCTTTCACCCCTAACGCTGCTTATGCGCAGCTCGGATCCTCCAACAAGCCTGCATCCTCAATCACCACCACTACCACCTTCCCCGCTGACGTTGCAACCAACCTCACCTCGGTCGAGGTAAAGATGGGCGGCTTCTCCGGCACCGCTGGAAACATCAAAATCACCCTCGGCAGTACTGAAATCGCCACTGGCAAGCTCAATGCCACTTCCGATGTCACCGTCTCCAAGGACGGCCTTGACCTGCCTATGGCTGGCGAGGCTCTCACCGTCTCTGTCACAGGCATCTCCAAGGGCGTGAAGCTCTACTATATCACCTACACATTCAAGGAGGCAGCTCCCGTGGTGATCGACAAGGTCGAGACTCCCGTGCCCAGCGTTGAAGCTGGCAGCTACACCGAGGCTCAGACCATCTCCCTGACAACCGACCCCGCCGTGGCCACTATCTACTACAGCCTCGATGGCGAGTACGAAAGCACCGACGGCTTCGTGGAGTACACCGAGCCCTTCACCCTCACCGGCAACACCGTGGTGAAGACCTATGCGCAGTACGAGGACATCAAGTCTGAGACCGCCGAGTACACCTACGACATCAACATCACCCTCAATGCCCCCGTAGCTTCCGTTGAGAGCGGCGAGTACGATGCAGCTCAGCTCGTGGAGCTCACTTGCGCCACCCCCGATGCCGTTATCTACTACAGCCTCACTGGCAAGCAGGCCACCGAAGGCTTCATTGAGTACACCCACCCCATCAACATCCTCAGCGACGCAACTCTGACGGCTTATGCCCAGCTTGGCGCACGCAAATCCGACACCGTGGAGTACACCTATACCATCAACATCGACGTCACACAGGGCGGCGAAGCTGATGTGACCTTCTCTAACCTCGGCTTAAAAAACGACACAGCGGTGACCAGCATCGACCTTGATGAGTTCGTGACCCTAACTTTCTCTAAGGGTGCCAACGAAAGCAATGAACCCAAATACTACGACAACGGCACGAACATTCGTGTTTACAAAGATAACACATTCACCGTCGCTTCCAAGCTCGGCAATATCGTGAAGATTGAGTTTATGGGTGTTACCCTGCAAAACACTCCTGTCGTCTCTGCTTCTGTAGGTACTATCAATGGCACATATGATACCTGGACTGGCGCTGACAAAGAAGTGACGTTCACTGTTTCCAATGCCGCGGGCTCAACAAAGAACGGCCAGTTCCGCTTCACCGGCATCAAGGTGACCTACGAGGGCCTGGCCGACGATCCCGCCACCACTGTGCTCTACCTCCTCACCGAGGCCAACGAATTCGAGGCTCTCGAGGGCTTTGCCTTCACTCACGAGGACGGCGTTTACTCCCTCGAGGTGACCAAGCTCGTGGGCAACTTCCTCATCGGCTCCGCCGACAAGGAGATTGTCTTCGGCGCAAGCCCCGTGGCCACCATGGCCGCTGAGCCCGTCAACTTCAACGGCGTGCTTGGTTCCGAGACCTACTTCGTCGGCGACTACGTGGCCGAGAAAGAAGGCGACACCTTCACCCTCGCATTCCCCTGGGACGGTAAGAGCGACACCATCAACATGGCCGTGACCGGCAACTTCACCACCGGCATCACCGCTATCGAGGCCGACGCCGCCGAGGCTGTGTACTACAACCTCCAGGGCATCCGCGTAGCCGAGCCCCAGAGCGGCATCTACGTCAAGGTGCAGAGCGGCAAAGCCACCAAGGTAGCCTTCTGATAGAAGCATAATATTCCCCTCCCACATTGGGCTGCGCCACCCCGGCGCAGCCCTTTTTTCGCACAAAAGATAACACCCTCACGTAGGGCTGTAACATGGTGCAGCCCCGATAACGCCATGGATGTAAGTAAATTGAAGGGCCGAAGCGGGCTGTTCGGCCGCGACCCCACGAAAACACCTATGAAACACCCTTGAAATTATGAATTATGTCATCGCGAAGCGCTTGGCGGAGCCAAGTTATCGCGCAAGCGCTTGCCCTTGGCAAGTTATCGCGAAGCGCTTGGCGGAGCCAAGAATTATGTCATCGCGAAGCGCTTGGCGAAGCCAAGAATTATGCATTATGAATTATGTTATCGCGCAAGCGCTTGGCGGAGCCAAGAATTATGAATTAAATCTTGGCTCGTGCGGGAATTTTTATTAATTTTGCGGCGTGCAAAAGCACCTAATCCATAATTACACATTTTATGAAGAAATTTTTACTCACTCTCCTCGCCGGCGCCGCCTCCATGAGCATGGCTGCCGCCGACGTGAACATCGTGTTCGCTGACCTCGACGAAGCTGCCTTCACCGGCACTCGCGTCGAAACTACCTACAATGACGACGGCTCCGTGAAGCAGTATGGCCGCTACCAGCCCATCGAAGAGATCGTGGCCGAGGGCTACACCCTCACCTTCGAGACTAACGGCGTGAATAACGAGCCCGCTGTCTACGACACCAAGGCCGCCAATCACATCTCCCTGCGTATGTACTACGCCAAGGGCAACGCCACAACCCCCGCCGCCGGCAACATCATGACCGTTGAGGGCCCCGCCTTCAAATCCATCGTCATGACCTTCGAAGGCGCCTCCTACGTGGGCAACATGACCGCCAGCGTCGGCACCGTCACCATCGACTCCACAAACAAGCAGCTCATCTGGAGCAACACCGAGGCTGTTGACGGCGTATCCTTCGAGGTGGCCGAGAAGTCTGTGCGCTTCACTGGCATGACCATCAGCGCTGACGCCGCCCAGGAACCCACTCTCCCCGAGGGCGTAGTGGCTATGTTCCTTAAGGAGGCCGACTCCGAGGCTACCGCCCTGGCTGGCTGGACCCTTGAGGACAACACCTTCACCAAAGGTGACTCCGAGGGCTACGTATGGTCCTGGAAGGTCTACAACGGTCTGGGCTACCTCAACGCCTCT
The DNA here is from genome assembly GCA_964606815.1 of uncultured Bacteroides sp. Taxonomy (GTDB): domain Bacteria; phylum Bacteroidota; class Bacteroidia; order Bacteroidales; family Muribaculaceae; genus CAG-873. The sequence goes on along the minus strand of CAZSHV010000038.1, from coordinate 6,870 downwards.
GCTTTCGTGAGCAGCGTCAAGTACGCCTCCAAGGCTTACGCTGTCTCGCCCGTGATTGACCTCACCAACGTTGAGAACGCTTCCGCCGAGTTTGACCACGCTGCCAAATTCCAGACCAACCTCACCACCGACTGCAAATTCGTGGTCCGCGAGGAAGGCGCCACCGCTTGGACTGAAGTTGCCATCCCCACCTGGCCCGTAGCCGGCGGCTGGAACTTCGTCAACAGCGGCAGCCTCGACCTCAAAGCCTTCGACGGCAAGAAAGTGCAGGTAGCATTCCTCTATGTCTCCACCACCGACGCTGCCGACACCTGGGAGGTGCGTAACCTCAACATCAAAGGCGACAAGAACTCCGGCATCTCCTCCATCGAGGCCGACGCCGCCGAGGCCGTCTACTACAACCTCCAGGGCGTGCGCGTAGCCGAGCCCCAGAGCGGCATCTACGTCAAGGTGCAGGGCGGCAAAGCCACCAAGGTAGCATTCTAATAGAAGCATCATTCACCCCACACATTGGGCTGCGCCACCCCGGCGCAGCCCTTTTTTCGCACAAAAGATAACACCCTCACGTAGGGCTGTACCATGGTGCAGCCGCTAACACCATGGGTGCCAGTAAATTGTAGGGCCGCAAGTTCGTTGCGGCCGCATTACCCACACCCCGACAACGCCCACGACAACACCCGCGACAACGCCCGCGACAACGCCCGCGACAACGTCATCGGAGCCCCGGAGGGGCGGGTGCAATGTTAGCCGCGGGCGAAAGCCCGTGGAATACAGGGCATCTTTAATAATTTCCCCCTTCCCGAAATTTCGGGGAGGGGGTTAGGGGGTGGGGGATTCCAGTAACGTTACCACCATGTCGTTATCGTGGCCGGTATCCGGCCGAAACGAACTTTCGGCCCTACAATTCGCTACTTATCGTTGGCGTTTGAATTGTGTCATCGCGAAGCGCTTGGCGAAGCCAATAATTATGAATCTCTACTGGTGCGATAAAATCACATATGTAGATTCTATATGATTGATATTAGGATAGATATGTGCCTAAAAATTTTTCACGATTTGAAATCGCCCTTTTTCGAAACATAAAGAATTTCCTAAAGAACCCATAGGAATAGGTCTGCCATTGCTTGTGAATTGAAAAAATTCGGACTTAATCACCTAAAATTGCCACAAAAATATTTTACTCCAAATTTATCGCACCAGTACTAATTATGAATTATGAATTGTTATGGATTAAACTGGTCGGGGTTGAAGAATCCGAGGATGTCGTTGCACATCTCCAGCGCGGCGGCTGCGGGGCTGGAAGGGTCGAGGGCTACGGCATGCTCGTAGTCGGTGATGGCGGCGGGAATCTGCCCCATGCGGCGGTGCACGTTGCCTCGCAAATAATACAATTCAGCCCCTTCGCGCCCATCGGCAGCATTGTCAATCAGCGCATTAAGCTCGGCCAACGCCTCGGCGAGGCGGTCATTCTTAATCAGCTCTTGAATCTCGGATGCCTTCATGACGGCAAAAGAAGTTTAAGCAGTTCGGGAATATCGGCAAGGGAGGCCGAAGTGAAGTTGAGCACATCATCGGCAGGTTCAGACACCATCTCAAGCCCTTGAGCGCCAGCGTAAAGCTCCAGAGCCTGGCCAATGGTCAGCTTTTGGCGCAGCTTTTCAAGCACGTCTAATGCGTACTGGGTGGTCAGCTCGCTGCCCACCTGCTCCATGCCGGGCACATCCAGCACCACCACCTGGCGAGCCTTCACGTCCAACAGCCCGAAGCAAATGGAACGCCAGCCGGGGTTGGCAGGCATCGTGATCAGCTGTTGCACAGTGGCGGGATCGTAGGCCACGCCCGTCTTCTCGTTAACAGTCATCGGCGATGCCGCGCTCATCCAGCCGAACATTGTGCCCTCCGGGATGCTGCCCGTGGTGTAGCACTGCGCGGTGAAGGCCACGTAGGTGGCGCCGTCCGCTTCCAGCGCCGGCAGGTCCAGCTCGATATACTCGGCGGTGCCCACTTCGTCGGGGATTTCGCGTATGTCGCCGGAATGCTGGGCGCCAGTGGGGGAGAGGTTGTGGAACGCGCACTCCACGCCGCGGTCGGGGTAGGCGATCAGGGCAGTGAGGTCAAGGTCGAGGTACTGCGCCGGCATGCCCAGGCCCCAGTGCAGGAAGAGGCGCACCTTATCGCCCTCCACGGGCAGCCTCATGCCCGGTAGCACGGCTCCAAGCTGCGACACTAGCGTCGAGCGGTCGCCCACGGGCAGCGGAATCTCGCGCAGCTCCGGGGCAATATATATCTTCTTCAGTTTGGTGTGGGGCAGGCGGGCGTACTGACGGCACAGCGCATCCAGGGCCACGGCCTCGACATCGCGCGTCATGCCGCGGCGCGCGGTCTCGTCCACCTGTCTGAGCTTGGGGTTGGGCTCGATGGTGTGGTGTAGACCTGTGGCCACCATAACACTCTTCGCGGAGTCGGGGTTGCTGAAATAGGCCTCGGCGTTGTTGCTGAGGCTGAAAAGCAGACGCGGCGTCAGGTCTTTTGCGGCCTCCTTGAAAGCCGACAACACCACATCATAGTTGCCATTGGCCACCTGGGCGCCGAGCATCAGGTTGAAGAGCTGGCGGGCGAAGGCTCCAGGGCGCTTCTTCAGCAGGTCGGAGGCGCGGGAAAAGTCGGCATCACTAACGGCGGCGTTCACCACGCCCTGGGGCACGGGATAGTCGCCGCGGTAGAAGCGGTCGAGCAGCTCGGCCAGACGCTCCATGCCCCGGCGGCGGGCGTGCTCGTTAAGGCGCAGGGCGCGGATCATGTGCACCCACATCTGGCGGTGGGGGTGCATGTTGGCGCACATGGCCTCCACGGGCATCTCCATGGCGGCGAGCACGGCGGCCATCATGCGGCCGTAGCCTCGCGGGTAGTAGAGGCGCAGCGGTTCGCGCTTGTCGGCGATGTTGAGGTGAGTGTCGTAGAGCGGGCAGATGTGGCGCAGGTTGCGCTGGCTCATGCTCAGCAGCGTGCGGGGGCGGATGATGCGCGTCAGCCCCGTCTTCTGCGACCACAGGAAGCGCAACATGTCGGCGGGCGCGCGCATCAGCTTCGCGGCCTGCTCGGGGCGCCCAGCGGCGAAGAGAGCGTCGAGCGCAAGCACCATGGTCTCCTTCATCTTCACCTCCGCTCCCTCAGGCACAGGGTAGACCTCAAGCAGCAGGCGCAGAGTGGAGGCTTGCGACGCGTCGAGCGGGGTGTTGAGCTCCAGCAGGCCGAGCATGAGCTTCTGGGCCATCTCGTCGGTGAAGACGCCCAGGGGGCGCAGCTTGCACTCGGCGCCGAAGTTGACGCCGGTGTGCACCTCCATGGGCCGGCCGCACAGCGGGCAGCCGGTGTAGCGGCTCAGGTCGAAGAGGCCGTCGGGGATCAGGCACCCGCAGCTAAGGCGTGTGCCGGGGATGCTGCCGGGCTCCGCGCGGTCTATGATGTTGCAGAAATAGGCGTAGAGCATATCCTCCTGCGTCTGGCCCGTGGGGCGGAGCCAGTCGCGCACCAAAGGCGTCCAGTTGGCGTCGGCGCGGAATATCTCGGTCACCAGCCGCAGCGTCTCGTCCTGGTCTTCCGGACTCAGAGCGTTGAAGCGGCGCAGGGCCTCCTCGGTGAGCGTGAAGCCGAAGGCCGCGAGCTGGGCCACCGCGGCGGCGGTGTGAGGCGCGAGGGCGGCGTCGCCGGGGGCAGGGTGGGGGAAGTAGAGTGCTTGCGAGCGCAGGGCCACGCGTTGCAGGGCTGTGTTCATGGTTGGGATGTGTGCTTTGTGGTGTGTATACAAAAAAAAGCAGGCAATCGCTAAACTCCTTGTATTCATATCTATGAGATCCATTTAGAAGTAAGTTTAGCCGGGCCTGCTCGGCGGCAAAGGTAGCTAAATATTTTGATTTACAAAACATTCGAATAAAAATTTTCAACAGGTTTCTGAAAATTTGCCTGCAGCAAGGCGAATCTTTAAAAAATTTTGCTATATTTGCGCGTAGCAACTGAAATTTTATAACCAACCCCCGATAAATCCTTTTTTACACCTATGGCAAAGATACAAGGAGCAGTGACGGTCGACGCCGCCCGCTGCAAAGGCTGCGGGCTATGCGTGGTGGCATGCCCCACCGACGTGCTGGCTATGCAACCCAAGGAAGTGAACGACCGCGGATACCATTTCGCCTACGTGGCCGCCCCGGCCGCATGCATAGGCTGCGCGTCGTGCGCCACGGTGTGCCCCGACGCGTGCTTCGAGGTGTACAGAATGAAAATTGACTAACATCCCCCCACTATGGAAGAAATAAAACTGATGAAAGGCAACGAGGCCATAGCCCACGCCGCCATCCGCTACGGCGTGGACGGCTACTTCGGCTATCCCATCACGCCCCAGAGCGAGGTGCTAGAGACCCTCGAGGCCGAGATGCCTTGGGAGACCACCGGCATGGTAGTCCTTCAGGCCGAGAGCGAAGTGGCCGCTATTAATATGGTGTACGGCGGCGCGGCCTCCGGCAAGGCCGTCATGACCTCGTCGTCCTCCCCGGGCGTAAGCCTCAAGCAGGAGGGCATCTCTTATATAGCCGCGGCCGAGCTTCCGGCCCTCATCGTCAACGTGATGCGCGGCGGCCCCGGCCTGGGCACCATCCAGCCCTCGCAGGCCGACTATTTCCAGGCCACCAAGGGCGGCGGCCACGGCGACTACCACCTCATCGTCCTCGCCCCCGCCACTGTGCAGGAGATGGCCGACTTCGTGGGCCTGGGCCTTGACCTGGCCTTCAAATACCGCACTCCCGCCATGATCCTCGCCGACGGCGTGGTGGGCCAGATGATGGAGAAGGTGGTGCTCCCGCCCTTCCGCCCCCGCCGCACCGAGGCCGAAATCCAGCAGCAGTGCCCCTGGGCTGCCTGCGGACGCCACGGCCGCGACCACCGCAACGTCGTCACTTCCCTCGAGCTCGACCCCAAGCTTATGGAGGAGAACAACCTCCGCTTCCAACGCACATACCGCGCCATCGAGGAGGCCGAGGTGCGCTTCCAGGAGTACCACACCGACGACGCTGAATACCTCTTCATCGCCTTCGGCTCCGTGGCCCGTATTTGCCTCAAGGCCATCGAAGACGCCCGTGCACAGGGCATCAAGGTTGGCCTGCTCCGCCCCATCACCCTCTGGCCCTTCCCCACACAGGAGGTCAAGCGCCTCAGCGCCCAGGTCAAAGGCATACTCTGCGTGGAGCTCAACGCCGGCCAGATGATCGAAGATGTGCGCCTCGCCGTCGATGGCCGCGTACCCGTCTCCCACTTCGGCCGCATGGGCGGCATCGTCCCCAACCCCGGCGAGGTGCTCGACGCCCTCACCGCTCAATTCCCCGAAGCATCTAAATGACCACTGCCATGACCCCCGAAGAAATCATACAAAAAGGCGAGAAAGTATACGCCCGCCCCGAACTCCTCACCCAGAACATCACCCACTACTGCCCCGGCTGCGGCCATGGCGTGGTGCACCGCCTCGTGGCAGAGCTCGTGGCCGAAATGGGAATCACTGACCGCACCGTAGGCATCGCGCCCGTAGGTTGCGCCGTCTTCGCATACAACTATATCGATGTCGACTGGGTCGAGGCCGCCCACGGCCGCGCTCCAGCTGTAGCCACCGCCATCTCCCGCCTCAACCCCGACGACATGGTCTTCACCTACCAAGGCGACGGCGACCTCGCCGCCATCGGCACCGCCGAGACCATCCATGCCTGCAACCGCGGCGAGAACATCACCATCATCTTCATCAATAACGCCATCTACGGCATGACCGGCGGACAAATGGCCCCCACCACCCTCCTGGGCCAGAAAACCGCCACGTCGCCCTACGGCCGCCGCGTCGACCTCAACGGCTATCCCCTGAAGATCTCAAACCTCCTGGCCATGCTCGACGGCACATGCTACGTCACCCGCCAGGCTGTCTACACCCCTGCCGCCGTGCGCAAGGCAAAAGCTGCCATCAAGAAAGCCTTCCAGAACACCCTCGACAAAAAGGGCACCTCTGTGGTCGAAATCGTATCCAACTGCCCCTCCGGCTGGAAGCTAACCCCCGAAAAAGCCAACGAATGGCTCGCTGCTAACATGACCGAGCTATACCCCCTCGGCGATCTCAAGAACATCTAATCCCCCACCAGCATGAAAGAAGAAATCATCATAGCCGGATTCGGCGGCCAGGGCGTGCTCTCAATGGGCAAGATTCTCGCCTACGCCGGCCTTATGGACAACCTCGAGGTCACCTGGATGCCTGCCTACGGCCCCGAGCAGCGAGGAGGCACCGCCAACGTCACCGTCATCATTTCCGACACCCCCATATCCTCACCCGTCCTTGACCAGTACGACACCGCCGTGCTCCTCAACCAGCAGAGCCTCGACAAATTCGAAAGCAAAGTCAAGCCCGGTGGCACACTCATCTACGACCCCTCTGGCATACACCACCGCCCCACGCGCACAGACATCACCGTCATCCCCGTAGAGGCCATGGAAGCAACCCTGCAGCTCGGCAACGCCAAGACCTACAACATGGTGCTCCTCGGCTCCCTGCTCGCCGCGCGCCAGCTCCTGAGCACCGACGCCGTGATTCGAGGCCTTAAAAAGACCCTCCCCGAGCGCCACCACCACCTAATCCCCCTCAACCAGCAAGCCATCGAGCTCGGTCGCACCCTCGTCAAAGCATAACCCTACACCGTTCTCATAACCCCCGCCCATATTATCCTGGGCGGGTTTTTTGTAATGAATAAGATTCGGCGCACAGGCAATTAGACCTCGAAAATACCAAAGACGTGGTGAGTACGGAAGCAGATAACTCCCCCCCCCCGCGGATAATGGGCCCTTTAT
>CAZSHV010000037.1:0-18929 GCA_964606815.1 uncultured Bacteroides sp. | reverse complement strand
TTTGGAGGCGACGGGAGGGAGCAATGCCGTCGCATTGTGACCGAGCGGCGGCTTCGAAAGCGCCCAAGAGATGCGAGTCGGAGGTAATATTAGCTCCATCAGCGCGTTAATGATATGTGAAACGTGACTCTCTACTCAATTCCAAACGAAAGCGCTGGCTCTCCGCATTCAGCGGCCGCCTGAACATCAAGCTGAACATAAGGCAATTAGAAGGCATTATATGTGTTCTAAAGAACGGACGCCAATGGCGGATGCTGCCGGCGTGCTTCGGCAAGTGGAAAAGCGTATATCATCGTTTCCGCAGAATCAGCGAATCTCCTTGGTTTGACAAAATGCTGAATAAGCTGCTCCTTTGCAGTCGGGAACGCTCACACGCACATGAACGCAGAAACCCGACGACGGCGATTATCGACAGCCAGAGCGTCAGGAGCGGATTGCCTCAATCGCAGAAAGGCATAGACGGGAACAAGCGGATAAAGGGCATTAAGCGTCATATCGCCGTGGACAGCCAAGGCTTGCCGCTCGGCGTGGTTGTAACGACAGCCAACGTCCACGACTCAAAAGCGGCTTATCCTTTGATTGGTGGAATCGCCGCCCGATATCCTTCCATCAAGACAATCAAAGCGTGCAACGGCTACAGGGGCGGCTTAATTGAGGTTGCAAAGACCACCCTGTCAATTGACTTGCAGTGCGTTAAATCGAATTACGGAACGTCGGAATTCATTCCCTTGGAGGGCCGCTGGGTGGTCGAGCGCACCATCGCATGGCTTGACCGTTTCCGCAGACAGTGCCGTGGCTACGAGCAATCGCTCACCACGGCGACTGCAATGACGAAGATGGCCTTCATGATGATTCTGCTCAAGCATATTTAGGCTCACCGAACATCAACGTTTCAACATCCAAAATAGTCCAGCGGGCGATGATGGTGACCTTCGCCACGGCCATCCATTGGCATATTCGTCCGTGTTCTTCGGTCGTGTACGTCAAGTACACTCCCTCATCACACGAACAACTCTGCTCAATGGCTGACCGCCTCAGCTTTAACAGATTTTATGGGACAGGCTCTTAATCATACGGCCGCAGGCGGCTTCGAGCAGGGAGATGACGTGGTCGAAGTCGCGGTCGGTGCCGTAGTAAGGGTCGGGGACGAGCTTGCCCTCCTCGGGCTTCAGATGGCTGGCAATAGGCACGATCTTGCTCCAGTGCTCACGGCTTGGGGCGAGCAGACGCAGGTTGCGCAGGTTGTTGTCGTCCATGCCGATGATGAGGTCGAAGCGGTCGAAGTCGTCAGGGCGCACCTGGCGGCATCGGTGCGTGAAGTTATAGCCACGTTTGGCCCCGGCGGCGCGCATGCGGCTGTCCGGCAGCTCGCCCACGTGCCAGTCTCCCGTGCCAGCCGAGTCGATTTCCCAAAGGTCGGCCTGCCCGGCCTCTGCGGCGAGCTTCTTCATCACGCCCTCGGCTGCCGGGCTGCGGCATATATTGCCAAGGCATACAAACAGCACTTTCGTAGGTTTAGTTTTCATATCGCGGGGGTGTTGGGGAGGGTTACGGGGTGTTTCCAGCGTTTGTGGGTCCAGAGCCAGATGGAGGGCTGGCGGCGGATGGTGGTCTCGAGCATGCGCGTGTAGGCCTCTGTCACGGCCATGGGGGGCTCCGCGGCCATGTCGGGGCTGAGCAGGCGCACTGTTATGCGGTAGTGGCTGCGGCTGGTGCGCTCCATGTCCCAATACACGGCTGCCATGCCCAGGCGTCGGCCCAGGGTCTCGGTACCTGTGATCATGGCCGTGGGGCGCCCGAGCAGGGTGGTGACGTAGGTGGGATCGCCGTGACTGGGGTGCTGGTCGCTCATGAAGCCCGTGAGCGACAGCCGGCCTTCCGACCTCCACTGCAGGAAGGTGCGCAGGGCTGTGCGCTTGGGTATGGACTCCGAGCCGAAGCGGCCGCGCAGGCGCAGCATCAGAGAGTCGAACCATTTATTGCGCAGCGGGCGGTAGATCTGCGCGTAGACCACGTCCTTGGCCTCGGGGCGCATGTGGAGCGTGACTGATGGAGCCCACTCCCAGTTGAAGCAATGCGAGAAGTAGGCTATGACACTGCGGCCGCTGTCCAGCAGCTGGTCCATCACCTCCACACCGCGAAACTCCATGCGGCGGCTCATATCCTCGTCGCTGATGTGGGCGAGCTTGGCGGTCTCGAAGATGTTGTCGCAGAAATTGCGGTAGAACTGGCGAGCGATGTCTCTGCGCTCGGCCTCCGGCAGCTCCGGGAAGCAGGCAGCGAGGTTATCGCTGACCACCCTGCGGCGGTAGCGCACCAGGTGGTAGAGAATCACGAACGTTAACGAAGAAAGCCCGTGGAGCAACCACCAGGGCATGTGCCCGAGCAGAGAGACGGCCGAGTTGCCTATGCCGGCGAGAAGGCGTTTCATGGCTGCGTGGCGAGTGAGCCGGTGAATTCGCACGTGGCGGGGTCGAGGGAGTCGAGGCGAACGTTGACTATGGCGTTGGTCATGGAGGCAGGGGCGGGGACGTTGACGCGCAGATAGTTGTCGGTGAATCCGGCCATCATGCCGCCCTTCACGGGGTGCTCCAGGAGCACGGGGCGGGTGGTGCCTATAAAACGCTCGGAGAAGGCCTGCAGCTTGGCGTCGCTGACACGCAGCATGGCGCGGTCGCGGTCACGCTTTTGCTCCGGGCTTACTGCCCCGTCGAGGCGCAGGGCGCTGGTGCCTGGGCGCTCGCTGTAGGGGAACACGTGCAGTCGCGAGATGTCAAGACTCTCAACAAAGGCTTTCGACTCCTCGAAAAGCTCGGGGGTCTCGCCTCGGGCACCCACGATGAGGTCAACGCCTATGAACGCGTCGGGCATGGCCTGGCGTATGCGCTCCATCTTGTGGCGGAACAGGGCGGTGTCGTAGTGGCGGCGCATGAGCTGCAGCACAGCGTCCGAGCCGCACTGCAGGGGCACGTGGAAGTGGGGCATGAATGCGCGCGAGGTGGCGCACCAGTCGATGATCTCGTCGGTGAGCAGGTTGGGCTCGATGGAGGAGATGCGATAACGCTCGATGCCGGTGACGGTGTCGAGCTGGCGTATGAGGTCGAGGAATGTTTCAGACGTGCCTTTGCCGAAGTCGCCGATATTAACGCCCGTGAGCACGATCTCCTTGCCTCCCTGGGCGGCAGCCTGCTCGGCCTGGCCCACCAGCATATCGATGGAGCCGCTGCGCGAGCGGCCTCTGGCGCGGGGTATGGTGCAATACGAGCACCAATAGTCGCAGCCGTCCTGCACCTTGAGGAAGAAGCGCGTGCGGTCGCCGCGAGAGCACGACGGCATGAAATCTCTCAGCGACGCCGCCTCGGGCACCACGGTCATGGCAGAGCCCGTCTCCAGCCAGCGGTCGAGATACTGCACCATGTCGAGCTTGTGGTTGGTGCCGGCCACCACGGCCACACCGTCGAGGGCGGCCACCTCCGCGGGTTTGAGCTGCGCGTAGCAGCCCGTGACGAGGATGGGGGCCTCGGGATAGCGCTTGTGCAGCGAGCGGATGGTCTGGCGGCATTTCTTGTCGGCCACCTCGGTGACGGAGCATGTGTTCACCACGATGATGTCGGGCTTCTCGCCCCTCGCGGCGGTGCGCACGCCCCGCTCGGCAAAGAGGGCGGAGAGCGAGGCCGTCTCTGCAAAGTTCAGCTTGCAGCCGAAAGTGTGGTAGAGCGCCGTGCGGCAAGAAGTGTTATCGGGGCTAATCATGGCGCGAAGTTACGATTTTTTTTGTAACTTTGCCGCATGAAGCCACATTATATTATACTTCATCTTATACCCATGGCCGTGCTGACGCTTGCCTCATGCGCGAGCACAGAGCCCGAGCCCGAAGTCAAGCCCACAGCAGGGCTGGCGCAGGTGGAGGTCATCGACTACAGCCCCGCCCCCGGACAGTTTGTGAACACCCTGCCAGAGTGGAACCCCGGCGAGGGCCGCGAGACGGTGACAGCCCGCGCCCAGCAGAGCCTATGCCGCGGCGAGGTCATCAGCCTCGGCGCATGGGGCGGAAGCGTGACGCTGCGTCTCAAGACCCCCGTTCGCGACAAGGCCGGCGACGATATGCGCATACTCGGCAACGCTTTCCTCTCCGGCACCCTGGCCGACGGCAGGCCCTACGGCTCGGCCGAGCCCGGCATCATCGAGCTTATGGCCGACAACAACGGCAACGGGCTGCCCGACGACGGCTGGCACCGCCTGCCCGGCAGCGCTGACGCTCAAGCTCTGGATGGGTACACCGTGACATACCAAGCTCCTGCTACCGGGGCCAATGCAATAGTATACACATGTAGCGACGGCACATCCGGCTCGCTGGCCATTCAGCCCCAGTACCACTCCCAGCCCTATTTCCCCGGTTGGCTATCGGCCACCGAGCTGACCTTCACCGGCACTCGGCTGCCCGACAACGGCGTGCTGGACCAGGCCACGGGGTATTACCGACTGGTGATATACGACGGCTACGCCGACTGCCGCCCCAACGCCGACAGCCGCTCGGCCATCGACATCTCGGCCGCAGGCCTGCAGCGCGTCGACTTCGTGCGTATCACCACCGGCGTGCTCCAGGACAACGGCCAGACGGGCGAATGCTCCACCGAGGTGGCCGGCATCGAAATACTCTGACATCCCCTCCGATAGCACATGCAGAAGGCAGCAGCAATCGACGTAAACAAGATAGACACCTCCAGCGCGGAGTTCCAGGCGGCGCTGAAGCTGGTGACGTACACCTCACAGTCGGTGTTCCTCACCGGCAAAGCGGGCACGGGCAAGTCGACGTTCCTTAAATACCTGACGGCCACCACGAAGAAGAAATACGTAGTTCTGGCCCCCACGGGCATCGCCGCCATCAACGCTGGCGGGCAGACCATACACTCCTTCTTCCGCATCCCGTTCAAGCCCATGCTGCCCAACGACCCCGACCTGGTGTCGCCCCAGCGGCTGCGGCAGCGGTTCAAATACACCAAGCGGCACATCAAGCTGCTGAAGAATCTCGACCTGATTATCATCGACGAGATATCGATGGTGCGACCCGACGTCATAGACCTCATCGACAGGCTGCTGCGAGTGTATACCGGCAACCTGCGGCGCCCCTTCGGCGGGAAGCAGCTGCTACTGCTAGGCGATGTCTTCCAGCTTGAGCCAGTGATCCCGGCCGACACGCGCGACATCCTGGGCCACTACTACCGCGACGGCATGTTCTTCTTCAATGCTCTGGCCTTCCGCGAGCTGCCGCTGGTGCCTATCGAGCTGCGCAAAGCCTTCCGGCAGACCGACCCCGAATTCATAGCCCTGCTCGACCGCATGCGCGAGGGGCGTCCGAATCTGAACGACCTGGCCCTGCTCAACAGCAAGGTGGGGCAGCAGCCGCCGGCTGAATCCTTCACCATGACCATAGCCACGCGCCGCGAGATCGTGGACAGCATCAACACAGCAGAGCTGGACAAGATACCGCGCCCGCTGCGCTCCTTCGATGGTGTGATCACGGGCGACTTCCCCGATAGCTCCCTGCCCACCGACCGCGTGCTCGAACTAAAGGAGGGAGCGCAGGTGGTGTTCGTGAAAAACGACACAGGCACAGGCCTCGACCTCACAGCCCCCGCCGCCCCGGGCGACGAAGCCCCGGCCCGCCGATGGGTGAACGGCACCATAGGCCGAGTGGCCGAAATAGGCGAGCAGGAGATTATGGTGGAGCTCCCCGACGGCACCAAGCACGCTGTCAAACCAGAAATCTGGGAGAACGTTCGCTACACATACGACGAGGATAAAAAGGAGGTGAAGGAGAACGTGCTCGGCACCTTCTCTCAGTTTCCCCTCAAGGCCGCATGGGCCATCACCATCCACAAGAGCCAAGGCCTAACCTTCGACCGCGTGAGCATAGACCTCGGCCACGGAGCCTTCTCCGGCGGCCAGACCTACGTGGCCCTGAGCCGCTGCCGCTCGCTGCAAGGTATCACCATGCGCTCCACCATCGCTGCCCGCGACGTCTTCGTGAATCCACTGATACAACGCTACGCGGCCACCTTCAACGACCCTGTGCTCATCGACTCGGCCATGCAGGGGGCAGCAGCAGATGCGGCATATGCAGACGCAGCCAAAGCCTTTGACGAAGGGCGCATGCGCGACGCAGCCATGGAGCTGTGCCGTGCCGTGGCAGCCCGCAACGAGCTCGGACGGCCCGAAGCTGCCCGATTGATAGCCCAGAAGCTCACGGTGGTGGACAAGCTCAAAGAGCAGATCAAGAGTCTGCAAGACGAGGTGGAGCGACAGCGCGAGATGCTGCGCGGCCTCGCTGCCGAATACGTGGCCATGGGCGACCAATGCCGCGAGGAGGGGTGGGAGATGGAGGCAGCCCTGGCCAACTACGACAAGGCCCTGCGTCTTAACCCCGGAATGTATGTGGCCATGCTGGGCCGAGCCCGCGCGCTGGAGGCCATGGAGCGTTACGACGACGCTGTGGAGGCCTACCGCTTGGCTGAATACTGCCCTGGCAGCGACTGGCGCGCTCCCCTTGAGGCAGGCAAGCTTGAAGCGGCCGTGGGCGACGCGGCAGCAGCCCTTGACCTGATGCTCATAGCCCTGGCAAAAGACGGCAACCAGCCCGATGTGCACCTTTCCCTGGCATCGCTATATGACAAGATGGGCATCGATGATCAAGCCGCTCGCCACAACGCCATCGCCCAAAAGCTGCTGCGGCGGCGCAATAAATAGCCCTTTTTGCCGTTTTCCTTACGTCATGACATTTCGAAGATTAATACTCATTATCATATCCCTCGCGGCTTTCGTGGCTGCCTGGGCCGGCGACGGCTCCCCTGCCTATAACTTTCTCAACGTGCCCCTCTCCACCCGCATCTACGGCCTCGGAGGCATGAACATCACTCTGGTGGACGATGACATCACCACCATCGACCAGAACCCGGCCCTGCTGGGCCAGGAGATGAGCCGACAGGTGTCGTTCACCTACATGCGCTATCTGGGCGACAGCAATTTCGCGGGCCTGCGCTACGGCAACGCAGTGGGCCAGCACGGCACTCTGGCTGCCACCATCGGCTATTTCGGCTACGGCAGCGTGACGGAGGCCGACGAGAACGGCGTGGTCCTTGGCACCATATCTCCCAAGGACATGCAGATAGGCCTGGCGTATTCCTACGACATCACCGACCGCCTGCGCGGCGGCGCTAACCTCAAATTCCTCTACAGCTCATATGCCGAATTTTCGGCCTTGGCGCTGGCCACCGACCTCGGCATCAACTATTTCGACCCCGAGCGCGACCTCTCCCTCTCGCTGGTAGTGGCTAACCTTGGAGGCCAGATCAAGCGCTTCCACGAGAGCTACGATCGCCTGCCCATTGACCTGCGTCTGGGCTGGAGCCAGACCTTCAGCGGTTTCCCCGTGCGATTCTCCGTCACGGCCTGGAACCTCACCAAGTGGAAGCTCCCTTATTATAAGGTGGGCGACGGCCACGGCGGCGAGGAGCTTGAGCTGAAAGATTCGTTCGGATCCAACCTCTTCCGCCACCTCGTCTTCGGCGTAGACCTCGTCAGCTCCCCCAACTGGTATATTGGTGTGGGCTACAACTATAAGACGCGCACCGACATGGCCACCTATCACCGCTCCATGCTCTCCGGCTTCTCGCTCAGCGCGGGCTTGCGTGTGCGCAGCTTCGGCTTCGGCTTGGCCTTCGCGCAGCCTCACACCGGTGCCACCACCCTGATGTTCAACCTCAACTGCTCGCTTTCCGAGCTATTCTGATATGTCTGACACAAAAAAAATCACCATCGCCATCGATGGCTTCTCATCTTCCGGCAAAAGCACCATGGCGCGCCGCCTGGCCGCTGAGATAGGCTACCGCTACATCGACTCCGGCGCTATGTACCGCGCTGTAACGCTCTATGCCATAGAGCATCAGCTTATCGACGACGCCGACGCTGTGCGTCTGCCCGAGCTCATAGCTGCTCTGCCCGACATCCATATCGACTTCGCCGTGCAGCCCGACCGCACCCAGCACACCATGCTCAACGGCCTCGACGTGGAGCGCGAGATTCGCTCCCTGCGCGTCAGCAACCGTGTCAGCACCATCGCTGCCATCCCCGAGGTGCGTCGCGCCCTCGTGGCCATGCAGCAGGCTATGGGTCAAGGCGGAGGCATTGTGATGGACGGCCGCGATATCGGCACCACCGTGTTTCCAGACGCTGAGCTGAAGATTTTCGTCAACGCGTCTGCCCAGACCCGCGCCCAGCGCCGCTGCGCGGAGCTGCTGGCCCAGGGCAGCCAGGTGACATACGAGGAGGTGCTGGCCAACGTTGTTCACCGCGACCATATCGACACCACGCGCGCCGAGAGCCCTCTGCGCCGCGCCGACGATGCCCTCGACCTTGACAACTCCAAGATGACCCTTGAGGAGCAGGATGCTTGGGCCCTCAGCCAGTTCCGCAGCGTGATGGATCGCCTTGCAAGCAAGAAGTAAGCCCCCGCATGGCTACTATCGAGATTGACGACCGCTCCGGATTTTGCTTCGGTGTGGTCACGGCTATACGCAAAGCCGAGGAGGAGCTGCAGCAGTCAGGCCAGCTCTATTGTCTTGGCGACATTGTGCACAACAGCGCGGAGGTGGAGCGTCTGCGCCGCCTGGGTATGACCACCATCACCCATGCCGACCTCGACACCCTCTCCGGTGCGAAGGTGCTACTTCGCGCTCATGGCGAGCCCCCGGAGACCTATGCTAAGGCCCAGGCCCGCGGCATCGAGATCATCGATGCCACTTGCCCTGTGGTGCTACGTCTGCAGCGCAACATCCGCGACACGTTCCGCTCCGCCGCTCCCTGCGACGGCCCGCAGATTGTCATCTACGGCAAGCGAGGCCACGCGGAGGTGAACGGACTGGTGGGGCAGACCGACGGCCATGCTATCGTGATCGAGGACCCTGCTGTGATCGACGATTGCAAGGAGCTTGACTTCAGCCGCGACATCGCTCTGTACTCCCAGACCACGATGCCCCTCGAAGGTTTCCGGGCAATGATTGACGCTATCCGCGCCCGTCTGCTTCCCGGGGCCACACTCCACACCTCCGACACCATATGCCGCCAGGTGGCCAACCGCGTGGAGCATCTGCGCAACTTCGCGCAGGCCCACGACGTGGTGCTGTTCGTGGCCGGAACCAAGAGTTCCAACGGCAAGGTGCTATTTCATCATTGTCTCGAAGTTAACCCACGCACATATTTGGTGGCCAACGAGTTAGAGATTGAGAAAAGCTGGCTCGAAGGCGCAGATAGCATTGGTATCTGCGGAGCCACGTCCACGCCCCGCTGGCTGATGGAAAAGGTTAGCGATAGGGTTAAAGAAATGATTGATTAAGCTATGGGTAAGCATCAGGCATTCAAGCATTTCTGCGCACGCATTTGTTTTGCTTCTTTGCTTTTGGCAGCAGCAGCATGCGGGGGTGGGGGAGGCATCTTCAGCAGCTCTTCACCCAACATCGAGGCTGCCGAGGCCCGAGGACGTGAGGACGCTCGCAAGGCAGTTGAAGCCCCTGCGGCAAGCATGCAGCGTGAGCACGCTGTGCTGGAGATCAGCTCGCGCCGCGAACGGCTCCGCGCCACTGGCGACACCGCCGCCGCTTCGGCTTATGCCCGCGCGGCAGAGGCTGTGCTCGACTCGGCCGGTGTGTTTGACTGACTTTCTATTTTTCATCTATTATTAGACCCGCATATGACCCGCGCTGCTCTCTTTGACCTCGACGGTGTGCTCATCGACACCGAGCCTCTATACACGCAATTCTGGGCCGCTATAGGCCGCGACTTTGGCATTGCCGACCCCGACTTCGCCCTTGCCATCAAAGGCACCAACCTGGGCAAGATACTGTCGGAGAATTTCCCCGACACCGAGCAGCAGCGGCAGATTGTGGCTCGACTTAACGCATTCGAGGAGGATATGCCTTTCAGCTTCTTCCCCGGTGCGGAGGAGTTCGTGCAGCAGTTGCGCGAGATGGGGTGGCGCACGGTAATCGTCACCAGTAGCGCGGCAGATAAGATGCAGAGCCTGTACCGCAGCCTGCCGGGACTGCCAGCGATGATGGACGCCGTGGTGACGGGCGACATGGTCTCCCGCTCCAAGCCCGACCCTGAGGGCTACCTGCTGGGAGCGAAGTTAGCAGGCGTGCCTGTGGAGCAGTGCGTGGTGTTCGAGGACTCTTACCAGGGCCTTCGTGCCGGCATGGCCTCCGGGGCAAAGGTGGTGGCCATAGCCACGAGCAACCCCGCAGAGAGCCTCGCTCCGCTGGCTCATATAGTGGCCTCCACGCTGGCCAGCGTCGACGTGTCGGAACTGTGAAAATTAAGGTTGGGGAGTGTTAATTTTAGGCTGCTCTGTTAAAAATGATACAAAATTGAGACATTTCCCCGTTTCCCGGTAAACCTTTTCCTCTGTCGGTGGTTTTGATAGAGAATGCAGGCCGAATCAGGGCCTACAGTGAAATTTTACAGAGTCAAAACATCCACGATCACCACCGACTATGATTTCCAACGACGTCATCAACTCTATATATAAGAAGTACGCCTCTCGCCCCAAGAGCTACGACTGCCTTGACTTTGCCACTCTCTTTGAGAAGGCTGGCGAGCATCATGGCATCATGGTCGACCCGGAGACCGAAGAGCTGGAGATTGGCTCCATAGCCCCCAATTCGCCTTTCCACAAGATTCCCCTGCGAAATATCCACGCCTTTGTGCCTTTTGAAGAGTGGGTGGCCATCGTGATGCACTCGTCCATCGTGTTCCTCAACGCTCGTAATTCCGAGGTGATGGTCAACATCAAGCAGGCCAGCTCCTCCATCTGGGACCGCTTTTTTCGGATGGTAGTATAATGGAGGGTACCCTGAGCCGTGGACAATGGACAGAGGTTAACAGTCAGAGCTACAGACGTTTAAGTAGTTGAAATTGTCCATTGATTGATTATCAGCGAGTTACTCAATGGGTTAAGCCACAATAACATCCTGGATGTAGGGCAGAACCGGCCGTTCGGCCGCGGATAGGCGATTGTTATAACAACACAATTTTCTGGATTTGCGGGAGTTATCCATCCTGTCGGTCGCCACAGGTGGCGACCCTACTGGTGTGTGTTGTCGTGGGTGTTATCGCAGCCGCAACAAATTTGCGGTCCTACTATTTGGGGGTAACGCTCTGGGAATCAATGGCGACGACGTCATCGGAGCCCACGGAGTGGGCGATTGGTAGGGTCGCCACCTGTGGCGACCGCGAAGAGGGAATACGTCAACAAAACCAAATAATTGTAGGGCCGCATGTTCGATGCGGCCGCAGGTTAGTATGGGCGAGGTGATTCATAGAGCGGCCATTGCGGCGGTCGCCACAGGTGGCGCCCCTACAGCTAACGCATTGACATCGTTGGTGTTATCGGCGGCCGAACAGCCCGCTTCGGCTCTACAATTCGAGTCGCATACAGGGTGTTATCGCGGCCGCACCAAATGTGCTGTCCTACTTGGCGAGGGCGGCGGCAATGGAGGCTTTGAGCTCCTGGCCGCGCAGGCCGCGGCTGTAGATGGTGCCGTCGGGGGCGAAGACGATGATGCAGGGGATGCCGCTGATGCCGTAGAGGTCGGTGGGCACGCTGCCGGCGTCGATGATGCAAGGCCAAGAGATGTCCATTTCTTTGATGGCGGCCTCGGTGGCGGCGGGCTTGTCCCACACGGCGACTCCCAGCACGGTCAGGCCTTTGTCGCGGTATTCGTTGTATATCTCCTTCAGAACGGGCATCTCGCGGCGGCAGGGTCCGCACCAGCTGGCCCAGAAGTCGACGAGGGTGTACTTGCCTTTGCCCACGTAGTCGCTGAGGCTCTGCGCGCGGCCGTCGTAGGTGACGGTGAAGTTGCGGTAGGGCATACCGGGCTGGGTGGCCAACAGGGCTCGGGCGGCAGCAGCAGCCTTATTGACGCGGGCATACTGGGCGAGGCCGGGGTTGGCGGCGAGCAGGTCGAGGAGCTCCTGGCCCTCGAGGTTGCCCAGCACCTGGGATAGCAGCAGCAGGCCCACGGGGCTGTCGGCATTGGCGATGGCAGCCTGTTTGAAGGCGTCGACGGCGGCGAGGTAGGCTTGTTCGTACTGCTCCTCGGTGGTGGCGTTGGAGATGGCTGCTATTTTGGGCTGCAGGGCGGCCGTCTGCTCTCGGTAGAGGTCGTTGAGCATGGATCCGGCGGCCACGCCGTCGGTGATGGACATGGAGCCCTCCTCGAGCACGAAGGGGGCTGTGCGCTTGCCCTGGCCTGCGGAGATGATGGCGGCCACGGGCTCGTCGATGGTACCCGTGAGGGTGATGGCACCGTTGGCCACGACGAGCGAGTCGATGGTGGCCTGCGTGTCGAAGTTATAAAGGCGCAGGGTGTCGCCAGGGGCGGCCTGGGGCATGTGCACGGTGATTTTGTAGGGGCCGGCCATAGCAGTGGCCACGGCGGCAGCAGCAGCCAGGGATAGCAGTATTCGCTTCATGATAGGGGATATGTGAGAGTTGATATAATCAGAAATGCACGATGGTGAGGAAGGAGCAATTGAACGCCGACAGGGCGCGCGAGCGCGTGATGTCGGGGCCGCCGGGCGTGGCCGGGGCAGTGAGCTTGAGGGAAGAGATGCCGTAGCCGGCGGTGGCACCGATGGTGAAATTGTCGGTGAGGTGGAGCGACAGACCGCAGTCAACCTCTGCCATAGGGGCGAGGAGCTTGGCGCTGACCACTTTATTGGAGAACGTGAAGAACACGCCCGCGCGGGCCGAGGCGGTGAATTCCAGAGGCGTGGAGCCCACGGGGCATTTGTACA
Source organism: uncultured Bacteroides sp. (assembly GCA_964606815.1). GTDB lineage: Bacteria > Bacteroidota > Bacteroidia > Bacteroidales > Muribaculaceae > CAG-873. Next base: position 6,074 of record CAZSHV010000037.1, on the reverse strand, counting down.
TGGCTCCTGCGCCCACTTTCAGGCGGGAGAGGTTGCCGATGTACATGCGGTCGCGCTTGAGGGGGGCTGTCTGCAGGGCCAGGGCGGCGGCTATGCTGATGTCGTCAGTGGCCGGGGCCGTGTATTGCACCTGCGACACCAGGGCCGAGCCCAGGCTCAAGGCTCCGAAGCGCTTGGCCATGGGGAACGACGCACCCGTGGAGAGCGACAGCGACGACAGGTCGGTGATTTCGTTGGGGAAGGAGTAATGCGAAGGGCGGGAGAACACCAGGCGCGACACCTGGTCGGAGATCAGCGATGTGCCCACGCCTATGCCAGCACCGGCGAGCACGTCGCCGGGGTAATGCTTATGGTCGAGCACCCTCTCGAAGCCTATGGCGGCAGCGGCTGCATGGGCTCCTAAGCCCCACCACGGCGACATGGGCACGAGGAAGTTGGTGGCCGTCGTGGCCACACCGTAGGCCCACACGGCATGGCGCGAGGGCATGGAGTTGTCGTCAGAGCCGTCGGGACGCCATGAGGTGATGTTATGTTTCATCACATTGACGATGCCCAGGCGCATCAGCGAGCTGGCGGCGAGGCTGACGGCGATGGATGGCAGCTGAGGGCGGAACTCACCCCAGTAGCGAGGAATGAAGCCCTGGCGGGGAGTGTCGGCCACAGGGGGGAGGGTGGTCTCATGCTCGGTGTTCACCTCCGTGAGGGCCAGCGTGTCGCCGACGGCGGGGGCAGCGGGCTCGACGGCGAAGGTCTCGGCCGCACCGTCAGTGCGTAGCGAGAGCTGGGGCAGACCCTGCGAGGCGAGTCGCTCGTCACCCTCCGTGGCAGCGCAAGGGATAGCGAACGAGGCCGCCGCAGCCATCGCGATGACGGCGGCGCGCAGCCTCGGCGCTGATAGGGATGAGAGTATGAGATGAAGGGGTACGATAGTTGTAATGAATTAGTCGCGTTGTATGCTCTTGTATACTTGTCTGAACAATTCAGGACGTATATTGGTTCGGTTGAACTCAGGAGAATAGCGACTGGGGTCCACGCGATTGCAGAGGAAGACGAAGATGAGGTCGTTCTTGGGGTCTACCCAGAAGACCGTGCCGGTGAAGCCGAGGTGGCCGAAGACGCTGGGGTCTGCTTCGTCGCATGTGGGGGAATTCTCAGGGTTCACGGCGTCGGGCTTGTCGAATCCCAGGCCGCGGCGGCAGGTGGCGCTCTTCTCGGTGGTGAAGAGGCGGGAGGTTTCCTCGGAAAGCACGCGGGCGTCGCCGTAGAGGCCGTCGTTGAGCCACATCTGGCAGAGCTTGGCCACGTCGGTGGCAGAGCCGAAGACACCGGCGTTGCCCTGCACGCCGCCCGAGAAGGCGGCTGTCTCGTCGTGCACATGGCCGTGCACATGCTGGCGGCGCAGGAAGGGGTCAACCTCGGTGTAGGCTATCATCTCCGGGGCGTTGGTCTCCAAGGGGCGGTAGCAGAAGCCATAGGCTCCGATGGGGGCCCAGACGCTGTCGGTGACGAAGGTCTGGTGCTCATGGCCTGTGACGCGCTCCTCGAGCTCCATCAGCAGCGAGAAGTTGAGGCAGGAATAGTTGTAGGAACGGGCGGGGTTGATTTTCGACGAGTAGATGCGGCCTCGGATTGTGTCCATGGCCGCTTTGCCCACATACATGCCGCGGGCGGCCTCGTAGGGGAAGTCGGCCGAGCGGGTGGGGGATACGATGTCGCTGCGCACGCGGGCGTTGCGGTGGCCCCACATGCCGCGCTGGGCCTCGATGGTGTGGTCGCGGTCGCGGCGGTTGGTGAAGAGCTTACCGGTGAATGTGGCGGTGTCCATCATGATGGCGTACATGTTGAGGCTCGCAGGGATGCCCGTCTCGTGGTGCAGCAGCATGCGGGGGGTGATGCTGTCCTTACCCTCCACGCGGAGGCCTGGGATGTGCTTGCTGGCAGGCTCGTCGAGCTGGAAGAGGCCAAGGTCGTAGGCCTTCATCACGCCGGGCAGCGTGCCCACGGCTTTGGAGACGGAGGCGCAGTCGTAGAGCGTCTGGCGAGTCACCTTGGGGCCGTACTTGGTGATGGTGCCGAAGTTGCCGTCATACACCACGTCGCCGCCCTTGGCGACGATGAGCTGGCAGCCGGGGAAGGCACCCTGGGCGAGAGCGTCGGTGACGACGCGCGTCAGAGAGTCGGTGAGCGAGGGGTTCATGCCCTTGGCGGCAGGCGAGGAGTAGCCCAGGCGGGTCTTGGCGATGTCCACGCCCGTGCCCATGGGGGCTATGCCCTCGAGGTTGACCGGCAGGCGACCGTCCACCTTGATGCCGCCGAAGATGGCCTGGGCGGCGTATTCGCGCAGCAGGGGCGTGTTGTCGTAGGCCAGCACCACGGCGCTGAGCTTGGGCAGCGTGGCTTTGAACTTGGCCATGCGGTAGGCGTTGACCATGAAGGCACCCACCAGGCTGCAGCCCTTGGGGGCGCGGCTGGCCAGGGAGGCCATGGCCTCGCGGGCGTAGAGCGAGTCGGTGTAGACGGCGGCGATGACGGTGGTGTATTGCTTCAGGGCCTGGGCCGAGGGCACGGAGGTGAAGACATCGACCTTGGCGTAGCGCTGGCACATGTCGGCGAATTCCGGGCCGGCCTTCTTGCCAATGCTCACCACGGCTATGCGCTGGGTGGCCAGATGGCCGATGGGCAGGGTGTTGTCTTTGTTAAAGAGCACGGTGATGGACGCGGCGGAGAGGCGGCGGTTCACGGCCTCGGCCTCGGGTGAGTTGATGCGCTGCTGCAGGCCGGCTATGGTGGCGGGCTTGTAGTCGTTGAGGCCCAGGGCGTATTTATAAGCCAGCATCTTGCGGCAGAGGGTGTCGATGAGCTCGGAGGAGATGGTGCCGTCGGCCACGGCTTTCTTCACAGCGTCGAGGGCCTTGACGGGGTTGGCGGGGCAGAGCAGCACGTCGGCTCCGGCCTGCAGAGCGTTGACGGCGTTGTTGCCGGTCTTAACGTCGGCTCCGCGCATCCCCAGGGCGTCGGTGTAGACCAGGCCGCGGAATCCCATCTGGTCCTTGAGCAGGCCTGTGGTGATGGGGCGGGAGAGGGAGGCAGGGGTGCAGGTGGGGTCGAGGGCTGGCACGGAGATGTGGCCCACCATCACGCCCGAGAGGCCGTGGCCGAAGAAGTCGCGGAAGGGCAGCAGGTCCACGCTGTCGAGTGTGGCGAGGCTGTGGTCAACGGTGGGGAGGGCCTTGTGGGAGTCCACATTGGTGTCTCCATGGCCGGGGAAGTGCTTGGCCACGGCTTGCACGCCGTTCTGCTCCAGGCCCAGGCCGTAGGCCGTGGCCAGCTGGGCCACGCGGGCCGGGTTCTCGCCGAAGGATCGGTCGCCGATCACGGGGTTGGCGGGGTTGGAGTTTACGTCCACGTCGGGGGCGAAGTTGACGTGTATGCCCACCTCGCGGCATTCGCGGGCCACCTCCTGGCCGTAGTCGTAGAGCAGGCGCGTGTCTTGTATGGCTCCCAGGGCCATGTTCTTGGGGAAGCGCGGGGTGTCGGGCATGCGCATCGACAGTCCCCACTCTCCGTCGAGGGTGATCAGGGCCGGCACGGGGCTGAGCTTCTGCAGATAGTTGGTGAGTGATGCGTAGCTCTCGGCCGTGCCTTCGGCGAAGAGCACGCCGCCGAAGTGGTATTTGCCGATGAGCTCGTCAAGGCGCTGCTTGCACTTGGGGCCCTCGGCGGGGGCCTTGGGCATGATGATCTGGGCTATGCGCTCCTCGGGGGTGAGGGTGGCGAATACAGAGTCAACCCACGCCTGGCATTCGGGCGACTCGGCGCGGGCGATGATGGGCGACTGCGGCGCGGCTGCCGCTTTGATGCTCACCGAGAGCGTCAGCAGCAGGAACAGAAAGGGGAGGTTCATGGATTTAATGTAGTGGTATAGGTGTTAGAGTTTAAGTTTTTGTCAGAGTTGATGTTAGGCTTTAGTTCTTAGCGGTGATTCGGGGCTTGGGCGATGCCTGCACCTTGCCTTTGGCCTTGACGTAGTCCACCAGCCGCTCGAAGACGTAGCGCTTGTCCTCGGCCACGAGCGTGCCTTCGGTGAAGGGCGTCATGTAGTCGCCGCCCTCGGCCAGATAGTCAACGGTGGCGATGCGATAGGTGCGCTCGGGGTCGATCTCCTTGCCGTTGAAAAGAAGCACAGGGCAGGTGCGGGCCTGGGCGTCGGCCACGGCTTTGATCTGGGCCGACACTCCGCCGGTGTCGTAGGCGGCTATGGAGTCGAAGAGGGCGATGACGCTGCGGCCGGGCATGTCCAGCACCTGCACCTTGTTGAAGAAGGGCATGAGCGTGATGGTCTCTCCCTCGCTGAGCTTGCCCTTGGGCAGGGCGTGGCGCAGAGAGCCGACGTTGCTCACGGCGAAGTCGACATCCGGGGCGAGCTGGCGGCCCGTGTGCTCGATGAAGTCGGCGGCGAAGTTCACCAGCTCCGTGCAGCGGTGCGGCAGCTCGTGGGGCACTGTGGCGATGTAGACGCTGTTGAGGCTGTCAACGGCGGCGCGGTAGGGCTCTATGATGGCGGCCACGGCGGGGTCGAGGCGGTCGTCAAGGCGAGCGTCGACGGGGATGAGGCGGTAGGCAGGCGGGGCCTGCAGGTCGTCGGTGTCGAGGGTGATCTCGGCTATGTATTTTCCGTCCTTCCCGGCCTGGGTGATGGTGACGGGGCGACCCTCGGCGTTGAGAATCTGCGTGGGCAGGTTGCCCGCGGGGTCGAGAAGCGTGTGGCTATGGCCTCCGATAATCAGGTCTATGTCCTTGGAGTTCTCGGCCAGCAGAGGGTCGGAGGGCGTCTTGCGGTCGTAGCCGATATGAGTCAGAGCCACCACGGCGTCCACCTCCTCCACGTCCTTGAGGAAAGCAGCCGCGCTGTTGGCGGCTTTGATGGCGTCGGTGTAGCGCATGCCCGTGAAGTTGCGGCGCGATATCATGCCCTCGGGCTGCAGGTTTATGCCCAGGAAGCCGATGCGCTTGTCGCCCACGGTGGCGATGTGGTAGCGCGAGAAGGTGTCCTCAAGCGGCGTGCCGCGGAATTGGTAGTTGGTGCACACCAGGGCGGCCTCAGCTCCCTTGAGCTGCGCGGCCAGCGAGTCCATACCATTGTCGAATTCATGGTTGCCCAGTATGCGCACGTCGTAGCCCAGGGCGTTCATAAGCTGCTCCTCCACCTTGCCGAAGTAGAGGTTGAAGTACAGCGTGCCCTGCACCACGTCGCCGGCGTCCACCACCAGCACGCGGCCCGGATTGGCGGCTCGCACGCTGTCTATCACGGCCTTGCGTCTGGCCGCTCCGCCCATGCCGGCGGGCCCGGCGGGTGCGTCGATGAGCGAGTGGGTGTCGTTTGTGGCGAGAATCACTATCTTCTCCGCGCGGGCCTCCGAGGGCAGCAGCAGCGAGAGAAGCGACATGAAAGCGATGATGATTGGCTTGGTGAATATACGCATAGCAGTGGATGGGGAAATATCGTACAAAAGTACAAAAAAATCCCCACCTGCCGCGGCTGCCGAGCAGTCATAGCCTGTTAATAATTGCAAAAAGTTCTACTCCGCGGATCGTTCGCGTGGCAGCTATTAAATTTCGTTAATTATGTGTTTTTGTATTGGTAGTTACAAATATAATATTTATATTTGCACAATAATATACACTATCAAAAACACACACTACAATGACCAACGTGAGCCTTATATTTTACAAAGACTGGTGGGACGCTATCAAGCTCCTCCCCGAGGAGATGCGCATGGAGGCCGTGGAGGCCGTGATGGAGTACGCGTTCACCGGCGCGGTGCCCGACGACCCCATGATGAAGTTCGCGACGGCGCAGATACGCATGTTCATTGACCGCAACAAAAAGCGTTATGAACAGAAGCGAGGCCGATGCACCGATGACAACAACAACGACAACAAGATTGTAGAAGACGTGCAGCAGCAGCAGAGCGAGGAAGTGTGTATTCAATCGGATACACATGCAATCGAGTGCACACGCGTGGATACACCCCATTACCTAAATGATAATGTAAATGGTAATGGGAATGTAA
>CAZSHV010000036.1:0-18981 GCA_964606815.1 uncultured Bacteroides sp. | reverse complement strand
ACTCTGCTCAATGGCTGACCGCCTCAGCGTTAACAGATTTTATGGGACAGGCTCTAAGGCTTGGGCTCACCCCTATATCACAATCCCCCTCTCCGACACCTTCGGAGCGGGGGTTTTGCATTTCGCAATGGAACACCTGTCTTTGGCGGTTTCTGGCTGCCGCAACGGAGGGGCCCTACTAATATGGTGGGGGGTGAATCGTATAGCGTTACAGCGGCGCATGCGACGTGTGTCCCAGCATCCGTTTGATTATCAGTTAGTTATCCTTGGGTTAGCCTATTGTGCGCTCGCCAAGGATGGCGGCGAGCTGCTGGATGAGGCTGTCGAGGCGCTTGAGCTCTTGGAGGATTTGTGCCTGCACCGCGGGGTCGAGGTCGGGGTTGGCGCGCAGCTGCTCTTGGGTGTCGGCGCGCTGTTTCTTCACTATCTCGTATTTGAGTTCGTGCACCACGCGCGGCACGAGCTCGGTGAGGCGTTCGCTGTCTGTCTCGACGTGGGCGAAGCGGCTGTGGTAGCGGCTGAGTCGGTATGGCTCGGCGATGAGGTCGGCGGCGAGGTCGCGCACGGTGTCGTCTTCCGCGGAGGTGAGGGCATGGAGATACATCTCTCTGAATTGCTGCTGACGGCGGCTGCGCTCGGCGCTGAGCTCTTGCTCAAGCTGCTCCTCCAGGCGCTCGATATGGGCGGCTCCGGTGCCTTCGTCGGATATGCGCTGTATGCCCTGGCGGCGCAGCTCGGCGATGTCGGCGTCGAGGCGTGGGAGGAAGGCGGCGTAGTCGGAAAGCCAGCCGTCGGCTATGCGCTGCTCGATGGCGGCGTAGAGCTTTATGGCCGCGGGGTCGGTGAGGGTGAGCTCGTCGCTGTCGAACTCCTCGCGCACGTAGTCGCTGACGAGCAGGGGAGGGTCGTCGTCGGTGATGGGGAGCATGCCGTATCGGAGCACGTACTTGAGCAGCGTGTGCTCTAGGGAGACGGTGCGCTCGCGGGCTTTCTCCTCCTTGGTCTTTGCTGCGCCCTTGGCCTTGGGCACGGTGGAAACGCCTGTGGCAGCGGGGGATGTGGCTTGGCCATGGGGCAGGGAATCCTGCGCGGCGCGCTCGCGCTGCTGCTTCTCTTTCTGCTCCACGAATTCGCCTGTGGCTTTGGCCACCTGAAGGCGTAGCACCTGCTCGTCGATGCTGAGCAGGCGTGAGCTCTCCTGTAGGTACACAGCACGGGCCACGCCGTCGGGGATGACGGCGATGCTGGCGACTATGCTCTTGATTACCTCGGTGCGCTTGATGGGGTCGGAGCCGGCGTCGTCAAGAAGGATGCGAATTTTGAAACGGATGAAGTCCTCTTCGTGCTCGGCGATGTACTTCTCGACCTCGTCGGCGCTGTGGTGCTGGGCGAAGGAGTCGGGGTCGTCGCCCTCGGGCAGTGACACCACCTTGATGCTAAGGCCCTGGGCCAGGAGCAGGTCAATGCCTCGCAGGGAGGCTTTGACGCCGGCGGGGTCGCTGTCGTAGATTACGGTGACATTCTTGGTGAAGCGTGATATTAGGCGTATCTGGCCCTCGGTGAGGGATGTGCCGGAAGAGGCCACAACGTTCTCCACGCCGGCCTGGTGCATGGATATGACGTCGAGGTAGCCCTCCACCAGATAGCACTTGTCACGGCGACCGATGGCCCCGCGGGCTTGGTAGAGGCCGTATAGCTCGCGGCTTTTGCTGTAGACGGCGTTCTCGGGGCTGTTGACGTATTTGGCAATCTTTTTGTCGGCTCGCATGGTGCGACCGCCGAAGGCCACCACGCGGCCCGAGACAGAGAAGACGGGGAAGATGACGCGGCCACGAAAGCGGTCGTACCACGTGCCGCGGTCGCTGTGAATGCACAGTCCGGAGTCCTCAAGGGCCTGGTCGGCGTATCCCTCGGCGCGGGCGGCGTTGTAAAGGTCGTCGGCGGGGTTTTCCAGGCAGTAGCCCAGGCGGAAGCGCTCGATCATGGGCTGCGAGACGCCGCGCTGGCGCAGGTAGGCCATGGCAACGTCTTGTCCGTCGGGGGTGGAGGCGAGGTTGTGCTGAAAGCGCTCCAGGGCATACTGGTTGACGGCCAGCAGGCTCTCGCGGGCGTCGGAGGCCGCGCGCTCGCTGTCGGTGAGCTCGCGCTCCTTGACCTCGATGCCGTACTTCTTGGCCAGGTATTTCAGGGCCTCGGGGTAGGTCATGTTCTCGTGCTTCATGATGAAGCCCACGGCGCTGGCCGAGGCTCCGCAGCTGAAGCATTTGCAGATGCCTTTGGCGCGGGACACGTAGAACGACGGCGAGCGGTCCTGGTGGAAGGGGCATAGGCCCACATAGTTCTGGCCTCGGCGCTTGAGCTGCACGAAGTCGCTGACGACGTCTACGATGTCCGCGGTGTCGAGGATGCGCCGCACGGTGTCTTGGTCAATGGTATGCATGGAGCGTGTGTTGGCTTAGCTGTGGAAAAATGCCCGCAGTTGCAAAATTACGAATAAAAATTCAGTCGCGGGGGCTGCAGGGGGCAGAATTTCGCGAATTTCTTGCTAACTTCGCGGCAAATAGCCGATTACGCACAGTTGATTATGAACACGGCCCCCGCGCGCATCTACGGCCTCATTGGCCGCCCCCTGGAGCACTCCTTCTCGCAGCGATTTTTCACGGAAAAGTTCGCCAAGGAGGGCATAGCCGCTGCATATCTGAACTTTGAGCTGGAGACCGTCGACGAGCTGGAGCGCCTGCTCGCCTGCCAGCCGCTGCTGCGGGGGCTGAACGTGACGATGCCCTACAAGCAGGCAGTGCTGCCGCTGCTCACCGCCGTCAGCCCCGACGCCGAGCGCATAGGGGCCGTCAACGTCATCGACATCCGACGGGATGCCCAGGGGCAAGTGTCTGAGCTTGTGGGCCATAACACCGACATTGTGGGCTTCACCCGCTCCATCGCTCCCATGCTGCAGCCCTGGCACAAGCGCGCCCTGGTGCTCGGCACCGGAGGGGCCTCGAAGGCCGTGCGCCTGGGGCTTGAGAAATTGGGGCTGGAAGTGACGCTTGTGTCCAGGTCGCCCAACCCCGGTGTGCTCGCCTATGGGCAGCTCACCCCGCAGGTGGTGGAAACGCACCAGGTGATAGTTAACGCCACGCCTTTAGGCATGTATCCCTGCGAAGACACCTACCCTGCCATACCCTACGAGCTTCTCACGCCCCGGCACCTGTGCTACGACCTCGTCTACAACCCCGAGCAGACCGAGTTCCTTCGCCGCGGGGCGGAGTGCGGAGCCACGATAAAGAACGGCCTCGACATGCTCCAACTCCAGGCCCAAGCCGCCTGGGAAATCTGGGAGGAATAATATGTTATCGCGAAGCGCTTGCCCGTGGCAAGAATTATGAATAACGCAGTGCCTCGATGTCCGCGGGGGTGGTGCCGCAGCAGCCGCCGGCCAAGGAGAGCATGAACATGTAAGGCTTGAGCACTGCGGCCAAATCCTCGCCGGGCCTGATGGCGGGGTACGCCGCCAGGGGCCGGCTCGTGGCTGCCCTGAGCCTGGGCAACAGTGCCGTCAGGGCCTCTGCTCCGCAGCCGCAGTTGAGGCCTATGGTATCGGCTCCCACGCTCTCGCACGCCTTGACGAAGCTCTCCAGACTCTCGCCGCTGATGAGCGTGCCTTCGCTTGTGGGCGAAGCGCAATAGATGGCAGGGTGTCCGTCGGCCGCCTCGGCTGCTCGGGCTACGCAGGCCGTGGACGTTATAGTCTCGAAAAGGAGGAGGTGGGCGCCCGCGTCGAGCATGGCCCGTACCACATCACGACTATAGAACCCCGGACCGAGGGCCCCGGCCACCAAGCGGCGACGGTCGGCGCAGCGTAGCGCCAGGGCAGTGGCCGCGTAAGCCTGCTGGGGTGAGTTGGAGCAGAGCGTCAGGGTGGTAATCACCTCCGCCCCGGCTCGGAGGTAGTCGGTGTGAATGGCCTCCACGAGGTCGGGGTGGGTGAATACCAAAGGCTCGTAGGGTGGCAGCAGGTCGGGGCGGCGGCGATAGATCTCCGTGCCCATGGCGCCGTCGAGAATTAACGGCCTTCTGGGGCCGCCAAGAATAAACCTCGACGTCCTCACTTGCCGGCGGCTTTCAGAGCAGCGGCGTAGAGGCGCATCTGCTTGACCATGGCCAGCAGGCCGTTGGAGCGGGTTGGGGACAGGTGCTCGCTCAGGCCAATGGCGTCGATGAAGCGCAGGTCCGCGTTCAGGATCTCGTCGGGGGTGTGGCCCGAGAGCACGCTGATGAGCAGCGAGATGATGCCCTTGACGATGAGCGCGTCGCTGTCGGCGGTGAAGAGCACCTTGCCGTCCTTCTGCTCAGCGTTGAGCCACACGCGGCTCTGGCAGCCCTCGATGAGGTGCTGAGGCGTTTTCAGTCGTTCGTCGATGGCGGGGAGCTGGGCTCCCAAGTCGATGATATAAGCGTATCGGTCCATCCAGTCGTCGATGTCGTTGAATTCCTGGATGATTTCGTCTTGTCTTTCGTCGATAGTCATGGCTAAAATGTGGGGGGCTATTCGGTGTAGATGAGTTGAAGGAGGGTCTGGCCCACGGCGCGGAGGGTGGCGGGGTCGATGTTGTCGGCGGTGTCGTCGGCGGTGTGCCATGTGGGGTTGAAGCTGCCCGTGGCGGGGTTGGCGCTCTCGATGATGTCGATGGCGGGGATGCCAGCGCGCGATATGTATATGTGGTCGTCGGTGACGGCTCCGCCCACGCTGTTGGGGAAGCGGGATGAGAAGCCGGCGCGGGCTGCCGCGCGCCACACTTTGTCGTTGACGTCGGGGGCCGAGCTTTGACTGAAGTATTCGCGATGGAAGACGGCGTCGCGGCCTCCCACCATGTCGAGCAGGATGGCGTAGCGGATATTATTAGTGGGCAGGGTGGGGCTTGCGGCCCAGATCTGTGAGCCGAGGGCCCAGGCGTCGTCGGCGTCGTCTTGATCGGCGCGGGGGCCGTAGTCCTCGGCATCGACGAAGAGCACGTCCACGCCCACCTTCGGGCTTTGCGCGGCGAGCTGGCGGGCTATCTCCAGGATCACCGCCACGCCGGAGGCGCCGTCGTTGGCGCCGTCTATGGGCTTGTCGCGGCGCGCGGGGTCGGGGTCATGGTCGGCCCAGGGGCGGGAGTCCCAGTGGGAGAGCATGAGTATGCGCTTTGTGGCTTGGGGGTTGAATCGGCCGGAGATGTTGCGCACGGGCAGGCGCGTGCCGTCGTAGGCCGTGGCCTCGGCCTTCTGCACTGTCACATCCTTCGCTCCCAGACGCTCCAGGGTGGCCATCAGATAGTCTCCGCACGCGCTCCAGGCTTGCGAGCCGGGCACGCGGGGGCCGAGCGAGGTCTGGGCCGTGAGGTATGCCATGGCACTATCGGCGTTGAATTGTGGCACGTCGGCCGCTGCCTCGGTGGTGGAGTCTGGGGAGGGAGAGTCAGCGGCTCCGGAGGCCGAGGGGGAGCAAGAGCTGGCGAGCGTCATCGCGCATAGCAGGGTGATGAGTATCGAGCGCATAGGGGTGTTTATCGTGGGGTGGCTTGGCAGCCGTAAGGGTACAAAAAAAGGGTAAGCTGGCTACATCGCACCGCTCAAACCAATTGCCCTTGCTTCGGTCAAGACCTGGGGGTCAAATGGCGTGCTGGTCGTATAGGACTTACCCGAGCGCAAAGGTACAAACATTTTTTGAAACTCCAACAATTTGGGCGAAAAAATTTTGCCTCTCCGCGAATTATGCTTACCTTTGCGAGAATTTTAGAAGAAAAAATATAAATAACCCTATGAACGTTATCAAGAAGACCATCACGCTGCCCGACGGCCGCGAGATCACTATCGAGACCGGCAAGCTGGCCAAGCAGGCTGATGGCGCGGTGGAGGTGCGCATGGGCAACACTATGCTCCTTGCCACAGTCGTGTCCGCCAAAGAAGCTGGCGAGGGCGTTGACTTTATGCCCCTCACCGTTGAGTACAAAGAGAAATTTTCGGCCGCTGGCCGTTTCCCCGGCGGTTTCCTCAAGCGCGAAGGCCGCGCCGGCGACGCTGAGATCCTCACTGCCCGCCTCGTGGACCGCGTGCTCCGCCCCCTTTTCCCCGACAATTATCACGCAGAGACGTTTGTCAACGTCACCCTTTATTCGGCCGACGGCGTGGACATGCCCGACTGTCTGGCCGGCCTCGCCGCCTCCGCGGCCCTCACCGTTAGCGATGTGCCCTTCAACGGCCCCATCGCCGAGGTGCGCGTGGCTCGCATCAACGGCGAGTTTGTTATCGACCCCACCTTCGAGCAGGTTAAGGACGCAGACCTGGAGCTTATGGTCGGCGCCACCTACGACAACATCATGATGGTGGAGGGCGAGATGGACGAAGTCTCCGAGCAAGACCTGCTGGCCGCCCTCAAGTGCGCCCACGACGCCATCAAGGGAATGTGCCTGGCTCAGAAAGAGCTTGAGCAGGAGGCCGGTGCCCAGACCAAGCGCGAATATTGCCACGAGGTCAACGACGAAGACCTCCGCCGCGACGTCCGCGAAAAATGCTACGACAAAGCCTACGCTGTGGCCAAGGCCGGATGCGCCGACAAGCACTGGCGCGCCGACAGCTTCGCCGCCATCTGCCAGGAGTACATCGACGCCCTCCCCGAGGAGGAGCGCGAGGAGAAGACTCCCCTGGTCAAGAAATACTACCACGACGTGGAGAAAGAGGCCATGCGCCGCTGCGTGCTCGACGAGGGTATGCGCCTCGACGGCCGCAAGACCACCGAGATCCGCCCCATCTGGTGCGAGGTAGACTATCTGCCCGGCCCCCACGGATCCGCCGTCTTCACCCGCGGCGAGACTCAGAGCCTTGCCACCGTCACCCTCGGCACCAAACTCGACGAGAAGCTCATCGACGAGGTGCTGGTGCACGGCAACGAGCGCTTCCTCCTGCACTACAACTTCCCCCCCTTCTCCACCGGCGAGGCTAAGCCCCAGCGCGGCACCTCCCGCCGCGAGATCGGCCACGGCAACCTTGCGCACCGCGCCCTCAAGCGCATGTTCCCCGCCGACTTCCCCTATGTCTGCCGCATCGTCAGCGACATCCTCGAGAGCAACGGCTCCTCGTCTATGGCCACCGTCTGCGCCGGCACCCTCGCCCTGCTCGACGCTGGCGTGAAGATGCGCAAGCCCGTCTCCGGCATCGCCATGGGCCTCATCTCCGACTCCGAGACCGGCAAATACGCCGTGCTCTCCGACATCCTCGGCGATGAAGACCACCTGGGCGATATGGACTTCAAGGTCACCGGCACACGCGACGGTATCACCGCCACGCAGATGGACATCAAGTGCGACGGCCTCTCCTACGAGATCCTCGAGAAAGCCCTCATGCAGGCTCGCGACGGCCGCATGCACATCCTCGACATCATCGAGACCACTATCCCCGCCGCCCGCGAGGACTACAAGCCCCACGTGCCCCGCATCGTCACCATGACCATCCCCAAAGACCTCATCGGCGCCGTCATTGGCCCGGGCGGAAAGGTCATCCAAGGCATGCAGGAAGAGAGCGGCGCCACCATCTCTATCGACGAAATCGACAACTGCGGCTACATCGAAGTGGCTGCCGCCAATAAGGAGGCTATCGACAAGGCTCTGGCCCTGATCAACGCCATCGTCGAGCTGCCCGAGGAAGGCAAGACCTACCACGGCACCGTGCGCACCATCCAGGACTTCGGCGCTTTCGTCGAGTTCATGCCTCACCGCGACGGCCTGCTCCACATCTCCGAGATCGCCTGGAAGCGTCTGGAGAACATGGAGGAGTCCGGCCTCAAGGAAGGCGACGAGGTCGACGTCAAGCTCATCGAGGTTGACAAGAAGACCGGCAAATACCGCCTCTCCATGCGCGCCCTCACCCCCAAACCCGACGACTATGTCGAGCCCGAGCGTCGTCCCCGCGGGGACCGCGGCCCGCGCCGCGAGGGTGGTGACCGCGGACCCCGCCGTGATGGCGACCGTCGTCCCCGCCGCGATGGAGGCGACCGCCGCCCCCGCCGCAACGAAGACTAATCCCCGCTGACAGCCCCATACAAGAGCCGTGCCCTCACCCCGCACGGCTCTATTTATATTTATATATTTATATGTATAGTAGGAACGTGGAGGGCCGTTCTGCCGCCGAAAACGCCATCTGTGGATAACGCTCTCACGTAGGGCTGTACCACGGTGCAGCCCGTTAACGTTCTCATTGTCAATATTGTAATTCATCCACGCCTCCCCCTTCTTTTGTGCCCTTTGGCTGTGTGCGGGAAAATTCGTACCTTTGCCCAGTTATATCCTTGCCCCTATGTCGTCTGACCTCACAACCATGCTCCGCTCCGGCCGCCCGCTCACCCCGGGCGAACGCACGCGCCTTGTGCTATCACTCAGCTGGCCTGCGATCATGGCTCAGCTGTCGTCGATACTCATGGAGTACATCGACGCGGCCATGGTGGGAAGTCTCGGCGCTGCCCCCGCGGCATCCATAGGCCTGGTGGCCACCTCAATGTGGCTGCTCTGGGGCCTGGGCGGCGCGCTTGCCACGGGATTCTCCGTGCAGGTGGCCCACTTGGTGGGCGCCGGCAAGGATGGCTCGGCCCGCGGCGTCTTGCTGCACTCCTTCAAGGCCGTTGTGGCCCTGGGCGTGGTTGTGGCTGCTATAGGCTTGAGCATCAGTCCATTCTTGCCGCATTGGCTCGGAGGCAATGAGCAGATAGCCCCCGCTTCAAGCGCATATTTCGCCATAGTGTCGGCTTCGATGCCCTTCTGCTACCTCACGTATCTCTCCAGCGGCATGATACGCTGCACCGGCAACATGCTCGTGCCGGGACTGATGAACGTGCTGATGTGCGTGATGGACATCATCTTCAACTGGTTCCTCATCTTCGACTCGCACACCGTGCTGGGCCTCCACATCCCGGGCTTCGGCCTGGGCGTATGCGGCGCGGCCCTCGGCACGGCAGCCGCCGAGGTGGTGACGGGCGCCTTCCTGGTATGGTACTTGCTTCGCCGCTCCGCGCTGCGAGCTACGCCGCAGAACCTGGCCGCTCCCCGCACGCCCTTCTGGCCCGTGCTGCGCCGTGCCCTATCCATAGGTTCGCCCATTGCTGCAGAGAGAATAATGATGAACGGCGCACAGATCATCACCACCGTCATCGTCGCCCCTCTGGGCACAGTGGCCATCGCGGCCAACGCCTTCGGAATCACAGCCGAGAGCCTCTGCTACATGCCCGGCTACGGCGTGGGCGACGCCGGCACCACCCTCGTGGGTCAGAGCCTCGGAGCAGGACAGCGCGACACGGCTCGTGCCTTCGGCCGCCTGTCGATATTCATAGGCATGGCAGTGATGACGGTGATGGGCCTGGTGCTGTGGCTGGCCGCCCCGGCCATGATGAGCCTCTTCACACCCGACGCCGCCGTCAGGGCCCTGGGCACGCAGTGCCTCCGCATCGAGGCCTTCGCAGAGCCTATGTTCGCCGCCGCTATCGTCACCTACGGCGTGATGGTGGGAGCCGGCTACACCTTCGTGCCCGCTTGCGTCAACCTCGGCTCCATGTGGGCCGTGCGCCTTACCCTCGCCGCCCTGTTAGCCCCCACGATGGGTCTGAGGGGCGTGTGGCTGGCCATGTGCATAGAGCTGTGCGTGCGCGGCGCCGCCTTCCTCGTCATCTTCAAGCGCGCCCCCTGGATGCGCAAAGCCAACGTGATGCCCCAGCCCGAGGTGCAGGAAATAGAGATGACAGACGTTGAATAATCCTCAAACATATTATATATGATAACCTACGACTTCGACTCAGAGACGCCGCGCCGCGGCTCCAGTTCTTATAAATGGGACTCCCGCCCAGAACTTAACGACGACATGCTGCCCCTGTGGGTGGCCGACATGGACTTCCGCGTGGCCCCGCCCATACAGCAGGCCCTGCAGCGCAGGCTCGATAACGGCGTCTTCGGTTATACCTATGTGCCGGATGCTTATTATCAGAGCGTCGACCGTTGGTTCACATCCCGCCACGGCTGGAGCATACCCCGTGAACAGCTCATCTACACCTCCGGCGTGGTGCCCGCCATCTCGGCCATCATCAAGGCCCTGGCTCCGGAGGGCAGCAAGGTGCTGATGTGCACGCCTGTCTATAACTGCTTCTATTCCAGCATCCGCAACAACGGCTGCACTGCTTCCGAGAGCCCCCTGCTGCGCGTAGACGACACCTACGCCATCGACTTCGCCGACTTCGAACGTCGTGCCGCTGACCCCGACTGCCACCTCTTCCTGCTCTGCAACCCCCACAATCCTGCCGGACGTGTCTGGACCCGCGACGAGCTTTCCCGCATGGCCGACATCTGCGCTCGCCATGGCGTCACCGTCGTGGCCGACGAGATACACTGCGAACTGGTGTTCGAGCCTTACGTCTACACGCCTTTCGCGCTCGTGGCCGGCGAGAGCAAGTGGCTGGCGTGCGTGTCGCCCTCCAAGGCCTTTAATATAGCAGGCCTGCAGATTGCCAATATCGTGATTCCTGACGCCGACATCCGCGCCCGCGTGGACCGCGCCATCAACATCAACGAGGTCTGCGACGTCAACTGCTTCAGCATCTACGCCCTCATGGCAGCCTACGACGAAAGCCTGCCTTGGCTCGAGCAGCTGCTGCCTTATCTATATGACAACTATCAGCTCCTGCGCTCGCGTTTCGCCGAGAGCCTGCCCGAGCTGCCCGTGCTCAAGCTCGAGGGCACATATCTGGCATGGGTGGACGTTCGAGCCCTGGGTGCAGCTTCCTCCGAGCAGCTTGAGGAGGACCTCATCGCCAGCACTGGCGTGTGGGTCAACGCCGGCAGCATGTACGGCGCCGATGGCGAGGGATACATCCGCATCAACGTGGCCACGCAGCGTTCGCGCCTGAGCCGCGCCCTTGACCGACTGATTCCCGCTCTGCGCTCCATTCTCGACAAGCGCTAAGTTAATGTCAACTGATTCCCAAACTGATTCCGCTTCCTCCCGCCGCTGCCTCAACTGCGGCGCGGAGCTCCAGGGCCCTTACTGCCACCGCTGCGGCCAGAGTGCAGCCACGTCGCGCTACACCCTGCGCTCAGCCACCGTGGAGAGCTTCGCCGCTGCCCTACGCTTTCATGAAGGACTGCCCCGCACTCTGCTCGCCCTTTGCACGCGCCCCTGGGCGGTGGTGCGCGACATGGTGCAGGGTCGCCGAGCCAGCTACACGGGTGCCGTGCGCCTGCTGGTCATCCTCACCTTCTTCATCATGGCCGTAGCAGCAATCTTCGGCGTTGACCTCTTCGGAAACATATCCCTCACTAGCGACGACTCCCCGCTGCCCAACCAGCTGCAGGCCGTGAGCAGCATTATCGACTACGTAGCCCATTCCGTTATCCTCCAGCAGTTTATCATTGCCATACCGCTCACTCTTGCCGCCTGGGTCGTCTATGGCATCCCCACGCGTCGCCGCTATAACTTGGCCGAGTATTTCGTGGCCGTCGTCTACTTCTGCTGCCTGTCGCTCTTCCTTGAGATTCTCATCCTCCCGTTCCAAGGCGCGGAGTGGCTCAAAGGTGTGGTGCTTGCCTTCCAAGTAGTGCTTGCCTTTGTCGCGTCAATGAAAGCCTTCCACTTCGGCTTCTGGCGAGCCGTGAAATGGTTCCTGCTATTCGCCCTCGCTTTCTTCGCCGAGATTATCATCCTCTCCTTCCTCCTCGGCTTGCTCGTCAGCGTCCTCTACTTCAATCCATAAGCAGAACTCCGGAATGCACCACAGGCTCTTATATATCCTCATTCTGCTGTTATGCCTTTGCTCGTGTTCTAAGACAGACAGGGCTTTGGAGCGTGCTGAGGGGGCGATGATAAGCCACCCCGACGAATATTTCTCTATTTTGGAAGATATGGACACGCTCTCCATGTCGGAGAGCCAGAAGGACCGCCGCGCAGTGCTCTTGGCATATCTGGCAGTGGTGTATGTGGCACCCGTGGATATGTCGCCTGCCGACCTCGACCGTGCAACTTCGGCCTTCAACGGCACTGCCAACTCCCTGGAGGTGAAATCTCTGCTCGTACAATCGGAGTTCGCCAAAGCCTCGGGTAACCCTGTCATGCGCTTGGAGCTGCTGAAAGACGCGGAATTCCTCGCCTCGCAGCTTGGCGACGACTCTGACCTCGCCTTCGTATACCTCTATCTCTCAAAAGTTTACTCTAACGCCTTCAACGGCCTTGTGGGGGAATACTATGCCAACAAGTCTCTGCGACTCTTCCGCCAGCTTGGGTATATGAAGCAAAGCATCGACGCCCGCATGGCCATCGTCGGAGCCTTGGCGGCAAAGCGCGACTATTCCACCATGCTCGACTCCCTCCTGGCCCTAAAGCCCGACGTCCTGACGTATTCCACGCCAAGCTATCAGACTTATTTCCTTGACCAGCTCGCCCGCTCTCTGGATGAGGGCCAGCGCAGCGAGGAGGCCATCGCCGTATGGCATAGTCTATATAGCATAGACGATGCGTCGGCCAACACGTTGGCCCACTGGGCGAGAGCCTACGTGCATATGGGTGATCTTGACAGCGCGGAGGTGCTGATTAACAAAGCGTTATCATATCAACTGATTCCTTCCGACGAATATCTATGCCGCAATGTGCAGTATGACATAATGGAGCGTCTTGGGCGCAAGTCTGAATTGCCTTTGATCGACAGCCTGCGCAATCAGGCCGCTAACGTAGACTATGACGCACGTCAGATCCCGCAGTCGAGCCTCGCGCTAAATGTCAAATACGACTCCGCCACAAGGCATGCATGGGCGCAGCTTCAAGCAAACCGCCTGCGTGCCGCGGTAATGCTTTCTGTAGCTGTCATCGCTATTCTTGTGCTCGCTGGAGGTCTGTTGTATTACCGAAAGCGAAACATGCTGCTTCGAGTCGAGAACGAGAACACCCTGCTGCGCATCCAGGCTCTGGAACATAACCTCTTCGAGAAGGAGCGCGAGCACACCGCTGTCGCTGAATCCATATCCGAGCTTTTCCGCGCGCCGTTCAAGACCATCGACCAGCTCGCGTCGGCTTATTTTGAATGCAAGGAGACATCCGCAGAGCAAAAGCGCATCTTCGCCCAGGCCAAGGCGGCCATCCAAGACTTCTCGTCGCCACATTCGCTGGCGAAGTTGGAAGCCGTGGTCAACGGTGCTCAAAATCACCTGATGGAGCATTTCGACGAGGACTTCCCGAAGGTCTCTGCGGCACAGCGTCGACTGGCCTTGTATCTGTTCTGCGGTCTATCGCTGCAGTCCATCAGCATCTTCCTCGCCACTGACATGCGCAACCTCTACGTCTACAAATCGCGCCTGAAAAGCGTCATCACAAAGAGCGCGTCGCCTCGTCGTGACCTTTATCTGGCCTATTTTTAAGAGCCTGTCCCATAAAATATGTTAACGCTGAGGTCGCATATCTTGGAGGGATTTTGGAGGCGGCGTGAGGGAGCAATGCCGTCGCATTGTGACCGAGCGGCGGCTTCAAAAGCGCCCGAGAGATGCGAGGCGGAGGTAATATTCATTCCTCCAGTGCGTTAATGATATGTGAAACGATACTCTCTACTTAACACGAATCAAAAGCGCTGGCTCTCGGCATTCAGCATTCGCTTGAGCATCAAGCTGAATATAAGACAATTAGAAGGCATTATTTATATCTTGAAGACCGGATGTCAATGGCGGTTGTTGCCCGATTGCTTCGGCAAGCGGAAAAGCGTATATCATCGATTCCGCAGAATCAGCGAATCCGTATGGCTGAATCTATTGCTGGAGAAGCGGCTCCGCCAAAGACGAGAACGCTCACGCAGACATGAACATAGGCATCCAACAATGGCGATTATTGACAGCCAACGCGTTAAGAGCGGACTGCCTCAATCTCGGAAAGGCATAGACGTCAACAAAAGCATAAAAGGAATTAAACGTCATATCGCCGTGGACTGCGAAGGCATGCCGCTCGGCGTGGTTGTCACGACGGCCAACGTCCACGATTCAAAAGCGGCTTATCCTTTGATCGGCAGTCTATGCGTCCACTATCCTTCCATCAAGACAATCAAAGCCGACAACGGCTGCATGTGGAGCCTGACGGAGATTGCAAAAACTGTCTTGTCTATTGACTTATAATGCGTTAAGCCTAATTTAAGCACATCTGAATTCATTCCCTTGGAGGGGAGAAGCGTGGTCGAGCGCACCATCGCGAGGCTTGACCGCTTCCGTAGATTGTGCCGCAACTACGAGCAACAGCTCGCCACGGCCGCGGCAATGACGAAAATGTCCTTCATGATGATACTGCTCAAGCATATTTAGCCTCGCCGAAAATCAACGTTTTAACATCCAAAACAGTCCAACGGGCGATGGCCGTAACCGTCGCCTCGGCCATCCATTGGCATATTCGTCCGTGCTCTTCGGTCGTGTACGTCAAGTACACTCCCTCATCACACGAACAACTCTGCTCAATGGCTGACCGCCTCAGCGCTAACATATTTTATGGGACAGGCTCTAAGTCTCGTAATCAGCTGTTAGATTTATTATTTGCACACCTCTGATGACCAGGGTGTTACGTGCCAAGATGTAAGCCTGGGAAGTTTGCTGTTCGGCTCATTCTCCCTACCTTTGCCTCAAATTCTAACACCCGACAAATATGAGGCAATTCCCACATCCGCGATTCTTCGCTCTTCTTCTGGCAGCGCTGTCCATACTCCCCGCTGCCGCTAAAACAGACCTCCAGCCATACCAAAAAGCCGCCATCGCCACGCGCTTCGCTTCGGAGGTAAAATACAACTTCGCCGGCTACGGCCGCTTTGGCCAGGACTTCGATAGCATCTGTCGCGCCGAGCTCCCGCGCCTGGTGGCCACGCAGACTGATGAGGAGTTCGGCGACCAGCTGCAGCTCCTCGCCAATCGGCTGCATGACGGCCACACAGGCATCAGCTACAGTGCTGATGTCTCCTACGCCCCAATCAGCCAGAAGCGAATCGGCGACAAGGTCTTCGTCACTGGTGTCTATTCTGATGAATATGCCAGCAAAGGCGTGGCCAAGGGCACAGAGCTCGTTGCTATTGACGATATGCCCGTGATTGACTTCGGCCACCAATTCGTCATGCCCTACATCCCGTCGTCAACCCCGCAATGGTCTGAGAATTATACGTTTAATTCCATTAACCTCACCAAGGGCTACCGCGGCGTGCCCGTTAAGCTCACCTTTAGGAATGGCGATGGCCCGGCCTTCGATATTGTAGACAATCGCCAGTCGCCATGGGGCATCGTAAAGCCAGACATGTCGGTGAAATTCGACACTCTCCCCGGCAACATCGGCCTGCTGCGCATACCCAGCTTCCGCCAGTATGAATTTGACATGCAGGCTTTTGGCGACCTCTTCGAGAAGCAAATAGCCAACACAGACGGCCTTATCGTCGACATCCGCGACAACACCGGCGGCAACAGCCAGATTGCCGAAGTGGTGATGATGCTTCTCGCCACCGACACCATCCCCCAGGCCCCGTGGCAGACACCCCAGTATGAAGCCGCATATGCCTCATGGGGCAAGAAATGGACCCTTGAGAGCGTACCGTCCGATTCCATCGTGCCCTTCTGCATCTCGCACCCCCACGAGGTGCCCAAGTACGACAAACCCATCGTGCTCCTCGTCAACGCCTGCACTTTCTCTTCTTCGGAAGATTTCGCCGCGCTCTTCATAAACGCTCGCCGAGGCACCGTCGTCGGCACCCCCACGGGCGGTAGCACCGGCAACCCCATCAACATCGATCTCGGCTGGGGTTACTACGGACGCATATGCACGCGTCATGAATCCCTCGTCGATGGCACTCAATTCATAGGCATCGGCATCCAGCCCGACGTCGTGGTAGAAGAAACAGAAAGCGTCATCCTCGGCCCCGACAACGTCGTAGCCGCCGCCCTCCAGATTCTCAAGAAAACCGAATAGCAAATCGCTAAATAGCCACTGCGAACGCCCACACCCCATTAGTAGGGCCGCAAATTTGTTGCGGCCGCCGAAAACGCCCACGACAACGCCAGAGACGACGTAAACGGAGCCCCGGAGGGGCGGGTACATGGCAGACGTGGGTTTTTAACCCACGGACCCCCAAGTATTTATATAATATCTCCCCCTCCCCGATTTTTTCGGGGAGGGGGTTAGGGGGTGGGGAAATCCACAAGTGTGTCAATTATGCGGCCGAACCGATCGTTCGGCCGCATAATTGTGTAAAGAAAGGCATTTTCCTCAACGACAATCGTTTGTTGTAATTTTTTTTGTATATTTGCATGTATTTCAAAGAAGATTTTATGAAGACCAAGATTCCCCTCGTCAAAATAGAAAAACTTGATTTACGTGATGTTTGGGAAACAGAAGACCGACACTTTACACCTTGGCTTGCCGAGGAGGCTAACATCACGCAACTTGGAAATGCAATCGGATTTGATTTAGAAGTAGAGTCGCAAGAAAAGAGTGTAGGGCCATTCCGCGCGGACATTCTTGCAAGAGACACTTCAGATAATCATTATGTTCTTATCGAAAACCAGCTTGAAGTTACCGATCACAAGCATCTGGGGCAGATTATGACCTACGCCGCAGGTCTTGATGCGTTCAGCATAATTTGGATTGCAAAACAATTCACAGAGGAGCATCGAGCGGCGATTGACTGGTTAAATCGTATAACCGATGAGAAAATCAATTTTTTCGGCATAGAAATTGAAGTTCTGAAGATAGGTCAAAGCGATGCAGCTCCACAATTTAAAGTAGTGGCTAAACCGAATGACTGGACGCGCAGCGTGAGAAAAGCTGCGAATGAAAGCGAGATATCAGAAACAAAACTGCGTCAGGGGGAATATTGGGCAGCCCTTAAGGATTATGTGGCTCAAAATGGACAGCCGTTTAAAATGCAAAAGGCCTCTCCACAACAATGGTGCAACATTACGATAGGTCGCACAGGCTTTCATATTAGCTTGACCGTTAATTCGCAAAAGAAGATAGTTTCCGTATCGTTGGAAATTGGCACAGATGATGGTGCTAAAAATAAAGATTATTTCGACTATCTGAAACAGCATTTTGAGCAAGATGCTGCTGTCGCAATTTCTGACAAACTTGTTTGGTCACGGCTTGACGATCGAAAAGTATCCTTAATTTCTCTTTCAGAAAATTTCGATTTCATGGATGAGAGTACTCGTACGGAGCAGTTTGCTTGGTTTCTCGATACAGTTAAGAAATTTTTGAAATTCTTCTCACTGAAAGTCAAAAGTCTTTGATATTATATATGATTGAATACCTGAATGAATCCCATATCCCAGATAGCCCACTTCGCAAAAGAATACTAGATGAAGCGTGGAACTTTATAGGCAGATTATATGCATACGATCGCCACGATAGATATCTTGCAATAGATAAGTTTACCCATGAGGTTTGGCTTACGAACTCTACGAAAAAAGATTCTTCTTCAGAAGACGTAATTTATTACGACGCAATTAATTTAGCTATTTGTCAGCCTAATTCACAGGCATTGGAGCCAAACCAACTGGCTATTGATGCGATAACGTTAGATTTTTCCCCCATAGCTAAACTTGAAAACTTTCGCATTACTTCAAAAAAGTCCATTCTTGAATTTTGCAGGATATATGGGATTCCGAATGAGGCAATAATTACTTTTGACGATGGATCATTCGTCGCAGAGGTTCATATGCCAGATGATTTAAAAAGTGCAGAATCAACAGAAATAAGTGTTGAAGAGTTAGATTCGGACGAATGCAAATTTTATGAACTGAAGTCAGTCCCACTCAAACGTTTTGTGCGAATGAGGGGTAACAGCATTATTATTGATGAATTTAAACTACTGCAAGTTGCAATTGACAGCTACTTTGAGAATTAAATGGGATCCACTAACTAATGACCACGACTCAACCAAATCGTACGGCAGAACGTTCGGTTCAGCCGTTTGCTAACATACAACTTTGACTATATGGATGTAGGGACGCTCATTTTGAGCGTCCGCATATCCACCAACGAGTGTAAATTTAGGGCCGAACCGATCGTTCGGCCCTTCTATTTTCTGGTGCTTTGATTCTGACGGTGGCACCCCTTACGCCAACTCGCAGATCAGCGTGGCGGAGGTGGCGTCCACCACACGCACGCGGATGAAGTCGCCCACGCCGTAGCTGCCGCGGGGGAAGACGCACGCTTTGCCTTGCGAGGTGCGTCCCACGAACTGCTCCTTGCCGCGCTTGGAGACGCTCTCGACCAACACCTCGAACTCGCGCCCGATGTCGCGGCGGTTACTCTGCAGAGAAAGCTCGTTCTGCAGGGCAATCATGCGGTTGAGGCGGTCAATCTTGACGTCCTCCGGCACGTTGTCGGGCATCTGGCGCGATGCCAGGGTGCCGGGCCGCTCGGAATATTTGAACATGAAGGCGGAGTCGAACTCGGCCTCGCGCATGAGCGATAGGGTTTGCTGGAAGTCTTCCTCCGTCTCGTCGTGGAAGCCCACGAACATGTCGGTCGAGATGCCGCAGTCGGCGATGGCTGCGCGGATGGCGCGGATGCGGTCCATATACCAGGCGCGGGTGTACTTGCGGTTCATGTCGTGAAGCACCTTGTCGGAGCCCGACTGCACGGGCAGGTGCACTTGTCGGCAGATGTTGGGGTGGGATGCGATGGCCGCTATAGTGTCGTCGCTCATGTCCTTGGGGTGGGAGGTGGTGAAGCGCACGCGCATGTCGGGCGCGGCCTCGGCCACCAAGGCCAGAAGGCGGGCGAAGGTGACGTCGCCGTCGCGGTAGGAGTTGACATTCTGGCCCAGCAGAGTCACCTCTTTAAATCCTCGCGAGCGCAGGTCTTCTAACTCGGCCAGTATGCTCTCCGCGGCGCGGGAACGCTCGCGGCCTCGGGTGTAGGGCACGATGCAGTAGGAGCAGAAATTGTTGCAGCCGCGCATGATGC
>CAZSHV010000035.1:0-19819 GCA_964606815.1 uncultured Bacteroides sp. | reverse complement strand
GCGGCCCTACAATAGGCTGGGGGTTAGGATGTTGCCCAGATTGAATCAGACGGCGGGGAGGGTGTGGCCGTTGAGCTTGCGGAAGAGGTTGAGGGCGTAGACGTCGGTCATGGCGGAGACGTGGTCGACGGTGGCTTGGATGCGTGTGGCGAGCTGGGGGGCTCTTACGTCGTATTGCTCGGGGACCTGGGAGAGGAGGAGCTGGGAGTAGTTAAGCGTGGGGGCGGCGACGGCGTCGGTGAGTTTTTCGAGGAGGAAGGTGATGATGCGGTTACCGGCGAGTTCGATATCGACGACGTCGGGGGCGTTGTAAATCTTTTTCCACGAGAGGTCGTTGCAGGCGGCATAGGCTTGGCGCGGGGTGTCGTCGATGTAGTGGAGGAGCTGGCCGTGGAAGGTGCCGTCGAGGATTTCGTCTTCGTGGGCTATGAAGGCGTCGGCGCAATGGTCGACGAGGGTGCCGATGACGCAAGAGCGGAGGTATGCGGCCTGCTCGTTGGGGTCGGCGATGCGGTGCATGACTTTCTCAACGTGGGCCCGGCGCTCGGGTGTGAAATAGGCGAGGAAGAGCTCTTGGAGTGTGGCAGTCGTGACGATTTTGAGCTTGTGGGCATCCTCGATGTCCATGATTTCATAGCAGATATCGTCGGCTGCCTCGACAAGGTAGACGAGTGGATGGCGGGCATAGCGGAGCGAGCCGTCGGGGGCTTCGAGCTGCTTCATGCCCAGCTCGCGGGCCACGCGCAGGAAGCTGTCGCGCTCGGTCTGGAAGAACCCGAACTTGCCTTTTTCGCCAGCCAGGCTGGAGTCGTGGGGGTACTTGACGATGGAGGCGAGGGTTGAGTAAGTCATGGCGAAGCCTCCTGGGCGGCGTCCGTTGAAGCCGTGGGTGAGGAGGCGGAAGGCGTTGGCGTTGCCCTCGAAATTGGTCAGGTCGAGCCATGTGGCTCGATCGAGCTGGCTCTCGAAGCGGCGCCCCGCACCCTCGCTGAAGAAGGTGGAGATGGCCTTTTCGCCCGAATGGCCGAAGGGGGGATTGCCGAGGTCGTGGGCCAGGCATGCGGCAGCCACGATGTCGCCGATGTCGAGCAGAACGTCGCGCCAGGCCTCGTCAGCATATTTGGCACGCAGGCGCGCGCAGACATCGTCGGCCATGGACTTGCCCACGCACGATACCTCGAGCGAGTGGGTGAGACGGTTGTGCACGAAGATGCTGCCAGGCAGGGGGAAGACCTGCGTCTTATTCTGCAGACGGCGGAAGGGAGAGGAGAAGACCAGGCGGTCGTAGTCGCGGCGGAAATCGGTGCGACCGGCCCCCTTCTTGGGGTCGGCATAGTGCTCAAGGCTGAAGCGAGTGTCGTTGATGAGGGTGGGCCAGCGCATGGGGTCAGTCTATTTTTTTGTAGAACACGGGCTGTGGCAGGCCAGCGTCGGGGTGGAAAATGGCGATGAAATCGGCGAGGACCACCTCGGGGTGGAAAGCCATGACATCGTAGATGGGCGAGACCTTCGAGTCGCAGCCGTAGAGGCCCGAGTCGAAAGCCTTGAAATGGCGGTATAGACCGGAGGCTTGGAGCATGTTGGGGCGCGACTCCATGTAGCCGTAAGTGCGTATGAGCCAAACATCTGCGTCGGAGGCCTGGGCCATGACACGCTCCACGTCGAGCTGCAGCGAGCCTGTGTGGGTGTCGGATGCCCAGGGATAATCTCCGCCGGCATCGGCGATAAGGTGGGCCATATAGCTGGCGCCGCCTGGCACGTACCACACGCCCGAAGTGAGCTGCTCTGTGAGCACCTTGGGGCGGGGCGAGGCGGCAGCAGCGGCCATGTCGCGCAGGCGGTTGAATTCCTCGGAGACGGCAGAGTATATGCTGTCGGCCTGATGGCGGCGGCCGGTGAGTTCGCCTATGAATTTGATCCACTCGGCGCGACCCAGCGGAGTGGTCTCCATATAGTCGGCCATCTGCACGATGGGGATGCCGGTGAGGGCGACCTCGCCAAAGCCAGAGTTCTGGTATGGCGACAGCACGATGGCCTGCGGGGCGAGGGCGCGCATACGCTCGACGGAAGGCGAGAGCGAAGGGCCGAGATCGACGACAGCGCTGTCGAGTAGCGACGCGGGGAAATAATCAGCGTCGCAGACACCGGTAATGACCGAGCGGGCCCCCACCTCGTCGAATCCGCGGCCGTGCACGCTCGAATAGACGGCGGCCGAGGTGAGCGGCACGCGCAGGAGCGTGCCGTCGGGGAGGTTCATGCCGTAGGTGTCGGCATCAGCCGGAACGAGCACGTAGCGGTCGAGGAGCTTGCCATCGTTCCAGGGGTCCTGCACCTCGGCGAGGGTGTAACCGTCGTGGCGCGTCAAGGAAAGCAGCTGCGCCTGCGGGCACTCGTCAACGCCTTCGGTAAGCGACTTCTGCTCGCCGCTGCATGAACAGAGTAGAGCAATTATAAGGATGTATAAAAAGTTGGTTTTCATCGGAATATGTACATTACGGCCGGACGGCGATTATCGCACGACTTGCGCAGCAGCAGCAAGCTGTCAGCCGGAGCATGGGAGGCGCGGTCGAGAACCGTTTGGGCCTGGGCACGCTCCGCGATGACGGCGCAAGGCGCGGCGACAGAGTCGGCAGGGTCGAGGCGGCGCAGGCGGTCGCCAAGGTAATAGTTGAGGGTGTAATAGCGCATCAAGCTGTCGGCTGTGACAGTGTAGACAGGCACTCCGGAATCGAGCACAGCAGCCACTGCCGGGGCGGCGTGGACGTCGCTTTTGGCGTTAAGCACGGCTGGCTGCACGGCCGATATATAGCTGAAAAACAAGAAGAAAGTGCAGACAAGCAAAGAGGCGACGGGCCTGATTTCGCTTCTATATTTCAAACAGAGCAAGCCCGCGGCGGCAGGCGTGAGGACAAGCGGATACTGCCACCATGCCATGGGCGCGAGCAGCTTCGCAGCGGCTGGGATGAACTGCGCGGCGATGACCACGACGGGCACCGCGATTACTACCCAGCGCCACACTGCGGCGTAGACGCTGAGCGCGTGCTTGCCGCTGAGGGCACGGAGCAGCCAGGCGATACCCATGGCCATGAACGGATACATGGGCAGCAGGTAGACGCTGCGCTTGCTGGAGGGGATGCAGTAGAAGATGAACACCGTGACGGCGCAGATGAGAGCGAAAGCGTAGCAGTCGGCCATCGCGGGCATGCGCAGCCCCAACACGCGGCGGGAGCACGGCGCGGGGCGGCTCCAACGCAGAGCGCAGGCCGCGAGGACGGCGGCGAGGGTCCAGGGCAGCATGCCGTAGGTGATGGTGAGGAGGTTGTAATACCAGGGGTTGACGTGGCTGTCGTAGCCCATGTGGCCTGTGAGTCGGCCTATGTTTTCCTCCATGGCCAGGTCCAGAAACGCCTGTCCGCCGCGCTGATAGGCAGCGATATACCACACCGCGGGAATTGCCATGGACGCCACGCACGCGAGGCCTAAGACGAATGCCGAGCGCAGCACGTTGTCGCCATTGGCTATGCAATAGAGCCACATGGCGAGGCACGGCAACAGCGCGCCGACGGGGCCCTTGGTGAGCACCGCGCCGGAGAGCAAGAGCACCACAGCGAGAGCCTTCCACAGCCGCGGGCGCTGGCGCCACGAGTGCATGCCGAGCAGGGCGAGCACCATGCAGGCCGTCAGCAGCATGTCGACGCGGCATATGACGGCGGAGCGGAACACCTCGAAGCTCGTGGCAAGCACCAGCGCGCTGACCATGGCCATGCGGCGGCCGGCGCGCGGAGCGAGCCAGCGGTACAGGCCCAAGGCCATCGCGATCAGGGCCAGGGCCGACGGCAGTCGGGACGTGAACTCGCTGACGTGGCCACTATTGAGGAGCAGCGAAGCGGCGGCGATGAGCCACGCCAACAGAGGCGGCTTGTAGGGGATGTCGGCGCCGTAGCTCACGGGTAGCACCCAATCGCCGCTCTGCAGCATGCTCACGGCCACGATGGCCTCGCGGGGCTCGCCCTTGGAGGTGAAGAGCGTGAGCCCCAGCCAGGGCAACAGTAGCACGCCCAGGGCAAGCGCGAGCGCGGCCATGGGGTGGCGGCGCAGCAGCTCCGCGGCGCGGCAAAGCAGGTGCGCGGGGCTGCAGGGTATGCGGCGCGGCGCGTTCATTTTTTCTTTTTAGGGCGGGAGGGCGACTCTGGCTCGGCGGCTTGGGCGGCCTCGACCTTGCGGCGCACGATGGGGATCATCACCGAGGTGTAGATCTGCACCACGGCGCCGGCCATGGTGAAGGCCACGGCGTCGCGCAACGTGCCGCTTGGATAGAACATGATCACGGCGCCGGCGGCGAAGAAGAGGGCGCTCCACGTCTCGATGCGGTGGAGACGGCGCAGGCGGGGGTCGGCACCCTCGCGCGGGCTGAACAGGCGACCCACGAGCAGCAGGGCGGCTCCGGCAGCGAATATATACTTGTACGGCTCCCAGCGCAGGCCCATGATAAGCGGGGCCACGATGCCGGCGGCGAGCAGGAGCATGCCCAGCACGATGAGCAGGGCTGTGAGTTCAGAGCGTTTCATTTCTCGGGTGTTTCAAATACGTAGACGTCCTCGCCCTCGCGCACCATGTTGAAGTTCTCGCGCACCACTGTCTCCATAAGTTCGGGATCGGTGCTGAGGCGCGAGTTGAGCTCCTGATATAGGAGCATGGTGTCAGTGGCGACTTTGATTTCTGTGCGCAGGCTGTCGATGGTGCGGTTGCTCTCGATGAATCGGAACAGGGAGTTTTCCTGCAGGAATAGGGCGTAGACGCCGATGCCCACGACCACGATGGCCACCAGCGAGATGTAGCGCCGCGTCCAGTTGATGAAGCTTTTCATAGGATATAGGTTTACGGATTAGAGGTGTTTGCGGCGGGTGTGGGGTCCCAGACGTAGAGGCGGTCGCTGGGGCGGACTTTGCATGGCACCTTCAGGGCGAAGCTCTGTCCGCGCTCCACGGCGTCGACGCTGCGGCCGTCGATCTGCATCTCATCGGCGGTGAGGATGACGGCGCCGGTGGTGGGGCCGGTGATGACCACCTCGTCGCCGCGGCGCAGGGTGCCGGCCTCCATGAGGAATTCGGCCACGCCGAGGCGGCTGTAGTACTTGACACCGCGGGCCGCGTAGCGCTTTACGCGCGTGGCGCTGCTGCCATA
This sequence comes from uncultured Bacteroides sp., assembly GCA_964606815.1. Taxonomy (GTDB): domain Bacteria; phylum Bacteroidota; class Bacteroidia; order Bacteroidales; family Muribaculaceae; genus CAG-873. The sequence continues at coordinate 14,635 of CAZSHV010000035.1, read as the reverse complement.
CTTGCTGCTCCATTCGCCCAGGCGCTGGCCCAGGTAGTAGCCGTCCCAGAAGCCGCGGTTGAAGATGCGGCGCAGGCGCCCGTCCCACTCGGCGACGCGCTCCGGGGTGTATGTGCCCTCGCAGACAGCGCGCAGGGCCTGGTCGTAGCACTCCACAGCCTCGCGCACGTACTCCGGGCCTCGGGCTCGGCCTTCGATTTTGAAGACGCGCACGCCGGCGTCGGCCATGCGGTCGAGGAAGTGGATGGTCTTGAGGTCCTTGGGGCTCATGATGTACTTATTCTCGATGTCGAGCTGCTCGCCGGTCTCGCGGTCGGTGACGGTGTAGCCTCGGCGGCAGATCTGCGTGCAGGCGCCGCGGTTGGCGCTGCTGTTCATCTGGTGGAGGCTGAGGTAGCACTTGCCGCTGACGGCCATGCACAGGGCGCCGTGGCAGAACATCTCGATGCGCACGAGCTCGCCCTTGGGGCCGGTGATATGCTCGGCCTGGATGGTATCATGGATGGCGGCCACCTGGTCGAGGTTGAGCTCGCGGGCGAGGACCACGACGTCGGCCCACTGGGCATAGAAGCGCAGGGCCTCGATGTTGGTGATATTGCACTGCGTGGAGATGTGCACCTCCACGCCCTGGCTGCGGGCGTAGAGAATGGCCGCGATGTCGCTGGCGATGATGGCGTTGATGCCGCTGGCTCGGGCGGCGTCGACGATCTCGCGCATGCGGGGCAGGTCGGCGTCGTAGAGCACGGTGTTGACGGTGAGGTATGTGCGCACGCCGGCGGCGGCGCACTCGGCGGCGATGGCGGCGAGGTCGTCGAGGGTGAAGTTCGCGCTCGATTTTGAGCGCATGTTCAGGCCCTGAACGCCGAAGTAGACGGCGTCGGCGCCGGCGGCGATGGCGGCGCGGAGGCTGTCGTAGCTGCCCACGGGGGCCATTATTTCGAAGTCACTGCGTTGCATAGCATCTGCGGGGGTTGGGAGGTGGTTGGAGGTGGGACAGGCCGTAAAGCGGCTTATATATACGACCCAAGGCCATTAGCGCCTTGCGGGGCTAATGGCCGTGTATGGGGCCGCTGGCGCTATGGGTCGGCGCTGGGATATTAATTGCCGCCGTTGGTGTCGGCAGCGGGCTCGACGTTTACGGGGAGGGCGGGAGCCTCGGTGGCAGTCTGGCCGGCTGCGGGGGCCTGGGTGTCGAACTGGTTGGCGCCGGCAGTGGCCGCGGGAGCCTGCTTCTCGGACATGATCTCTACCTGGTTGCCCATCTTGGGCATGGTGTATGCCGAGCAGATGGAGAGGAAGACGATGATGCCAGCGAGCCACCATGTGCCCTTCTCCAGGAAGTTGTTGGTCTGGCGCACGCCCACGAGGGAGTTAGCGCCGCCGAACTGCGACGAGAGGCCTCCGCCTTTCGATTTCTGGATGAGGACGATGCCAATGAGGAGGACCGACACGATGACGGTGAGGATGATTACGATTACGTGAAGCATTGTATTGTTGCTTGGATTAGTTTTGAGATAAGTTTGGGGTCAATCGCGGGGCTTTTGCTGCTGGATTTTGATGAGCTTTCGCAGAAAACGCAATTGGTCTGCAAAGTAAACACTTTTTTCTGGAAATTTCAAGTTTAAATCGCTAATTATTTCGTATGCGCGCTCATATCGGCCCTGTTTTATGAATATTTTGGCGAGGCTCTCGCTCAGCAGGGAGTTTCCGGCGGGCTCGGGGGCGGGGGGAGTTTGAGGCTCGGCGGGGGCAGGCTGCGAAGCAGGCTCGGCTGGGGACTCTGGGTCGGCAGCTTCATTAGCTATATTAGCTTCCTCGGAGGGGGTAGCTACATTAGCTAAGTTAGCTAAGTTAGCTAAGTCGTCTTGTGCGGAGTCCGCGGGAGCTTCGGCGTCGCTGAAATAGTCGGCGGGGGCGGGGTTGAAGATCATCTGCTCGAGCAGGGCGGTCTCCTGTGGCGATGAGCTGCCGTAGGTGGAGAGGAATGTGTCGATGGCGCTGTCGGTGCTGGGGGCTTGTGCGGGCTCGGCGGGGGGATATAGGGCGGCCCACTGCGAGCCGTCGATGTCGACCATCTCGACGAGGGCGGCGCGGTCTGGGCTGTTGATGGCGAGGCGCATCTGCAGCTCCTGGCGCTGGGCGGCGGGCATGTCGGCGGCGGCGCGCTGCAGCAGCAGGGCGTCGGGGAGCGTCCAGGCGGGGTGGTCGCGGCGCATGGCCTCCACCCACTCCGCGGGGGGCACGGCGGCGGGGTCGGCGAGCAGGGCTGTGAGGGTGGCGTTTAGGTCTTCCATGGAGAAAAATGGGCGCGGGGGGATGGGGTTACCAGTCGCCGAGGGTGGCGTTGAAGATGAGGTCGACGAGCTCCTTGGAGATTTGCTGGCAGAGCTCGTCTTGCACGTCGGTGAGCATCTGGCTGGCGTCGAAGTCGCGGTAGGCGGTGAATGTCTGGTCGAGGTCTTTGCCCTCCTGCTTGGCGTTGGTGTATTTGACGCGGACGCCGATGGTGAGGCGCGTCTTTGACGCGTAGGCGTCTTCGGTTACGGCCTGGGGGGTGAGGGTGTAGGTGGTGATCTCGCCCTCGAGGCGGAGGTCGGAGTTACCGGAGTCGATGGTGGTCAGGCGGGTGTTGCGGGTGATGTAGTCCAGGAGCTCGTTCTCGAACATCTGCTGCAGGGGCGGGTACACGAGTGCGGCACGGATGGGGAACTGGCTGACGGAGATAGTGCGGTACAGGTTATAGTCTATCGGGGCGCCGTTGAGGGTATAGCTGATCGAGCATCCCTGCCAGGCAGCCGCGGACACGAGCATGAAGACGAGGGCGGCGATGCGAGCCGTGATGATTTTACTCCAACCCATATTCTTTGATTTTGCGGTAAAGGGTACGTTCTGAGATGTTTAGCTCGCGGGCCGTCTCCTTGCGGCGACCGTCGTTGCGGTCGAGGGCGCGGCGTATGGCCTCGCGCTCGGTGTCTTCGAGCGATGACGGGGCCTCAGCATCGGCTAAATTAGCTACATTAGCTATTTTTGCCAAATTAGCTATTTTAGGGGCCGGCTCTGACGAGTCGGCCGGATCCTCGGCTGCCGGCACGTCGATGACGTGCCTGGGGGCTTCGAGCTGGCGGGCGGGGGGCTGCGGGGCGGGGGCGCCGGAGGCTATCATGGCGCGGAGCTCGCCGATCTCTTTCTGCATGCGGAAGATGATGTTGAAGAGCATCTCGCGCTCGCGCTCGTAGGCGCTGGTGTGCACGGCCATGGCCGTTGAGCCGGAGGCGGGGGCGTCGGCGGGGAGGTAGCGGCGCAGCATGTCGGCGGTGACCTCGCGGCCGGCCTCGAAGAGGGCTATCTGCTCGACCACGTTCTTGAGCTGGCGCACGTTGCCGGGCCAGCGGTAGCCGAGCATCATGGTCTGGGCGGCCTGCGAGAGCGAGACCTGGGGCATGCGGTAGCGCTCGGCGAAGTCGAAGGCGAATTTGCGGGCGAGCAGCAGGATGTCCATTCCGCGGTCGCGCAGCGGGGGCACGTGGATCTGCACGGTGCTGAGGCGGTAGTAGAGGTCTTCGCGGAAGCGGCCGTCGGCCACGGCGCGGGCCATGTCGACGTTGGTGGCGGCCACGACGCGGATGTTGGTCTTCTGCACGGTGCTGGAGCCCACCTTGAGGTATTCGCCCGTCTCGAGCACGCGCAGCAGTCGGGCCTGGGTGGTGAGGGGCAGCTCGGCCACCTCGTCGAGGAAGATGGTGCCTCCGTCGGCCTCCTCGAAGTATCCCTTGCGCGACGCCACGGCGCCGGTGAAGGAGCCTTTCTCGTGGCCGAAGAGCTCGCTGTCGATGGTGCCCTCGGGGATGGCGCCGCAGTTTACGGCGATGTATTTGGCGTGCTTGCGGGCGCTGTGCAGGTGTATGATCTGGGGGAAGAATTCCTTGCCGGTGCCGCTCTCGCCCGTGACGAGCACGCTGAGGTCGATGGGGGCCACCTTCAGGGCGCGCTGCACGGCCTCGTTGAGCGCCGGGGTGGTGCCCACGATGCCCAGGCGCGCCTTCACTTGCTGCACCTCGGGGCTGACGGCGGCGGGGGTGTCGGTGATTATTTCCATTTTCGCAGCTCGTAGGTTTTGGCGCGGAGGAAGGCGCCGAGCTCTTCCACCGTGGCGCTGTGTTCTAACTGTTCTTCGACGCTGATGGGGTCGCCCACGCTGATGTGGATTTCCTTGCCGCATTTGCGGAACACCTCGGCGGGGAGGCGCAGGGTGCGCAGCTGCCAGGACACGACGCCGAGGAAGTTGAACCAGGCGCTGTTGCTGCCGTGGAAGAAGATGGGTATGACGGGCACGCGCAGCTGCTTGATCAGGCGTATGATGGAGGGCTGCCACTGGCGGTCCTCCAGGCGGCCGCGCCAGTTGATTTTGCTGACGGCGCCAGCGGGGAAGAAGCCGATGGGCTTTCCGTCGCGCACCTGCTGTATGGCGGCTTTGATGCCGGCCATGCTTACGGCTTTCTTCTTGGGATCGTCGCTGGCCAGTGCGTCGACGGCTATGAAGTTGGGGCGCATGGCCCAGATCATGTTGAGCACCATGTTGACCATCACCTTGTACTCCGGCCTGCGGCTGGCGATGAGGTGGATGAGCGTGATGCCGTCGAGGGCGCCGAAGGGGTGGTTGCTGACGGTGATGAAGGCCCCCTGTGGGAGGTTGTCGAGCACCTGCTCGTTGTCGATGCGCAGGCGCAGGCGGAAGTCCTCGATCATGCGGGCCACGAACTCGGGGCCGGGGGTGTCGCAGAATCGGGAGTGCACGTCGTTGACCTTGTCGACGCTCAGGGCCTTGAGGGCCCACTCCACCATGCCGCGGTGGCCGGCAAGGCGGGGCACCATGCGTATGACATCGTCAGCGTCAAGCACGGTTGGCTTGAGAGGCTGGGCGTCCGGGGCAGAGGGAGATATATTAGGGTCAGTCATGAGAATGCGGTATTAACATGCAAAATTACAAAAAAAATGGGAAAGAGCAAAAAGTTGGGGGGAATGGAAAACGACAAGGGAGACGAGGTGTAGCGGAACCCACGGAGTGGGTGGGGGTTGTGGGAGCCGTGGGTTTTCAACCCACGGCTGCCGAAATGCGCCCCGCCGGGGCGCAGCGGGCAAATGCCCGAACGTTGTCGCGGGGAGGTGGAAAATAGCGTTTGCATGAAAACAACCCGCCGGAGCGCGGCGGGAAAATGCCCGAACGTTGTCGATAGGTGGAATCGGCCGGGGGGATACGGAAAAAGCCCGCGGGGGTGCCGCGGGCTTGGTGGGTGGGCAGCCTCTATGGCGGGAGGCTGGGGGATTCAGTTTGTGCGCTCTTTAGAAGCGGATCTTGGTGGCAGTCTTGCCGACCTTCTTGATGTAGAACTGGCCGGGCTCGGGGTTAGCCACCTGGATGCCCTGGAGGTTGTAGTACTGGGCGGGACCGTCGTAGCTTTCGCCGTCGGCAATGACATCCTCGATACCGGTCATCACGGTGTTGTTAGCACCGGAGGAAGTTGAAGAAGCACCGCGGTAGAGGACCACGTCGCCGTTAGTACCATTGTACGTGTAGGTACCGTCATCATTGCGGGTGAGGTATTCATCATTGGGGACGAACTTAGTGTTGGGCTCTTCAGGAGCAGCATCCTCATCGCCAGCAGCGCGGCGACGAATCTGTGCGGGAGTGGGTGTATTGGAGCCAGCATATACAAGCTCGGTGATGCTGGCAGTAGTTGAACCATAGCTGCCGTCTGCGCTTGCATTGCGAACGAAGGTGTACACAGGTGTGAAGATGATAGAAGAAGGCTTCTTATAATCACTCTCTTCAGAACCAAGAGTACCAAGTTTCTTGCCAGGCAATGCATAATCGAACCATTTAAGCCCGTCGCGCATAACAGAGTCACAATCGACATGCGTAGGATCGTGGACGATAATGTTCACACTGCGATTGTTGGTTGCATAGTCGGCAGTCATTTCAACCTGGAAGAGAGAAGGAGCAGTAGCGACATGGGCATCGGATTCGTTAGTATTGTCGAAATCAACGTCAGGATTGACTTCGAAGTCAGTGTGCGAAACGAGATACCAAGTCCAAGGACCATACTCCTTATACTCTTTCTGGCCGTACTCGTTGGTGATGAGAGCGCTCTTGCCGTGGTTCACGCCGAGACCGACCCTACCAATCTGGAATGACTTCTGGGGCGACTGGTAAGCAATATCATCGATATCGTAGCCATAGTTGGCTGCGAGCACGTGTTCAGCGTTGCCATCAACGTTGCGGTACTCCACATTCTTGATCTGGAGACGGGGCACAGCGTAAGCATAGGGGTGAACATCGGTTACGGTGAGGTGGTAGAGAGATTCACCATATTCCGTGTCAGCCTCAGATGCATCATAATACCAGCCATTGGACTTAGAGAAGTCTGTGAGCTCGAGATCTGCGGGAGCGTCAGCGAGACCGGTGCCAGTAGTAACAACCTCGGTGCTGAACTCAACGTCATAGAAGATATTATACTTCTCGAAGATAGCCTGGGAAACGTTAGGACGATCGATGCTGAACACTACGTCGAGGTGACGAGCACCCTGCATGTCGGACTCTGCAACTTGAACCTCATGAGTTGTGCCTTGGCTATCGCGGGTGTTCATGGTCACTATAACCTGTGAAGCATCAACTTCTTCCTCGGTGTAGAAGGGATGTCCAGGCTCGCGGCTGTTGATGTAGGTAGTGATGGGGTTACCTGGATCGATGCGATAGGAGTAAGCATAACCTTGGTAGAAAGGCTTGGGCACCTCGGGCATTACGCGAGAGTTGATTGTAGCAGTATTGTGACGGATGTCAGAGCCTTGCTCGTCATACTGAACATCATATTTGAGTACAACATCGATGTCACCAGGACGGAGAAGACCGCGGCGATTCACGAAGGCGGCCATATATTCCTTATTGCCAACAATAACGGGAACGGTGGTATAAGGCTTGTTGCTATCCTGAACATCAGTCACTACGAGAGACGTAATATTGGCATCGTGGAACTTATTACCAAACTGGCCTTCCTCAACGTTATCGTTCCAGAAGTCGAGGTCGAGAGCTCGAACAAGGAAGTATGCAGTCCAAGTGAACTTGGAAGGATCGTTGATAATCGCACGATACTGCTCACGCGTAACGGAAGCGAATTCGGGACTCATCTCATTGCTTCCTTCTTTGTATCGGAGGGCATAGTACTGAGCGTCGGCACCAGCAGAAGCGGGACGATAGGTGAGACAGAAGACAGTTCCGTAATCAGAATCGAATTGCGCATCCTGGAAGGCAGAGGTGTTGGCTTTGATGTAGTCGAAGCCATCCTTCTCGAGACGGATGAGCTGAGTGATGGAGCACATGGGGGATGCAACCTCAGCGTCATCGTAAACGTAGACGGGGTTGGAGAAATTCTCTTTCTTGGAATCGTCGCCGAAGGTAAGGATAATCTTGTAGTAGTACTGACCGGCTGCAAGTTCCTCATCATCCTTGTAGGTAGGCATGCCATTGGGATGAGCGGCAGCGAATTTGGCAACAGTGTTGTCTGCGTCGGTGAATGTGCCAGAAGTTACGAAGTCGTTGTATTCACGGCCGCCTTCCTCCATACGCCAGCGCTCAATGGTATAGCTCTTGAGGGGGGTATCATCAGTAGCGGCAGCGTTGTTAAGATTCCATTTGAACTGAGCCTTGTTCTTTTTCTCAACGCCGCTCTGGAGAGAAGCCTCGATTGTGGGGGAAGCGGTCTCCTGGATGAACTGGATCACGCACTCGTTGGTGCCGAGTTTGGGGCTGTACCAGAGAATAACGCGGTTGTAATAAACAAGGTCGTTTTCAGGGAAAGCAAGGTTAGAACCAGCCTGTCTGTCACCATAAAGGCGATAAGAAGCGAGGGCTGCAACATTTTCATCGTCTGTATCGAGAGAAGCGAAAATGTCGGAACCAGTAGAGGGAATGGACAGACCTCCTGCGGTGGCAGAGCCAGCGTTGAGGTGGTTCCAGCGTGCGGAAGTGCCGCCGTCGCCGTCCTCACCGGTGGTGCAACCGCCCCAACCAGTCCAAATCTTGAACTCGCCGGCCATCCATGCGTCCTTCACGACGTAGCAGTGCCAGTCGTCGGAGGTATGAGCAGCGTTAAGACCAGAGATGCGGAACTTGTAAGAGGTGGGCTTGCCTCTGAGACCCTCGGGAGCTTCAACGAGACCGTTCTGGATGGTCTTCTTACCGCCAGTGAAGTGCTTGTAGTACTCGCGGTAGGGGTCTTCATTGAGTTCGTCCTCGGTAAAGGTGCTGGCGTCAACGAATGTTACAGTCTCGGAGTCGAAGTCAGAGAATTCTCCGCCGCCGAGATCCATACGGAAGATGGACTTGCGGACGTTGTTGAACACACGGTCAGAATAGCCGGTGAAGTAGATATAGTCGCCGTAGGCATCGAAGTAGGGCTTGTTATAGCCGTCGTACTGGATGTAGCCTTCCTGCCAACCGGGCATATTGCTGGGTGCGAGCATGGTGTTATGCTGACCATCACCGTTGTGGTAGGTAGCGTTGTAGACCTTGTCACCAACGAGCTGGAAGACGCGGTGCTGAGCGCGGGTGTTAATATCGTTCTGGATGTCGAAAGAAACGGACTTTACAATGGGAAGAGCTTTGTTGTCAGGCTCGCCAAGGGTGAGCTTGATGCTTTCGCACCATGTGCCGATAGCGTCGCTTTTTGCTGGATCGTTGTCGAAGCTGAACCAGTTGCCGTTGTTGAAGCCGTCAAGCTGGAAAATCTTGGGATTGCCTTCCTTATTACGACCTTCGTGAGCATTGTACAGGTGCGCATACTTGTTGTATTCGATGTTTGCGGTGGCATGGCCGAATTCATCGGAGGTGCCTTCAATATTAGAGTTGTCGCTATAGAAGACATCGTAGATATGCTGGGCGTAGTTGTTGTAGCTGTCCACGCGGGCCACTGCGAACTTGCCGGGGTACATGAAACGACCATCAAGCACGAGGTTGCCAGCTTCATCCTCTTCAAACATCCACTCGGGCTGGAGCTGGAATGCGCCCTGACGAGTGCCCACGAGGAAGTACTTGGGACCCTTCACAAAGTCGCGGGGTGCGAGGGGAAGGTTAGCGAGGATGGGATCGGGCAACTGGATCACGTTCATGTGCACATTGCTGTCGTCACCATTGTCGAGAAGCTGGATCTGTACGTTTTTGCCATTAGGATAATAATACAGCGAGTAGGAGTTCTTGAGAAGATCGGTATGATGACCGGGCTCGATATTATAGCTATTGTTGCCATCCTTAGCGTGGCCATAAAGGGTTTTCTCGCTTCCAAGCTCCATCACGATAGCGCAATGTCCGGCGGCAACATTCTTGAGGTCGACTACATAACGCTGATCGTTTACGCTCCAAGGGATACGATAACGCTTGGTTTCGGTGAAAGTTTGCGTACCGAGGTCTATAGGTGCACTGGCATTAAAGAATACCAGGTAGTACTGCTTATCGGCGGGGTTTATATAGGTAAACTTAGCCTTTACAGTGGTGGAAGAATTATAGCCTGTGCGGAGTGCGCTTGCAGAGAGGGAAGTCACAGTGATGGGAATGTTGAGTTCGATGTAGGAACCATTCTCGTCAGTTGTGCCGACTACCTCGTTAGCCACTTCAGTGTCGCCATCCATATATTCATAATAGATGCTAGCGTTAGGAGTGGAGGTGCGGATGGTCACCTTGGTAACATCGGAAATGTTGAACGAAGTGCCCTGCACACCGTTAACGATGAACACGGGGTTCTGACAGGTATGCTTAAAATTATAATTCGGGGATACCTCAGGCACGTACACGTTACCGGTCATACCAGAGATGGTATAGAGTGCGCCATTGGTGATTTTGAAATCGGAAGTTTTGGGAGTACCAGTAGAGACATTCGACACGAAGCGACCATACAGATCGGAGACACCTTTGAAAGTGACTTCGTAAATGCTCTGACCAGCATCAACGAGCACGGCATTAACGTTAGTATTTCCAGTAATCTGAGTGCCTTCGGGATATTGCTGGAAATGCTGTAGCGTCACTCTATTGTTCCAAGCTGATGGAATCTTGACGTATATTGTATACTCAGTCTCTTTTGTCTGACGAGTATATGTAACTGCTACAATATCACTATTTGTGAGACCATCATAAATAGCCACAGCATAGTATTTTTTCGAAGTGCCCGAATTTGAAGTGGTGAACGGAGCCGAATATACTTCACCTGCATCAGGCAGGTCATCAGGATCTGTGGCATACATAATAGTTGCACCTTCTGTGGCGCAAGTCAGAGTCACATTTGTTGTGCCAACAAATTTGAAACCATTAGCAGGGGAGAACACAGGATTTGCGCACTTAAGCGAATAGTTGTCCTGAGTTTTGGTTACTGTGGCATTCTTGCCAGAGGAACCGCTGATAGTATATAAGGCACGGTTAACGAGATCGGCACTACCGGCAGTCTGGTTATTCCAATCACCGTCGCTGCGGAACATTACTTGGTTAGCTACAGTAGAGAATTTAATCATGTAGATCTTGTTTGTTTTATCTACACAAACACCGTCTACATGCGTTCCGGACTCACCATTGCCGTGAATCCATGCCTGAACAGCAGGCCAGCCTATCTCGTCTTTGACGAAAATGGTGTAGCTCGCATTCCTTACTATTTTAAAATCTGCTTCTTTTACTCCGCTGTTGCTGTAGCCATCGCACATTGCGATAGCCTTAAGAGTGCAGGAACTCTCAATGGTGACTTTTTCACCAGGGGAGATATTGTCACTATCCTTAGTAGGTATACTACCATCTGTGGTATAGTAAATAGTGGCCTCCGTATTGGCGCAGTTAATAGTAACTTTTTGTTTACTATCAAAGGTGCCTCCGTCAGGCGAGAATGTGGGATCTGCGCAGCGAGACATCGTGTTGTGGTCAAAGAGAGCCTTGTTATTGGCGGTGTCAAGAGTGATCTTCACCTTGAGGTCCTCTGTGGCCAGCCAAGCTCTGGTGGTGGAGGTGCTGATGCCGAACTCAGTCAGGCCGGAACCGACTTCCTTATCCGACCCTTGGTTAGGATAGTAGGTCGTGGCGATGTCGTCCCATTTGCAACCAGTGGAAGGGTTATTATAAACCTTGCCGAATACGAAGTACGAACCAGAGGGAATCTCAACATAGTCCGTCATTACGTATTTACCTTCTGTATTTGGGGTAAGGGTTGCTTTGCAGTACCATTTATTATCGTTACCCTGCACATAGAGGTTAACAGCTTCCACAACGCGGAGCTGACTTTTGGCATCATTAATCTGCCAGGCGTAAGTGTGATTCGGGGTAAGGCCTCGCACGCCCCATGTGCCACCTCCTTTTGTGGAAGCGGGCTGCCATACATTAAGATTAAACTTCGATGGGGCAACTATCTGATTGTTGTCACCTCCTCGGTAAACCAGGAACCACATTTCGCTTTGGCCGTCCCTGGCGAATTTAAACACATGCTCATTGTAGCCTGAGGCTTGATTGAAGACAATGCCGTCTTTAATCTTTGTGCCGTGCGATATACCATGATCACTATCGCTCACATCATATGGGATAATATCCCACGTGAAAGCAGCCGCCGATGGCGGGACCAGGAAGCAACCACAGAACATCGTCAGGAGAACGAAAAGCAATTTCTTTCTCATGTTCATAGATTGGTATTAAAGAATTATTATTAAATGATTAGTTTTCATGATAGTTTTTCAGCGAATTATGGCCTCGAGGCAAAGGCTTATAGCCCGCCGCAAGGTCGATTTTGGCTGTCAGGGGTGCTATACGGGGGTATAGCGCACCGCAAAGTTACAGCGTTTTTCCTTAAACGTCTATAGAATTAATGTTATTTAACAGTAGTTAATTAGTCAATTCATAATTCTTGGCTTCGCCAAGCGCTTCGCGATGACAGAATTCATAATTCATAATTATTGGCTGCGCCAGGAGCTTCGCGATGACATAATTTATAATTCATAAGCCTTGCCAGAGGCAAGCGCTTCGCGATGACATAATTCTTAATTCTTGGCTTCGCCAAGCGCTTCGCGATAACTTGCCAGAGGCAAGCGCTTGCGCGATGACATAATGCATAATTCTTGCCAGAGGCAAGCGCTTCGCGATAACTTGGCTTCGCCAAGCGCTTCGCGATAACTTGCCAGAGGCAAGTGCTTGCGCGAAGGTTGAATTAATGAATTAGGGGACACAATAGTGGGGGAACGTTCGGAGGCGGGGCCTCCGCAGGGGGAAAGTAAGGTAATAAGTAAGAAGTGGTATAAGGGGTGGCGTATCATATTCGCGTCGCCGTCATTGGGAACGGCGGCCGAACAGACCATTCGGCCCTACGATTTGCTTCTTGTCGTTTGTGCTAACTCGGCAGCAACGAAGCGGCTCTACAAATGGGGGAAATTTGGTTGTGGCGGGTGGATTTTGATGGTTATGGGGATTGGTATTAAAGATTTATATATTATTGATGTGTGTCGGCCGGGAGCGGAGGCGGGCCTGGGGGACAGGCCCGCGCCCGGCGGGGTGGAGCTGGAGGGGTTTGAACCCTCGTCCAAACGCGGAATCGAGGCGCTTTCTACGTGCGTAGTCTCCTCTTGGTTTTCGAACGGCGGCAGGAAGGGACGTCCAACCGCTGCCTTAGCCTCTTGAGCTTCGGGCGGGCCTCGAGGCTGGGCCTGCCCTATTTCCGATTTAGCTGCACCGCCTTGTCGATTAGTCTCGGAACCAGGACAATCGGGCGATGTCTCGTCCTGCGCAACTGTTGCGCGGATTAAGCTGATCTACTATACTTCAATCAAGCAGCGAGAGCGTAGTTGTTTTCGCCATTTAGAATTTTGATGTCAGGGATTAAAGAGTCCCGGCATCGCTGCTCTGCACGCTTACGCATCGCTTCTTCACGCTGTCAAAACCAGTCAGCCCCGGAAAAAGCGTACAAAGATAGGCTTTTTAATTCATAATTCATAATTCATAATTCATAATTAAGCTTTTTTAATTCATAATACATAATACATAATTCATAATTAAGTTTATTTATAGGTTGAGGGGGTATTACTTGAGGGTTTGGCTCGTGGTTTTCACGATGGAGACGAGAAGCTTAAGAAGCTCGCGGCAGTCAGCGAGAATGCTTTGGTATTGATTTTCACTGAGCAGACCTGACTCACCAATCAGCTCAAGCCAATATTCGGTCTCGCTGGCTTCTTTTAACGAGATGTTGAGTTTGTGGCGGAAATCGGCACGGCTAATGGCGCGTATGGCTTCTTTGACGTTAGCTCCTATGCTGGTGCCTGAGCGCAGCAGCTGTTTGGAGAGCACATATTCGCGTTTTTCCTCGCAAAGGAATCGATATAGTTTCACTATACGCAGGGCGAAGGCTTTACTTTTCACCAGAATTTGATTATCACACTGTGCTTTCATACATAAAAAAGAAAAATGCATAATCATCTCGGGGGATAATTATGCATTATGTTATCGCGCAAGCGCTTGACGAAGCCAAGTTATCGCGTAGCGCTTGCCTCTGGCAAGAATTATGAATTATGAATTATGAATTGGCGTTAGCGGTTCACTTGGAAAGATGGGGTGCCGGTGGTGAGGTAGGAGGCGGCTTGGCGGGCGGCGGCGATGCCGGCGTTGATGTTGGCTTCGGCGGTCTGGGCGCCCATCTTCTTGGGGGTGAAGAAGACGCGGCCAGGGTAGAGCTCGAGGAGCTCGGCGGCGTTGTCGGGCTTGATGTCGGCGACGTATTTGATGTCGGGGCGGTCGGCGAGAGCGCGCTTCAGGCCCGCCTCGTCGATGACCTCTTTGCGGGCTGTGTTGATGAGCAGTCCGCCGTGGGGCAGGCGGGTGATGAGGTCGTAGCCCACGGAGCCGCGGGTCTCGGCGGTGGCGGGGATGTGGAGGGAGACGACGTCGTTGCCAGCATAGAGCTCTTCGACGGTCTGCACGGGGGTGACTCCGGCTTGCTCCATGACCTGGGAGGGGCAGTAGGGGTCGAGGGCTGAGACGGCCATGCCGAAGCCTTGGGCGATGGCGGCGACGCGGCGTCCGACCTGGCCGAAGGCGTGGATGCCGAGGTGCTTGCCTCGCAGCTCGGTGCCGGAGGTGCCGGCGTACATATTGCGGGCAGCCATGACGGCGAGGCCGAAGACGAGCTCGGCGACGGCGTTGGAGTTCTGGCCGGGGGTGTTCTCTACGACGATGCCGCGGGCTGTGGCGGCAGCGAGGTCGATGTTGTCGTATCCGGCACCGGCGCGGACGATGACGCGCAGGCGGGGGGCTGCGGCGATGACCTCGGCGTCGACGATGTCGGAGCGCACGATGAGGGCGTCGGCGGTGGCGACGGCGTCGAGGAGCTGCTGGCGGGTGGTATATTTCTCGAGGAGCGTGAGGTCAAAGCCGGCTTCGGCGCAGACCTGGCGTATGCCCTCCACGGCGGGGGCGGCGAAGGGCTTCTCGGTGGCTACAAGGATGTTCATGGCGGCGGGGGTTAGTGTTTGGCTTCGAAGTCGCGCATGGCGTCGACGAGGACGCGGACGGAGGAGATGGGCAGGGCGTTGTAGAGCGAGGCGCGGAAGCCGCCGACGGAGCGGTGGCCTTTGATGC
>CAZSHV010000034.1:0-19964 GCA_964606815.1 uncultured Bacteroides sp. | reverse complement strand
ACAACTCCCGGCGTCACCCTCCAACCCAAAAAACACCCTGCTGCCGCCGCCGCCGTGGTGGTCGACGTTGACGTGGTCGTTGCGCCCCGCGCCCACCCGACCACGCCATGGTTTCCCCATATTGCATGCCCGCAAGTTCGTTGCGGCCGCCGAGAGGCGATCGTTCGGAGGCCGAAAGCCTCCGCACGTAGTGCTGTACCACGTTGCAGCCCCGATAACGCCAAAGCTGTCAATGCGTTAGCTGTAGGGTCGCCACCTGTGGCGACCGCCGAAATGGCCGCCGGACGGATTGCCTCGCCCGTACTAACCCGCGGCCGCTTCGACCGAGCGACCTACTATTCGGGAATTTTGGGGTTCTATCGTGCTAACCCGCTGATAATCAATCAATGGACGGTTTTAGACACTTAACATCTTGAACCACTGGTGTTTAACCCCTGTCCATTGTCCACTGCCCGCCCCACCCACCATTTTTCGAAAGACGGGTCAGAAGCGCGATTGCTCGGTGGTGCCTGCGCCGGTGCCGCGGTATCGGTCGCGGGTGGTGTTGAAGCGATACTGCACGGTGAGCATAACCGAGCGACCGAACGTGTAGTTCTTCTGCGCTATCTGTACGGCGTCGCTGCACAGCAGGGCATCTCTCTTTGCGGAGTTAAACAGATCGTTGGCTTCGAAAGTTACGCCAAGGCTGTTGTTCATGAATCCCTTATAAACCTTCGCGTTGATGTGCCATGGAGTGTTAGCGAGCTTCATATTGCAATCCCATGTCTTGGTCATCAATTGCGCGTCAACGTTGAGCCAGATGTCAAAGGGCATATGCACAGCGTTCTGCCATTGAATCATAAACCCTGGTGTATTCATCTTCATGGGTTGTCCGTTGACGGGAAGCGTGAGCCATTGCTTCGACATACCCACGTTGACGCGCGGTTGCCAGATTCCTACATTGAACTGTGCGCCTGCGAAGGCCTGGAAATAGTTCCTATGGTCGAGGTTAGCTGTGCGGATAATTGTCGCTTCGCCTTCAGCGCCATAAGGCTCGGTGATGTTGTAGACGCCGTCCTTGAAGTGTGTGTACGATAGCTGGACGAAGTACTGTCGCCACTGCGCCATGTACTCCACTGTCTGGAGCTTGGTGGGCTTGAGCAGAGGGTTGCCGGTTTCGTAGGTTAGGCGGTTGATATACGAAACAGTAGCGTCGAGGTTGCCATAGCCGGGACGCACCGTCTTGTCGGTGTAGTTCAGCCCCATGCGCACAGGCCCGAACTGCGCAGCTAAGTTGACCGTCGGGAAGATGTTGTCATACGTCTTGCTTTGCCCCTCGCTCAGGAGGCCCATTTCATAGTATCTGAAATTAACGTGCTCGTATCGTAGACCCACACCAACGCTGAATCGTCCGAATTGCTGACCAAGCTCCATGAATGCTGCCATGTTGCACTCTTTCACGGTGTTTTCGGCATTCGAGATCTCGGCGATGTTGGCCGATGAGGTATTAGACGATGAAGAGTTGGTGTATTCCTCGCCCACCTCTATTTGACCCCGCCAAAGGGGATAGCTGAGCACTAACTTTTCCGCCACCATGCGGTTGCGGTTAGTGGAAGAAATTGTGACCACACGGTCGTCGCCGAGGTCAGCGGTTTCGTCGTTGTAGGAGTTTTGTCGCTGCTTTGTTCTGAGGTAGGTAGCGTCGAATGTGATGCCCAATCTGCCCACTGTGCCGTTGTAGTACGCATTTGCCAAATGCAGAGGCAGGGTGTTTGACCGGTTGTCCATATCAGTGTGTATCTGATCTATCATCGAGCCATTGAGCCACACCTCGGTGGGGTTATCGCCCGTCATGTAATGTCGGTTCCAGCCGTTGCGATAGTATGCGCCCACGCTATGGCGGTCGTTGATAAGCCAAGAGAAACCGAGCTTACCGTTCATATCGTTATATCGCTCTTTCCAGTCAGAGTGAATCTTTTGCACATAGACGCCCGCCGGTGTGGTGGTGGTCATTTCATCGAGTCTGTCGGTATAGTTGTGGCCGTGCCACCATCCGTAGTTAGCGAAGACTTCAAGCCCTGCCGTGCGGTATTTGATGTCGACGGTGTTACCTGTGCGGAAGTCTCGGACGAATCCGTTGTCGGTGCGCAATGTGCCGCTCCAGCCGTCGCCTTTCGGAGGCTTGGTGCGAATGCGTATCACAGACTTCACGTCGGCTGCATACGCCGCTCCGGGGTTGGAAATCACCTCCACATTCTTGATATCCTGCGAATTGAGCTGCGATAGCTCCTGCTTGTCCACCACTTTGCGGCCGTTGATGTAGATTTCCGGAGCACCTTTGCCGAACACCTCCAGCGCGCCGCCATTGTCGATGACCATAGGCACCTTCGCCAGCACATCGTTGGCCGTCCCAGCTATGGCGAGCGCGCTGCCCTCCACATTGGTCACCAGTGCGTTGCCCTTCATCGTGGTAGACGGGCGTGTGTTACTCACCACCACCTCGCCAAGCTGCGTTGCCGCAGGCGTGAGGTGTATTATGCCCAAGGCTCCCGATGCGGGCACTTCTGCCGCGTATGTGGCATAACCAATATAAGCCACCTTTGCGGTCAATCCTCCCTGCGCATCCGTAACTATAGAGAATCGGCCATCGGCGTCGGTGATTGCGCCGGCCACGAATGCGGAGTCGCGATATAGCACCACGTTCACGTAGTCAAGCGGACTGTTGTCTTCGCCCACCACTGTTCCTGTCACTTCTCGGCCATATGCCGAAGCTATTGCCGCGAGGGCAAGAAGAATCGCAATAATCTGTTTCATAGCTTATCTTTTTAACTCAATTAGCGCGTCGATGAGGCTGGGGTCGAGGTCAATGCCTTTTTCCTCTAATTTCTCTGCCACCTTTTGCTTTGCGTCGGTGAGCACCTGGGTGTTTAGAGCCTCCCATGTGATGATTTCGGTGCCGGTGTTGTTGGTCACCACCCGCGCGTTGCGTTCCGTGTCGTTGCCAACCGAGTCGGGTGCGATGTAAATCACCACCGCCTGGAATCGGCCATCCTCAAGCACGTGAGTGTCCGACAGGCCAATGAATCGCACCCCGGCCACTGAGTCCAAGCGTGCGAGCGTGGCGTTTTCGATGTTGCGCTCCCGGGCATCTCCGCTGCCCATGTTGCATGCCCCGTGCGTGAGGACCATGCATGCCATCACTAAAATGACGGCTGCGATTGAAATTTTTCGTTTCATAATTGCATCAGTTTTATTGGTTTTGCTGATGCAAAATTATGTCTAAACCTATCTTAACCCCAAATACAATAGTCTTAAAAACAAAAGCGCAACCCGCTGATTATCAGAGGCTGCGCTTCTTAAAAATCTAAATATGCTGTTCTTCGGCCTTAATGGGTCTTAGGTAAGGAATCTCACGATATCCTCCTTCTCCGGCACTCCGAGCTTTTTCCTAATTGACGATTTGCGCACGTAGATCGTGGCCGTGCTTTGAGATGTGATCACGCTAATCTCTTTTGTCGAGAATCCGGCCAGCATGAGCACGATTATCTGTTCTTCTTTCGGCACGAGCGTATGGCCGAAGCGAGCGTGTATCTTGTCGTAGAATCCGCCGTAGAGGTTGTTGATTAGGTCGAAGACATTGTCCCAATTCACAAGCTCGCCGGCCGTGTCGCTTTCGATTGACGATATCTTGCGCAGCATCTCTCGGTTCTGCTCCGTGGGCGTCTCCGCCACCATTTTGATGATGCCTAACTGCTGCAACATCGCCCTTCGCAAGGCAGCAGGCGTACTATCTGCGGATGGTGGTGCTGACTGGGACGACTGCAGCTCATCCACCATCTTCTGCAGGGCCTCCACGCGCTCTTCATTCTCCAGCTCTCGCTGTCTGCGATGACGGATTATTAAAGCCGCTGCCGCGAGCATGAGCACGCTCACCAGGGCTATAACGAGTATAATCAAGGTCTTCCTTTGGCTCTCCGCCTTCAGTGCCAGGGCACGGCTCTGCTGCTCCACAGCCCCGCGCTCCGACTCCCATTGCGAGGCCTTCATGCGGTTGAACTGCTCGCGCTGGCGATTGTTGAGTCCGTTAACGTGCTCGAGCTTAAACTTGCCTCCGCGTTTGAAGTCTATCATGGTGTGAAGGAGATTGCTGTAGTTTCGGAAGTAAGAAGCGTCGTCTTGACGAAGATTCACGGCCAAGCTGTCGGCGATGGCGATTTCCTTTGCCGCACGCTCTACATCGCCAGTGTTCAGAGCGTTAATGGCGCGAAATAGGTGCAGGTGGTCAGCTGCTCCGTTGTCAGGCCCAGAATTGTCAAAGATATGGTCAATCTCCGCTTCGCTTTCCGCATAACGGCCAAGCTCTGTCAGAATCATAGCCCGCTCCAGGCACATTTGGAAGTGTACGCCGCCCAAGCGCCGATCCCGAGCGTAGCCAATAATCTCATCAGTGAGGAGCAGGGCGGAATCCATTTTCCCGGCGTACTCATATGCGCTCACCAAAACGTATTTAGCCTCTACTTTGCCCTTTTCGTCCGTCTCCATGCTCATAAGTCGCTTTGCGATAGGTATCAGCGTCACGCCCTGATACTCCGCCGCGCCTAAGAGAGAGCGCACGCGCAGCGTCTGCTTCATAAGAGAGTCGGGCACGCCCTGGAGCTGACACAGCGAGTCGAGCATTGCGATGGCACCGGGGGTGTCACCCACCCAGAATTTATACCAGGCACAGGCTGTGCCGCTGCGCATGTCGCGAGTCACGTCTCCGCCCCGGTAATAGTCATGAGCGAAGGTGATCAGCGAGTCGGCAATCATGGAGCGGTTCTGCCGCATGTGTCCCCAGGCCTGAAGATAATAGTACTTGGCCCGTAGAGAGTCCGTAGTTAGCTCAGTAGGCTCAATCGAAGCCAGGAGGGTCATTGCGCTGTCCTTATGGTTGTACAGCAAGGACTCCGCCTGGTCCAACACATTATTATAATGCGCATCGCGGTGCGAGCACGATGCAATAAAGCACGCGGTAAATATTAGAAGGGTGTATACGAGATTCCTCATCGGGGTCTGTAGGTGCACAATCGAGGGGATATTGAGATCGTTATCAATATTGTAATAGTCTGATAATCAGCGAGTGGACAATTTTGGACATTTAACACGCTGAATCACTGGTGTTTAACCTCTGTCCATTGTCCACTGCCCACCCCACCCACCATCTTAGAAGGGGCGTCAGAGGGTTTCGTTGACGTAGTCGCGTGTGACGGGCTTGGCTGAATTGGCGGGCTTTTTCTTTTTCTTGCCTTTGGATTTGTTGTTGACTTTGACAGTGTCGGTGGTCGTCGTGGCGGTGTCTGTGGTAAGGACGAGCTGGGGAACGCTTTCGCTTATGCGTGCCTCCTCGCTGCATCTGCGCACCCCGTAGGCTGCGCAGGCTATAACGAGCGCAATGGCGAAAATCCAGAGCGACACGCGCTCCACAAGCATCAAGTCATTGCGCTTGCTCATTAAAACATAAGAAATAGAACGGGCACCAAGCATCCGAGCAGGAAGAGGAAGCCACCCACGCCCCACATGCCCTTGCGGCCGCGCACAATGAAGAGGCCGGTGACTGTGACGATAATAAGGCTCACGGCAAAGACGTCGCTGAACGCTGTCCACCAGCTGCCGGGGTTGTAGTGCAGCTTTGTGAATGTGCTTAGCACCGGTCGTTCGTGCCATATCTCCGCACGGGCCACACGTGTTGAAGCGTCTACGGTGATAGACGATCCACCTTTTAGCAGAATTTTGATGTTATTGCCCGACTGATAGTGCTTGGTGTACTTGCCATCGCAGCCAGCAAGCTCCACTATGCGGTCGAGGCTTTCGGGAGCGAGAGCGTCGGGAGTGAGGCTGAGGTATGCTGGAATGCTAAATTCTTTCTGCTCTACGCTATGCGCGGGGTTGAAGCTTTTACGGTGATTGAGAGCGATGCCGGAGACTGCGTAAACGATTACTATTCCGGCAAAGAAAAAGCCGAGCTGGCGGTGGAGATACATGAACATGTGTCTCCACCCTCGGCTCGGATTGTGGTGTTGGTTACTCTGCGACGTCATATTTCTGCGCCACCACGTAGTAGAAGGACAGATAGGGTTTGCCTTCGACAGAGTCGCGCTCTGCGATGCGCGCGCGGTATTCAGCGATTTGGTCGGCCATGGTGTTGGCCTTCACGCCGCGGTTGGTTTTCTCGTGGTCGCAGCCTTCCTCGCCGTTGCCATGCTCCTCGGCAGCCTTGGCTTTGATTTGCTCTTCCCACTGAGCGAGAGCAGCCTCGTCGAGACGCTCCTCAACCACGGTGCCGGTGACGATGACGGGGTTGTGCACCACCTTCTCGTCGAAGGAGCCGAGTTCGCCGGCCTCCACGCGCATGCTCTTGCCCTCTTCGTTGCCGATGACGAACATCTTGGTGGCGCCGTGAGCGCAGGTGTGGGAGCACACGCCCTCGAAGGTAACCACTGAGTCGACATACATGTCGGCGTTGGCGATGAGCGAGTCTACGCTCATGGGAGCGTCTTCGGCTTGCTCCTGCTCCGCAGCTTTGTTGCCGCATGATGCCATGACCATCACAGCCACGGCCATGGAGAGAAAAAGGATAATTTTCTTCATGATTGGTGTTATTTAGTTGTTAATGTATATTCAACCAAAAAGGAAACGCAGGGCATCTTCCACCTTGCTTACTTCCAGAATCTTAATGCCGAACTGGTCTGGGGCCGCGCCCTTGAGGTTGCCGGCAGGAATCAGTATCGTGTCCATGCCCAGCTTGGCCGCCTCCTGCACGCGCTGCTCGATGCGGCTCACGGCTCGTATCTCGCCGGATAGGCCCACCTCGCCGGTGAAGCATGTGCGCTCGGGCAAAGCAGCGTCGAAGTTGGATGATAGTATAGCCGAAATCACAGCCAGGTCCAGCGCGGGGTCGCTCACCTTCAGACCTCCGGCAATGTTGAGGAAGACATCCTTAGCTGCCAGCTTGAAGCCAGCACGCTTTTCGAGCACAGCGAGAAGCATGTTCATACGCCGCTGGTCGAAGCCCGTCACCGATCGCTGGGGAGTGCCGTATGCCGCGGAGCTGACCAGGGCCTGCGTCTCGATAAGCAGCGGTCTGCTACCCTCGACAGCCACACCCACTGCTATGCCCGAAAGGCGGTCGCCTCGATGGGAGAGCAGCATTTCGTTGGGGTCTGTGACCTCGCGCAGCCCCTGACGTTGCATTTCGTAAATACCCAGCTCTGAGGTGCTACCGAAGCGGTTTTTGATAGGGCGGAGTATGCGGTAGAGTCCCTGACGGTCGCCCTCGAAACGAAGCACAGCGTCGACGATATGCTCTAGCACCTTCGGTCCGGCAATTGAGCCTTCCTTGGTAATATGACCAATGAGCACCACCGGCACGCCGCTCTGCTTGGCATACTGCTGCAGTCGGGCAGCGCATTCGCGCACCTGCCCCACGCTTCCGGCCGTTGACTCCAGCTCGTCGGTCATGATGGTCTGAATAGAGTCTATCACCACGATGCCGGGGTTGCTGTTGTCAATCTGCGTGAAGACGTTTTCAAGCGATGTCTCACTGAGTATGAAGCAGTTAGTGCTGCCGCGGCCTATGCGGTCTGCTCGCATTTTTATCTGCGTCTGGCTTTCCTCGCCAGAGACGTAGAGAATTGTCTTCGACTTGATGGCCAACAGATTCTGAAGCACGAGCGTGGACTTGCCAATGCCGGGCTCGCCGCCCAGAAGGATGATAGAGCCTTGCACAAGGCCGCCTCCGAGCACGCGATTAAGCTCCTGCGAGGGCATCTTGATGCGTTTCTCCTGGCCAGCCTGTATGTCGTCAATAGCCACAGGCTTTGCCTGCGAGCTCTGTCGTTGACGAGAGCCGGAGGACGACGCGGTCTTTTTGCTCACGCGCTCTTCAACGAGAGTGTTCCACTCGCCGCATGCCGGGCAGCGGCCCTCCCAGCGCGGGGATTCGTTGCCGCACGCCGAGCAAACCCATATTGATTTACTTTTTACAGCCATTACTGTGAGATAATTCTACGACGAAATTCAGCCATTGTTATTGCAGCAGCCACGCCTACGTTTAGCGACTCAGACGTCTCCGCGCCCGCGGGAAAGGCCGGGATGGTGATTCGATGGTCAACAGCCGCCGCCACTTCGTCGCTGATGCCGCTGCCTTCGTTTCCCAGCACTATAATACACCGGTCGGGGTTGGGGAGGGGAGAAGTGTACAGGTTCTCGCCATCGAGGAATGTTCCGTAGACGTTGCCGTGCGCAGAAAGTGCCTCGGGGAGGTTGACATAGCTTACCCTGACGCGCGAAATAGCCCCCATGGTGGCTTGCACAGCTTTGGGTGAGAAACAGTCTACAGTGTCGGTCGTAGCGATGATTTGACGCACGCCCATCCAGTCGGCCGCTCGCATGATAGTGCCGAGATTGCCGGGGTCTTGAATTCTGTCAAGTGCGAGCACCAGGCCGCTAAGGTCGGGTGCTTGAGGTGCGGGCAACTCGTAGACAGCGATTACATCGGGAGCAGTTGTAAGAGTTGTAATTCTCTCTATATCTGCACGTTTAACCACAGTAACCTGCTGCTGCAAGCCATGCTCTTCTACCCATGCCGAGGTGGCCAAGAGACGACAAAGGGGGAAATGCCCCAAGGTGTCGAGCACGCATTTGGTGCCCTGCGCCATAAACATGCCCAGTTCGCGACGGCCTTTGGACGTGGCCAGCGAGGCGAGCGACTTGCGCTCGGCGGCTGTAAGCGGAGATATAAGAGGTGCTGAGGTTGCCATAGCTTAATAATGTCGCGAATTTACTCAATAATGCGCGGAGTTGCAAGGACCACCGCCCTTAAAAGTGAGTATTTTGTTGTACTCGATTTAGTACGGATCAACGTCGTATTGCACGATAAGGGCTGAAAACAAGGGCATCTTGCTCATGGCCGCGTGTTCGGTTCGGAGGATGTCCTTCACCTTGGTCATCGAAGCCTCAAGCTCAACTCGCAGCATGATCTTGCGTATATGCAGGGAGTTAACGCGGGCCACGGCAGGGGCAGCCGGGCCGCTCACGCGCGTGCCGAAGAGATCGCGAAGCCGCTGGCCGAATGCCGAGGCAAAGGTGTCAATGGCCGCAGCGTCGCGGTGCTTGAGGGTGATGAGAATCACACGGGAGAATGGCGGGTAGCTGAACGTGCGCCGCTCCTCAAGCTCCATGGCGTAGAAGCCTGGGTAGTCGTGGGTGATGACGTATTTAAATATGGGGTGGTCGGGGGTGCGAGTCTGCACCAACACTCGGCCTGTATCCTCGGCCCTGCGTCCGGCTCGGCCCGACACCTGCGAGAGCATGTTGAAAGCTCGCTCAGCTGATCGGAAGTCGGGGTAGTTTATCACGCGGTCTGCATCAACCACGGCCACAACCTCCACGCCGGTGAAATTCAGGCCTTTCGTCACCATCTGCGTGCCCACGAGGATATCCGCGCCCCCTTGCGAGAACGTTGAGATAATGCGGTCGTAGCTGGCGCGCGAGCGTGTGGTGTCAAGGTCCATGCGCAGCGTGCGAGCCTGTGGGAAGCAGCGCTCCACATCGTCTTCGATTCGCTCTGTGCCATATCCCACTACTCGCATGGCTGGCTCCTTGCAGTTGGGGCAGATGTCAGGCATCGGGTAGCGCGTGCCGCAGTAGTGGCACACCAACTGATGTATGTCGCGGTGGTAGGTGAGCGACACGTCGCAGTAAAGACAGCGGGGTATGTATTCGCAGCGGGTGCACCTGGCTATGGGCGCGAAGCCTCTGCGGTTGTTGAACACAATGGCCTGCCTCCCGCCTTCCAACGCCTCGCGTATTGCCGCCACTGTGCGGAACGCGAAGGGGCCGTCGACGGCCTTCTTCTTGCTCTCCGTGGCCATATCCACCAGCTCCACCTTCGGCAGCTGCGCTCCAGCGTAGCGCTCAGTGAGCTCCACAAGGCCGTATTTGCCGGTCTGCGCCTTATAGTAGGTCTCAATGGCTGGTGTCGCGCTTCCTAACAGCGTCTTTGCGCCATGCATGGCCGCGAGGACTATGGCCGAGTCGCGGCCGTTGTAGCGGGGTGCCGGGTCGGTCTGTTTGTATGAAGGCTCATGCTCCTCGTCCACAATCACGAGGCCCAGCTTGGAGAAGGGAAGGAAGATCGCGCTTCGGGCACCGATGATAAGCTGCGGTTCTGCTGCCTGCTGCACCTTGCGCCAGATGTCCACGCGCTCGTTGTCAGTGAATTTGGAGTGGTATATGACCACACGGTCGCCAAACACGCGCTGCATTCTCTCCGTCAGCTGCGTGGTGAGGGCTATCTCCGGAACAAGAAGCAAAGCACTGGTGCGCTGCGACAATGCGTAGTCGATAAGGTGCATGTACACCTCGGTCTTGCCAGAGGATGTGACTCCGCGAAGCAGCGTCACTTGCTTCTCAAACCAAGAATGGTGAATCTGGTTTAAAGCCGTGGATTGCGCTGTTGAGAGTGTGGGGAGGGGCTGTGTGGAAAGCCCAAGCGGGCTGAAGCGTGAGATTTTCTTCGCATAGGTCTCCACAATGCCCTTGTCGCGCAGGGCTTTAAGGATTGGAGCAGTAAGTTTTGTCTTCTCTAAAAGCTCGCTCTGCTGCACCTCGACGATAGGTACGCCTTGCAAGGTAAACTTCGACAAGTGGATTAACGTCTGAAGCATAAGCTCCTGCTTTTTAGCACTTTTCACTGCAGCAAAAGCAGAGCGAAGAGCCTCGTCGTCATAGCGCGGAATAGCCAACTTGACGAGCTTCAGAGTCTTGGGTCTGTAGTTCTCGGAAAGAGACTCGCAAAGCAGTATGAGCCCCGCGTCGACCAAGCGCTGAAGGGTAGGGGTGATGTCCGCCACCTTCAGGGCTTTTGAAATCTGGGCAGCGGTGAGCTTGCCTTTCTCCCTTAGAAGAGCCAATATTTGGGCCTGCTTCTCGGTAAATGGCGAAGCATCGATGTCGAAGTCCGGGTTTACCTCGAAATTTGTCTCGCTCTCGATTTTAAGCCCGGCCGGCACAGCCGCCTTATAGACATCGCCCAGCGAACACAGATAGTACTGCGCGATCCACTCCCAGTGCTTAAGCTGCGGATGCCGCACGATGGGCTCGGGGTCGAGCACGCTTATTATATCCTTAATCTCCAGAGGGAGCGGAGTGGGGGACATTGCGGGGTCGGCCACGAAGCCTCGCACCAGACCGGTGTAGAATCTGCGCTTGCCAAAGGACACGATGACACGGCTGCCAGGCCCTACGGGAGCGGTGATATGGTCGGGAATACGGTAGGTGAAGGGGCCGTCGAGCGGCAGAGGCACGATCACCTCGACGAACCGCGACGGATAGCGCACATCAGGCATAGTGTCAGAGGCAGACATCAGCGTGAAGCGTTGCGACGGTAAAGCACAATGGCTATCACCGTGAATATCATATTAGGAATCCACATGGCCACCATCGGCGACGTGATGTCAGACACTGCGAAGGCCTGCGTGATGGTCATGAACAGTATGTAGCTGAAGCTGAGCACCAGACCAATGCCGATGTTCAGGCCCATGCCGCCTTTCACTTTGCGCGACGACAGGGACATGCCAATAATTGTAAGGATAAACGCCGCTGCCGTCATCGCAAAACGTCGGTAGTACTCTACCTCGAACGACTGGATGTTGGCCACGCCGCGCTCTTTCTGGCGGTCGATATATGCCTTGAGCTGGGGGGTGGTAAGTATCTGGTGATCTGTAGATGAAATAAGGAAGTCACGCGGCTCGAAGGGGATCATGGTGTCGAGCTCAACGCCGCGGGTGATACGCTCGCGCTGGCCGTTGAAGTCGCGGATCACGTAGTCGTACACTTTCCAGGAATACAGCGTGTCCCACACCACGGTGCCGGCCGTGAGCCTTGACACGAGTCGCTTGTCGTCGTCAAACGACTCAAGGGAGAACCGCTGCCCGGACTTCGACTTGCTGTCGTAACGGCTCATATAGGCTATCTCGCCGGGGGCCACCATCAGCATGATGTTGTTGCCCACCTCTATGCGCTTGTTCTTGACGTAGGTGTTGGTGTACTCAATGCGCTTCACATTGGCCGGAGGAATCACGAAGGCATCCAGAGCAAAAGTCGCCGAGGCAATAATAGCCGCAGAGAACATATATGGCCATAGCAGACGCTTGAAGCTGATGCCAGCCGAGAGCATAGCGATGATCTCGCTATTATCTGCAAGTCTTGATGTGAAGAATATGACAGCGATGAATGTGAATAGCGGAGAAAACTGGTTGGCGAAAAATGGCAGGAAGTTGACGTAATAATCAAAGATCGTGGCTGAAAAGGGCGCCTTGAGGAAGGCGTCAAGCTTCTCATTCACGTCGAACATCACCACGATGGCAAGCAGCAGCAGAATAGCGAACACATACGTGCCCAGAAACTGCTTGATGATGTATCTGTCTATGATTTTGAACACTGCCAGAAATAATTTAAACCAAAGGTTAAAGTCTGCGACGCATGTTTACCACCATCTCTTCCTTCCACTGCTTAAAGTCGCCAGCCATGATGTGCTTGCGAGCTTCGCCCACGAGCCAGAGATAGAAAGCCAGGTTGTGCAATGAGGCAATCTCCATGGCCAGCAGCTCTTGCGAGATGAAAAGATGACGCACATATGCCTTGGAATAAGCTCGGTCGACGAACGACGGGCCGTCTTCTTGCAGCGGTGAGAAGTCGTTGGCCCACTTGAGATTGCGCATGTTCATCGTGCCATGTGCCGTGAAGAGCATGCCGTTGCGACCGTTGCGCGTGGGCATCACGCAGTCCATCATATCCACGCCGCGGTCGATGGCTTCGAGGATGTTCTCGGGAGTGCCCACGCCCATGAGGTAGCGGGGCTTGTCGGAGGGGAGGATGTCGTTGACCACCTCGATCATCTCGTACATCTTCTCGGCCGGCTCGCCCACAGCAAGGCCGCCAATAGCGTTACCATCAGCGCCCAGGCTCGCCACATGCTCCGCAGCGCGGCGTCTGAGGTCTGGATATGTGCATCCCTGCACGATGGGGAAGAACGACTGCGAGTAGCCGTAGAGGCCTTCGGTCGTGGTGTATCGCTCCCATCCGCGGTCAAGCCAGCGGGAAGTGAGGTCCAGGCTCCGCCGAGCATAGTCGTAGTCAGACGTGCCGGGAGGGCACTCATCGAGGGCCATCATGATGTCCGAGCCTATCATTCGCTGGATGTCCACAACGTTCTCCGGTGTGAACAGGTGCTTTGAGCCGTCAATGTGGCTGCGGAAGGCCGCGCCCTCTTCTGTCAGCTTTCTATTGGCCGAAAGGGAGAATACCTGGAAGCCTCCGCTATCGGTGAGAATAGGCCTGTCCCAGCCTTCGAATTTGTGGAGACCGCCTGCCTGGTGCAGGATCTCAACGCCTGGGCGCAGATAGAGGTGGTAAGTATTGCCCAGGATGATTTGGGCCTTAACGTCCTCCTTCAGGTCGCGGAAATGCACGCCCTTGACACTTCCCACAGTGCCCACGGGCATGAAGATGGGCGTCTCTATCTCGCCGTGGGCGGTAGAAATCAGTCCAGCGCGGGCACTTGACCCGGGCGTGGTGGCTAATAGCTTGAAATCCATTTAACTACAAGGAGCGGGTAGGGGACTTAAAAGAGCTGGTCGGGGTATACGCCGTCGGCATGGAGCTTTTTGAAGCACTCCACCACCTTGGGCCTATCCTCGGGGTAAGTCACGCCAAACCATTGTGAATCAGTGTGAAGCACCTTCACCTTCTTCTCGCCAGACTCAATCAGAGCATCCACCACAGAGGGGATGTAGAATTCACTTTTAAGCTCTTTGCCGCTGGTAGCGAGGAACTTAAGAAATTCACGCTCAGTGTATTGGAAGTAGTCCGGCATGAAGCCCCAGAGGTTCATAGACACGGGTGTGGAGCTACGAAGCACGTGGGTGATTCCGGCCTCGTCATCGAAGGCGATGTCGCCGATGTCATTCTTCATTATGCCGTGGCACTCCACTATGTCTTGCAGGTTGCCGTCGCGCCCCACAGTGCAAACGCCGCGCGACACCGAGCCGCTGTCAGAGAGCGTGTTGCCCACAGGGAAACCCACCATGCAATAGTCGTTGCCGATTTCGTCGCCCTGAAGATATTCAGCCATTACACGAAAAGCGTCGCTGCCGTAGTAGTCGTCAGCGTTGATAACTGCGAAAGGCTCGGAAATCACATCGCGTGCTGCGCGTATGGCATGGCCGGTTCCCCAGGGCTTCACGCGACCCTCGGGCATGGAAAATCCTTCGGGCAGATCGTCCAGGCTCTGGAAAGCGACCTCCACGGGGATGTGGTCGCGATATTTAGAGAGAATCTTCTCGTTGAAATCTTTCTCGAAATCCTTGCGGATCACGAACACGACTTTGCCGAAGCCGGCCTTGATAGCGTCGTGAATGGAATAGTCCATGATAGTTTCTCCGTGCGGCCCAACGCCGTCGAGCTGCTTGAGACCGCCGTAGCGGCTACCCATACCAGCAGCGAGAACCAATAAAGCAGGTTTAGCCATTTATAACAACAATTAGTAATGCGCGAAATTACAAAAATTTCGCCGACGTACAAAGCCGAACACCCAAAAAGTATTTCAGAATAATCACTATTATGTTAAATATGTAGTCAACGCATTACATATGTATACTGAATTCATAGCTTGTTGCTCTACTTTCATAGTCTCGAAAATATGATAGCCACTGCAATCTGCACTACCTCCCCGCTACTATGCGTTAATTATTGGAAGTAGAATAAAACAAAAGGACTGCACATGTGTGCGGTCCTTTTATATGCGTTGGCTGTATGTTTGCTTGGAGTTGTTTACTCTGCTTTCTTGAGCTCGAGGAGTTTTTTGCCTTTGGCGTCGAGAAGCGTGATGTGTTTGTCGTTGTGAATCTGCACCTTGGACACTTGCTCAAGCGACACGAGAAATTTGGTCTCAAGGTCAAGATTGGGGCATGCTCGCATGGTGACGGCCATATTCTTGAATGCTATGGCGGAGCTTACGTACGGGTCCACTTCTATTGAGCCATTGAAGTAGTTGCAACCGGAATTTCCGTGCACTTTCATTTCAGGGAGGTCGAAGAAGATATTGATGCCAGCGTCCTTGGTCTTTTGGCCAGCTATCTCCTCCACGTCCCACTGACCGTTGATAGCGTCGAGGTTGTGGCGGCGGAGCGTGAGCAGCGGTGTTCCGTTGGTGTTGGCAAGCACGGCATAAGTCTCCTGGCCTTTCTGCTCAATTTTGGCTGAAACGGTGACATTGTCACGAAGCACGCCATTAATCTCTGTCTCAAAAACTGCCTCAGGACATAACATCATGGTGGACAGCACGTTGGAGAAAGTAACGTCGTTGTCGCCGATGTAGCCGAATGTGCCGTTAAGGGTGTTGCACCCATTCGAAGCGTAGAATCGCCACTGGGCTTCGTCAAAGATTACATAGGGCATATCATCGTCAAAGGGAACGTTTCTGTCCCCTACCCTCACAATTGTCCACTCTCCGCGGAGCTGGCCGTAGAGCATGCTGCGATGTCGCACTTTGGCAGGGTGAGCAGTGCCATTGGGCAATTCCGGAGTTGCTTCTACCGCAGGGACTTCCGCAGTATCTGCTGCGTTTGCGGGCAGGTTGCTGGCCAAATAAGCAGGGTCCGAGGAAGAGCTACTGCTCTTATTATCAGACTTGCCGAACGTGGAATTAAGAGCCGAACAGCTCGCCATCGAGATGACGGCGAGCAGCGCGGGAAGGTATCTTATTTTCATTCGAAGATGTGTTTGAGTTTGGAGAAAAGATGTCGTTTTTGCGCCTCTGTGGGCTGCATGTTGGGCGAATTCTTGAGAGATTCGATGGCAGACTTCTCTGCATCTGAGAGTTTCTCAGGAATGTAGACCATCACGTTTATCAGCTCGTCGCCAACGTTGCTTTCGTGTCCATAAGTGGGAAGGCCCTTGCCTCTCAGTCGTAACACCTTACCGGGTTGAGTACCAGCAGGGATGTTGAGTCGTGCGCGTCCGGTGAGCGTGGGCACTTCCACTGCACCGCCAAGGGTGGCAGTGGGAATGTCAAGCATGAGGTTATAAATCACGTCGTTGCCGTCTCGGATGAGCTGCGGGTGCTTTACCTCCTCGATCACCACAAGCAGGTCGCCGTTCTCACCGTTCTGGCCGCCTTGGCGGGCAGCGTTGCCGCTGCCGGGGAGAGTGAGGGTCATGCCGTCAGTGACACCTGCAGGGATAGTGAAGGACACCTGCTGGTCTTTGCGGTTGACGCCCTCGCCGTTACAGACGTTGCAACGCTCGGAGATCACGCGGCCGGTGCCTTCGCACGTGGGGCATTCGGCTTGCGACTGCATGTCGCCAAAGGGTGTGCGCTGCACGCGGTTCACCACGCCCGATCCTCCACAGGTGTGACATGTGGCGAATGCCACGCCGTCCTTTGCACCAGTGCCTTTGCAGGCATCACATTTGACGAAAGTGGGAATCTTAAGCGTCTTGGTGGTGGGTGAAGCTATCTCCTCAAGCGTGAGCTTGACACGAATCCTAAGGTCCGTGCCGCGGCGGCGACGACGGCGCGTGCCGCGGCTGCTGCCGTTAAAGCCGGTAGCGCCTCCGAAACCTCCGAAGCCCATGCCGGAGAACAGATCGCCGAAACGAGAGAAGATGTCCTCCATGCTCATGCCTTCGCCTTCGTAGAAGCCTCCTCCTCCGCCTGGGAATCCCTGCGGGCCCATAGAGTGGCCGAACTGGTCGTACTTCTGGCGTTTTTCGGTATCGCTTAGCACGTCGTAAGCCTCGGCTGCTTCCTTGAATTTAGCCTCAGCCTCTTTGTTGCCCGGGTTGCGATCCGGGTGGTACTTCATCGCAAGTTTGCGATAAGCCTTTTTTATTTCTTCGGGTGTGGCGGTCTTGGAGACCCCGAGCACCTCATAGTAGTCGCGTTTATCCATAGTCATCATTCGCCCACTACCACCTTGGCGTGGCGGAGCACTTTGTCGTTAAGTTTATAACCCTTGGTAGTAGTATCTATCACTTTGCCCTTCATGCTTTCGTCGGGAGCGGGCACTGTGGCGATGGCATCGTGCAGGTCAGCGTCAAAGTCTGCACCGGTGGACTCGATGGGGGTTACGCCATAAGTGGCCAGGTAGTTAAGGAGTTTGTGATAAATGAGCTCCATGCCCTGGCGGATGTCGGCAGTGTCTTCAGATGTTTTAGTGGCCTCGAGGCCGCGCTCGAAGTCGTCGACGATGGGAAGAAGGCCGGAAAGCACCTTCTCTGCAGCGTTTTTGATGATGTCGGCCTTCTCTTTGGTGACGCGCTTGCGATAGTTGTCGAAGTCGGCCATAAGGCGCAGGTAGCTCATAGACTTTTCGTTGAGCTGTGCCTCCGTCTCCTGTAGCTTCTTGAACATATCAGCCACCTCGGCTTCTTCGCTGTCGTCGGGCTCCACATCGCCAACTGTGGTTTCAGTGGTCGTAGCCTCTTCTTCGTGCATAGTGGGGTCGTCGACCGTAGCGTCCTGCGGGTCGATATCGAAAGCCTGCTCGGCGTTGAGTTTGTCGTTTTCTTTGTTGCTCATAGCATATAATTTTTAATTTTTTGTTATGCAAAAATCGTGCCAAAATCGCATTGCTGCGCATTTTTACAATAAAATAACAAGCTGGGAGGGCTAATCGTTCACAGCCACGAGCATTAAAAAAGCCCGCACAGCGTGCGAGCTTTAAAGGTTAATCGTCTACAAAGGTTAATCGTCTGCATCATCGTCCTCGTCCCAGTCAAGTGCCCAATCTGAGTCAAAGGCCTCGGAGGTAAAGCGTTCGAGCTCCCTACCCTCTTTCTTTGTTGGGCGCCCAAGACCTTTGCGGCGATCCACGAAGCCGGAAATGCGCACAATCTCAAGCATGTCGTATTCCTCCTTGGGCGTGATGTTCTCGCAGTAGTCGGGCACGAGCTTGGCTCCGAGTCTGTTTTCTGTGAGTGCGAGCACGCGGAAGGTGTACGTGATCGGCGGCTTGCGCACCTTCACTGTATCACCGACCTTGATTGTGCGGCTGGGTTTGGCAAGAGTGTCGCCGGGACCAATTGTCACGCGGCCTTTCTTGCATGCGTCAGTGGCAAGAGTGCGCGTCTTGAAGATGCGCATGGACCATAGCCACTTATCTATTCTCACTTCCTGGGGCATAGCCTTGGGGGATTACTTATTATTATATGTGCACATGGCACGCTGTATGCCTGCCAGCACGCATTCGCGCACAGCCTCCACGGCCACGTCTATGCGCATGGGCAGACGCTGACGCTGGTCGAGGGTGAAGTGGCCCAGCACGTAGTCTATCTGGCATCCGCGCGGGAAATCGTTTCCGATACCGAAGCGCAGACGTGGATAATCCTGGGTGCCAAGCATCTGCGCTATGTTCTTCAGGCCGTTATGACCGGCATCGCTGCCGCTGGGCTTGATGCGTATGGCGCCGAAAGGCAGCGCGATGTCGTCTACGAGCACAAGAATATGGCTGGTGTCGATGCCCTCTTTCTCTTTCCAATAACGCACGGCGTTGCCGCTGAGGTTCATGAAGGTGGAAGGCTTGAGGAGCACCACCTGCTGGTTCTTGACGCGTCCGCGACCAACGTCTCCGTATCGCTCAGTGGAAAAAGAGATATTGGACGCCTCCGCGAAGGCGTCCAATATCATAAAGCCGATGTTGTGGCGGGTCAGGCGATATTCGTCGCCGATATTTCCCAAGCCAACAATCAGATGTTTCATTCAGCTGATTATTTTCCGGCAGCAGCGGCAGCAGCGGCACCACGAGCGGCGCGGGTGAGCTGCACGGCGCAAACCACGGCGTTCTTGGCGTTCACCAGCTCGAGGTTGTCGAAGTGGAGGTCGCCAACCTGGAGGGTCTTGCCCAGGCCGAGGTTGTCTACGTTGACGATGAGACGCTCGGGGATCTGGGTGTAGATGGCTTTCACGCGAAGCTTCTTCATGGAGAGAGAGAGCTTACCACCAGCCTTCACACCTTCAGCGTGGCCTTCAAGGCGCACGGGGATCTCGATTACCACGGGACGAGTCTCATCCACCTCGAGGAAGTCGATGTGGAGCAGAGTGTCCTTCACGGGCTGGAACTGGAGGTCCTTGATCACGGCCATCTTCTTCACGCCGTCGAGATCGATCTCAACTGCGTAGATGTCGGGGGTATAGATGAGCTTACGCACATCGTCAGCGTTGACGGTGATGTCGGTGGTGATGAGGCCTTTGCCGTCCTCGATTTCCACTACTTTCTGGCCGGGGAGGAGCTTGCCTGCGAAGGGGAGCTCAACTACCTCGTTGCCGTTGATCACAGCGGGGATTTTGCCTGCGGCGCGCAGGGCTTTGGTGGCTTTCTTGCCGAGCTCCACGCGAGGTTGAGCTGCGAGTTTGAATACTTCCATTTTTTTGATTAATAAGTTGTGTTACTCAAAATTAAATGAATTAATTTCCCATCACACGGGAACTTCAAGCGCCAGCAGGCGCCAAAAGCGGTGCAAAGTTACGACAATAATTCCATCCGCGCAAACTTTTTTCATCTCAACGGCCAGAAAATTTCTAAACAGAAACTTAAAATTCACAGAAAAAATACTAAGGGGCATTAACATTCTGCGATTCACCCTCGTTTTACTAACACAAAAACATGCAAATTCTGAAAATCAGATTCCGTAGAGACCACTTCATGACAACTTGAAATTCATCACATTAAATAAAGCCATCCACCCAATTAAAGTTACGACCAAAAATAAATAAAACGCTGGAAGTCAATAATTTCCAGCGTTCGCGGAAAGGGCGGGAGTCTTGCCGAAGTCAAGCGCTTGCGCGATAACGAACCCGCGGGTTCCCCCTCTTCTTCCCTTTTTAAGATAAAAAGACCCGGCAAATCTGCCGGGTCTTTTTATCTTAAAGCGGAAAGAGCGGG
>CAZSHV010000033.1:0-20313 GCA_964606815.1 uncultured Bacteroides sp. | reverse complement strand
GCTTGCCGCTCGGTGAGGTTGTCACGACGGCCAACGTCCACGATTCAAAAGCGGCTTATCCTTTGATTGTCGGCATCGCCGCCCGATATCCTTCTATCAAGACAATCAAAGCCGACAACGGCTACAGGGGCGGCTTAATTGAGGTTGCAAAAACCGCCCTGTCTATTGACTTGCAATGCGTTAAATCGAATTACGGAACGTCGGAATTCATTCCATTGGAGGGCCGCTGGGTAGTGGAGCGGACCATCGCTTGGCTTGACCGCTTCCGCAGATTATGCCGTAACTACGAGCAATTGCTCACCACGGCGACGGCAATGGCGAAAATGGCCTTCATGATGATACTGCTCAAGCATATTTAGCCTCACCGAACATCCACGTTTCAACATCCAAAACAGTCCAGCGGGCGAGGGAAGTAACCGTCGCCTCGGCCATCCATTGGCATATTCGTCCGTCTTCTTCGGTCGTGTACGTCAAGTACACTCCCTCATCACACGAACAACTCTGCTCAATGGCTGACCGCCTCAGCGTTAACAGATTTTATGGGACAGGCTCTTACAGGGTTTCCTCATAAGAAACCCTGTATTTTATTAATATACCCTCCTTTCTTAAGCATTTTACGGCTTAACTCAACAATTTCACCCAGTCTATTCATGAGTATAATGTCTCCTATATGTAGTTTATTTCTCCTCATATAATCGATTGTCTCTCTAAATTTCCCTCGGTCCATGTTCATTAGCTGTAAAACTATTGTATCTGCCTGCCTAAAGCCTTTTACAAGATGCCTTTGTAGAGTGTTTGAGTTACAGGTTGAAGCAAATTTTAATTCAACAATTATAGGCTTACCTTCATCCATTATTATGGCATCAGCGCTCTGCATGTTGTCTGGTTCTGGGAGTAAGATTACGTCTCCCTTCCATTTCGCAAGTTTTGAAGCCATATTAAGAGTCTCATTCCAATATTTAGTTTTAGTTTTGTGACCGGGATGAATATAAACTTTGTGCTCGGTCCCATTAACATTTACTACCGAAAAACTATCTTCCGACCGGATTTCATCGAAAATACGGACTCGAGCTTTATTCGTACGCGCTTCAGCGAGCCTTACTTTCACTGTAGATGAAATATACTTAGCATACTCTGGCATATAGCCACCATACCTACATTTCTCAACTGATCGTTTGTTCATATGAAAATAGTTTTATTTATAATAGTTGAATCCGGTCAAATTTCGTTTGGGTCTCCGTTATACTGAAAAGATTTATACTTTAAAAGTCTCGCATAATCATAAGGTGCTTACGAAAAGTAAATGTCGTCCATTTGATCTCTCCGATTTACATTACAAAATTACAGAATAAATTATTGTCATCAAAGTATAAAGGTGAAAATTTTTCAATAAAATTTAATAGGATGCGCTCATATGCCAACGAACAGGACTATGGCGATCAACTCTAATACAAACTATCGTAATCATCAGTTTTTTAGGTAGAAAGTTTGTGCATTATGACTTGTTGAGCCCTTTTCGCAACGCGATTTGTTTCAGCATAATCACATTATTATTCGCTCCTCACCCCCATGGCGGAGACAGAGAATTTCCCTCCGACAATTATAAGCCCCTGGCTGTTCCAACGGGAAATGACAGCGAGTTTATGAATGGTTACAGGGGTAACTCACTAGTCCATTACGACATGGAGAACATTTTTTCGATTACGTGTATGGGTGCTACACTGCCGGTAGCCCGGCTAAGGGACAAATCAGAGAAGATCGCCTTCGGACACAGCACAATCTCGACTTCCGCTGCAGTCCTCGGACAGCTCCAATTCCATAGACAATGTTCCCGAATCATTTAACAATTGGGCACAAGGCAACGCCGCCCGCATCGCCACTGCTGGGGCTGTTCCGTACTTCATGAGTGACAATTCCAAATATGTGGCAGAAGCTTTTGGAAAACTCCAAGGGCGTACTTCGTTTGCTTCGGACATGCGCAAACAGATGGGCTACCTTGACGAAATGCGCTTCAGAGACCTGCGCCTAATGGCGATTTAGGACCAACTGGAAGATGGGGCTCCCAGTTTAACCGACATTGAGAAGACGATGCTTTACGCTCGCGCTCGTTATATCTGCGGTAATATGACCTATATCGATATACTGAACTGGGAAATAATAGACGATGATTGGGTAATGACACGGATTGACCGCGGTTTTGAACAAGCAGATACCATCGTTTTGCAGCTAACGAATATGGATCGAGGGAAATTTGTAGAGGCAATAGATTATATGAGGAGAAATAATCTCCTTATTAAGGACATTATACTCATGAATAGACTCGGTGAAATTTTTGAGTTAAGTAGAAAATGGCTTTTATCTGGAAAGTACAGACATAAAATACAGGGATTCTTATAAAGAACCCCTGTAAGTGCAGCGCGAGGGGGAACGAATCCGGGCTCGCCATTCAGCTGCAGGTGGCGACTCCATTGCATAAGCAGTCGCAGACGCCACCGCAAAGATATTACTTTTCTAAACAATAAGCAAATCTTAACAAAAAATTTAACGATTACTAAAGAACATTGATATTATAGCCCTATATTACTCTTCCGTCTTGATCCATCGCAGTCCGTTTGGGCCTGCAATGATGAATTGCGGGAAACCGACAAAGCGGGGAGTGTCGTCCGCAAAGACTGGCTCGTATACGGCGCAGCCGTTCATTTCGCCGATGTACCGTACATCGTCGTATATCGACGATTTCGCCATTTCCGCCGCTCGCTGTTGCGTCTTCCTATCATTCATGGGAATTTAATTTTTGTAACTATGTTACTGGCATTTAACCCTTTTGCGCAAAGGTAGCGAAATCCGCCGAGGCCGCAAAACTTTTCTTGCTCGATTTACGTGGTGCCTGTGCTCAAGACCGAGGAGGAGGTGGACGCCGACATGCAGCGCATCCTGCGGGGGGAAGACCCTCTGCCGCCCTCGCAGAGCGAGAACGCCGTGGAGGACGTGCCGGACAACTTCGCCGACTGGGTGCGGGAGAACGAAGAAAGGATTGAACAAGCAAGCCAATTACCTTATTTCATTCGTGACAATTCTAAATACGTTCAAATAGAGCTAAACCACCTGTTCACTTCGCCTAAGAATGGAATGGGGGCCATTAAACTGGGCCGATCCGAAGATAGGCTGCTCTCAACCTTATAAACAGACCCGAAAGCAAATGCGCCGATACAATTATCAGATTTATTGCTGGAGGATGCAGAGGCAATATGTGAAGAGCTTGGAATCAAGCTTAAGCCCATGACCTTTGCCGAAGCGGATAGTCTTCACCCCAACGTTGATGGCTATGATGAAAATTGCCAATCAGCTGTAGTTGTTTACGAAGCACGGCGGACGGGAATAGACATCACAGCGTTGCCCTTTATACAATGGGGTATAAGCGACCTCCTCGGAGGAAACTCAGGCATTGCCTTCGTGGACAAGAACGGCAAGACGGCTCAGGTCAGACTCATACAAGGGAACAAAAAGAAAATGGCTGCTATCCTTAAAAAGGCAGTCGCCAAGGACGGTCGGTTCCATGTTGGTATGAACTTCAATGCCAGGGATGGCCACATCATCGTTGCCGAAAAGATACATGGCCAAGAGGTAATCTTCTACGACCCACAGGACCGGGGGATAACGTGGAGTCTTGGAGAAATCATCGAGAGTTCGCAGTCCTTAGAAATCCTGCGTGTTGACAACTTGTGCTTCAACCATGAAGTACTTAGAGCCATTGCAAGGCCTCTTTAATCGCTCATTTTCGCTGTCAACCGAAATCGTTCGCGGCGATCTAGAACTTTCGTACAATTGCCATCGGGGCTAACTGCTACGAACGTCGGCAGGCCAACCTTGCAATGTGGTGCTACATTGAGACGAAAGCCGAACACCGCACGGCCTTCGTCAACTCCTATGAATCTCGAAACATAAGTGTTCGTTGAGTTTAAAAAGGCCCTCGCTTTTTGCTCCATGAAGGCAAGTTGAGTCTGTGTAAATGTCGACATCGGAAAAATATAATGCCAAAATAGCGAATCTAAGGCGCACTTAGCTGTGAATTGCAGCCGAGCGAGGGTTTTATCGTTTCGGCTCAAGGGAGCGAACACGTGCCTTTGTGCGCAAAGGTATGAAAAACTGCCGAGGCGGCAAAATACTACACGAATCTTTCGGAACTTTTCAAAATAAAAATTGTGCATCACAAGTAGTAAAAAAGAGATAATTCATCGGCTTTATCGCTAATCGCGATACGGCGATCATCGCGGAAAAGCACTATTTCACCGCTCGGAGTAACACAAAAAGAAGAA
The DNA here is from genome assembly GCA_964606815.1 of uncultured Bacteroides sp. Lineage (GTDB taxonomy): Bacteria > Bacteroidota > Bacteroidia > Bacteroidales > Muribaculaceae > CAG-873. The sequence goes on along the minus strand of CAZSHV010000033.1, from coordinate 15,997 downwards.
CCTATTCCGGCGTAACCGCTCATGTCTAAGCTTCGACCATTGAAGTACGTGTAGCCGTCTTCCTCGCCTGCATAGTAGAGCACTTCGCAGCCGAAGTCCTTCGCCCATTTTTTCGCTTTTTCAAGTATTTCGTCAGTCATAATATCTAGTTATAGCCAATTAGGCTTTCGTAAGCAAAGGTAACACAAACCGCCGAGGTCGCAAAACTTTTCAGGCTTTAATATGGCTTACCGCACTGCCGACCACGACAGCTGGCAGCAACTGGACTTCGTGGTGGGCAGAACGTGCGCTGCTGCGATACCACCATGATGGCTAAAACCGAGAAAAGCATGAAACGCGAGTTCGTTTTAAGAATGCCCTAATTAAACCCCAAAGAAGCAGACATAGATATTCTGGCGGCCAAAATATGGCCGCCGGATTTCTCTGTATGGCTAATTTTGTTTATTGCCAGAGCGTGAGCTGGCAGTTGGATAATTGCTAAATATCTAAAAAGAATCGGCAACTTTTTCAAGCTGCCGATTCATCTTTCTTATGTTTCCCTTAACCCTAATTCGCGTTAATAGTATTTTGTCTTTTAAAATGCGTAACGAGGCAGATTTAGGGTGCAGTTAGTTTGCCCCGGTCATGGCGTCGATGAGGTCTTGGTAACTGGTCACTTTGTGGTATCTAACATTCGCGGTGGATATTTCGTCGAATAGCTGAGTACAACATGCTATCTTAGCATTTTCAATTGCATTGAGTTGCATGGACTGGAGCGAGCCTTTGGTCTCGGCTATGAAGAAGATATGCTTGACGCTGCCGCGCTGCATGGCGATCGCCCAGTCGGGAGCATAGTTACCTACGGGCGTGGGGATGGTGAACGACCGCGGGAGCTTTGCGTAGACCACCACCTCTTCGGCCTCGTCGAGGTCGTGGGCAAAGTCTCGCTCGCCTTTGCTGTCGGCCACTACGAAATCCGTGATATGCTTAGTGGTTTGCACGGCCTTGTCAAAGTCGGCGCGGCTGGCTGCTGTGAAGATGTCAGAGTCGTAGCTGCCGTCTGTGAGATGGTAGTGTATATGGTCGACAATCATCGTAGCTTTTTGCTCGCGTACAATTTGCACCACCTTGCGTATGAACTCCTCGGGGTTGTTGCGGAAGAGCGCGATCTTGGCCGGTCGCATTCCTTGCAGTATTTTTGCAGCTGTGCGCCGAGTGATATTAGCGCCCTTGGCCACCTGACCAATCAGGTCGTACTTCACTGACGAGGTGGATACATCAGTCAGCTCGTTGGACGTTGACTTAGTGTCACCGAACTGCGCCACATCCTGCTCGGCCTGCTCTCCCTGGATTTTTATATAGCGGAGCGCGCGTACCTGCAGCTCGTCAGAGTTGAGGTGTAGGACTGCTTTGTCGAGTAGTTCGGCAGTGTCATAACTCACAGTGTAGACGTACTGGTGATTTATAGCACGCCAAAGAGCCTGGAACTCCGGGCGCGAGAAATTGGCGTTAAGTCTGGGCTCCGGGAGCTTAGTCTTGCTGCCGTCGACTGTCATCTCACCGAGCAGGCTGGGGTCGAATATGGAATTAACGAGAAGGGTCACACCTTCGGCCAACGGCTGCAGGTTGCTACCGTAGGGTGCTAAGCAGTCGGCAGCCACGTCGGCGTGATACTTGGGGGTGATGTTGCCCTTGTCGTCGATATAATCGTTATCCTCGAGCCACACCATTATTCGGCTGGCCTCGCGGTCGGTGACGACGTGCGGCTGGCCACCAACCATCACAGTTTTGCCCTCGAAATAGCCCGGTGAGGCTTTAGCGGCACGCTCACGCAGGGCTTCGCGGGTCTCGCGCTGCAGGGCTGTCGTGAAGTCGGCATAGCTCTCGTTGGCAATGACGGTGAGCACGTTCACCACATGCACGTCGTCGCCAAGCAGCTCCTTATCCTGGCGCACGCCGTGACTGTCAACGGCAATGCGCAGTCCGCGGCCCACCTCCTGGCGCTTTTGCGTTGAGGATGTGCTGTTGCGCAGGGTGCATATTTGGAACACGTTGGGGTTGTCCCATCCCTCGCGCAGGGCGGAGTGTGAGAATATGAACCGCGTGGGCTCGTCGAAGCTGAGCAACCGCTCCTTGTCGCGGAGTATGAGGTCATAGTCAGAAGGCTCGTCGCTGACGTCGCTGCCGCGCTTGGTCTTTGAGTCGACCATCTTTCCCTTCTTATCAATTGAGAAATATCCGCGGTGGGTCTGGTATGGGGCGAAGCGGCGCAGGTATGCGTTGTAGTCTTCTTCCCAGATATGGAATTCATCATTCACCAGGCGGGCGTACTCCTCCTCGAATATCTGCTGAAAGATGCCCTTGACGGGTTGTCCATCCTCATCATATTGGCGGTATTTGGCCACCTCGTCGATGAAGAACAGCGACAGGCACTTGATGCCCTTCTTGAAGAGCTGGCGCTCCTTCTCGAAGTGCGCCTTGATAGTCTCGCGAATCTGCACGCGCTGCAGGTGCAGCAGGGTCTGATCGCCCACCACCTCGCCTTTGCGAATGGTCTGGCCGTTGGAGAATGCGACATACGCCGTGGGCTGCGCTGCCGAGCCCGGGAAGATTTCCGCGATATCGAAGCCGCGGTATTGCTCCATCTCCTTTGACTCTATGAACAGGCTGTCGCCCACTCCCACCGTCTTCAGCAGACGTCTGGGCTCGCCCGAGGCACTCTTCACCTCGATGGCGATTCGGGCCATGGGGGGCTTGGTGGATGAGAGAATAATATTGTCGAGGTACATGTAGCCGCTTGTGCCCCTTAGATTTCGCATCTCGAAGCCTATCACCTTGATGCGCTTCACCAGCCGCTCGCGGTAAGCGTCAAGAGCGTCGAGGGCATAGACGGTGTCGTGCTTGGTGCGGTGGGTGGCCGAGTAGTTTAGCACGAATAGCGGGTTGAATTTCTTCAACGCCGCCTGCGTGGCCGCCCCCTCCATCTTCTGCGGTTCGTCCATGATGATGATGGGCCTGTTGGCTGCAATCACATCGATTGGGCGGCGCGAGGCGAACTCGTCGCGCTTTGAATATATGATGCGGCTTTCCTTTGAGCGTCCGCCCTCCTTGAGCGAGGCCGCAAAGGCCTGGGTGTTGATAATCATCACGTTCAGGCCAGCGTCTTGCGAAAACTGGTCGATCTGGTTGAGGTTCGAGCTGTTGTAGATGAACCACCGTGCCTTCTTACCGTACTGCTCCATGAAGTGCCCCTCGAGCATGCGGAACGATTTGGCGACGCCCTCGCGGATGGCAATGCTCGGCACCACGATGATGAACTTCGACCAGCCATAGAGCTTGTTGAGTTCGAACATCGTTTTAATGTAGACGTACGTCTTTCCCGTGCCTGTCTCCATCTCCACGTCCAGGTTCACAGCCCCGAGGCCGTCCGTGCGGCAAAGCGATTTAGACAGAAGCACACCCGCGCGGGTCTGCACTGCGTGCAGATTTTCGAGCAGCTGCTTGGCGCTGAGCTCCACGTCAGCGTTGCGGTAACCATCGTCGTCGCCTTCGAAGCGCAGCGCGGCAGCCGCGCGCTTGCCCAGATCGCGGCGGTACATCATCGAGGCCCGGTTGGGCTGGCCCGTGAATATGGCTGTCGTATTATCCACGGCCTCGGTCTGATAGCCTTGGATTTTAAACTTGAATTCCACTGTGTCTCTCTGTTATATCACCCTGCAGACTGTGTCGGGAGAGTAATGTTTGAAGATTTGCTCGAAGTTGTCGAGCACATTGTCGCTGGCGGCGGAGGCGTCACGCATCACGAAGTAGACGGGTTGCATCTTGGCGATCTCTGTTACTGTTGACTCGTTCACTTCGTTGTCGAACGTGGCGATAAGGAAACCGCTGTCCACCACGAACACCTTCTTGCCGTTCACCTCCTTCTCCTCGATTTTGGCGGACAGCTCGATGCCGAGCTCCGGGAGCACCTGGAAGAGCAGGTCGAGGGGCATGCGGTCCGGCTTAACGTTGTCCACAAGCCGGAAGAGGTTCGCCACGTCAAACTCTTCAGGCGTGTAGTACACGTCCTCCATGTTCGACGAGTCGAGTTTGAGCACGCGGAAACCTACGTCGAGGTCTTGCCCTTGGAGACCCGCTTCCTCCTTGACTTTCTTGCCTGCGCGGCGGATGCGTTCCTCCCCGATTTGGCAAATGGTATCGTAGCCGGCTTTGCGAGCCTCGCTCTTTTCATCGGTCACTTCGGGGAGCTGCACCATGATGAACTTTCGATGACCTCCGTCCTCAGCGTTAAGCTGCATCACGGCATGAGCTGTTGTGGCACTTCCACTGAAGAAGTCAAGGACTAAATAATCCTTTGAACTGTTTGAGTTGATCTCTAATCCCACAAGATATTTAATTAGTTCTGAAGGTTTAGTGAAATCAAATATTGATTTCCCTCCAAAAAGCTCTCTTACTTCTTGTGTCCCATCTTGCGTAAAGGGCCCATTAAGAACTGAAACAGGTTTTCCTCGTCGAATCTTTCCTTCTTCATCATATAGATATGATTTTGACCGAACAGAATAAGTTCCATCCTTCTGCAGCGTAAACTCCACATCATCATTTGCAATAGCAGCTTCCATTCTCTCTTTAGACCAAACCCATTGTTTTCGGGGTTTTATTTCCACTCCATCGTGGAAAATGGAATACATTAGATTTGGTCGATCTCCAAGACTATTGGTCATTAGAGGCTGCGTTCGATAAGGACCTCTTAGATTAAATTTATTGTCTCGTTTGTTATATTTTTCACGTTCTTCTCCGACAAATTCACAGGTTATGTCTGATATAGGACTCTTACTGTAAATTAATATATATTCGTGTGCACTAATAAAACCAATTGTCTTAGCACCGGCCCCATATTTATTCTTCCAAATGACTGATTCTATACGGTTCTCTGCGCCGAAGATTTCGTCGCAGATTTTGCGCAGATTGTCTATCTCGCTGTCATCCATTGAGATGAAGATTACACCATCCTCGGCGAGCAGGTCGCGGGCGATTTTGAGGCGAGGGTAGATCATGTTGAGCCAGTCGGTGTGGAAGCGGCCGTTGCTCTCTGTGTTGCGCTGCATGCGGTCGATGATGAGGTTGCCGTCTTCGTCATACGCCCCACCCAGCTCTTTCCATTCCTCACCGCTGAAGGCGAAGTCGTCGCGATAGACGAAATCGTTGCCGGTGTTGTAGGGCGGATCGATGTATATCATCTTGATTTTGCCCAGGTAGTTCTCGCGAAGCACCTTGAGCACCTCGAGGTTGTCGCCCTCGATATAGAGATTCTCCGTGTTCCAGAAGTCCACAGATGCGCCCACGTCGGGGCGAAGAGCCATCTCTGTGGGTGTGTTGGCTTGGCGTGAAGCCTCGCGCTTGTCGGGCCAGGTGAACTGATAGCGCTCCTCGCCATCTTGAATGACATCCGGGTCAAGCTCCGCGCGGAGCTTCTCCCAATCTATCTTGAAGCGTAGGCGTCTACCACCCCCCCCCATTAACATTTCTTCACATTCCGTAACGCAATGGGGGAAGAGCGCGGCAATTTTGGCCACATTATCCTCCGCAGCGTCACGGCTGCTCATTCTAAGTTTGTCCATTAAACGATTGATTTTTTCAATTTCTGTTTTTCCCGGAATATTTCGTGTTTTCGCCGCGGTTGGGCCGTGGCTTGCATTTGACGTTCGAGGAGGTGAAGATGAAACGTAGCTCCTCAATATCGTCGAGATGTGCCTTCAGCTCTTGGAAAGCATAGATAGAAAAGCACGATGCAGCGATTGCCACCTTTGAGCCAGGAGCCAATGTGTGGCGTAATTCGTCGCGAAACGTCCTTCCTACGTTGTCTATGATTTCCATTCTAAATGGGGGCGGATGCGGAGTCTATTTTGGGCGTTTGGTGCCTTTGACGCCTTTAACGCCGCCGGTGAGGGCGAATATGTTCTGGTCGAAGGAGCGGGTCTTGGATTCTTGGTCGCGGCAGCGCTTGAGGGCAATGGCCACGAGCTGCTCCATGAGCTTGGGGAAGCTGAGGCCGGTGGCTTCCCAGAGGTAGAAGGACAGGGAGCCGGGGATGGTGTTGATCTCGTTGACGTAGATCTGGCGGGTGTCTCGGTCCACGATGACGTCGACGCGGCTTACGCCGGAGCAGGAGAGGACGCGGAAGGTGTCGCAGGCCATCTTCTGTATGCGTTCGGTCTCGTCGTCGGTGAGGTCGGGCTCGATGCGCAGGCTTGCCTGCATGCCCTTGGCGGGGGCACCGCCTTTGGCGCCGGAGCCGCCGTATTTCTGGTCGTAGGTGAGGAATTCGCCGCTCTTGACAGGCTCTTCGAGGGCGGAGGGACGGCAGTTGTCGCTGTCGCCGAGCACGGAGCAGTTGATCTCCTGCAGGTGCTGCACCATGTGCTCGACGATGATGCGCGAGGAGTAGCGAGCGGCGTCGGCGATGCGGTCGCGGAGCTCGGAGGCGTCATGGGCCACGCCTATGCCCACGCTGGAGCCCAGGTCGGCGGGCTTAACGATGACGGGGTAACCCAGGCGTTGCTCGACGTTTTTGACGGCTGCCTCTGGGTCTGCGAAGTATTCGCGGTCTGTCATCCAGACGTATTCCACCACAGGGATGCCGCTTGACTGGAGAATCTGCTTCATTGTGATCTTGTCCATGCCGTTGGCCGAGGCAAGGACGCCGCAGCCGGCATAGGGGATGCCTATGATGTCGAAGACGCCCTGCAGGGAGCCGTCCTCGCCGCCGTGGCCGTGAAGCACGGGGATGATGACGTCGAGGCGGGTGGCAACGTCGCTGCCGAAGAGTGATTTCTTGGAGCGGTAGAGGTTGAAGTCGCCCTTGGTGGGGCGCATGTACACCTCGGTGCACTGCTTGAGCAGCGCGGGGATGTCGCGGAAATTCTGGAGTTCTCGCAGGGCCTCGCCTGTGTACCAGCGACCTTCTTTGGAGATGTAGACGGGCGTGACGGTGAAGCGCTCGGTAGGGATGGCGCTCATGGCCTGGGATGCGGAGATGACGGAAATTTCGTGCTCGGTGGATGTGCCACCGAAGAATACGCCTATGTTGGTTTTCATTGTATGCCGGGTGTTTGAATATTATCGGGATTTTGGAGTTTTATTTAAAGGTGTCGGGGAGGTCGTTCTCGTAGAGGATCACGTCTCCGGGGCGCATGATGGCGTTGAGATGCTGTTGGCCTTGGGCGAAGGAGTCGACTATGACCACTTCGGGCTTGCCGTCGCCCTCGTCAATGCCAGCGGTGATGGCGTCGCGGTTGTATTGACCCACGACAATGGCGATGTCCGCGCTCTGGGCGATGCGCTGGCCGAACTCGCGGTTAAGCCGCTCCTGGTCGTCGCCGAGCTCAATCATGCCGGGGGTGATGACAATGCGGCGGCCGGGCATATCCTTGAGCACCTCGAGGGCCATGGCCGAACCAGAGGGGTTGGAGTTGTAGGCGTCGTCGAGGATGGTGACTCCGCCGGGGGTGCGACGCATGCTCAGGCGATGCTCCACGGGCTCGATGCGCTGCACGGCCATGCGTATGGTGGCAGGCTTGACGCCCAGCTCCAGGGCCACGATGACGGCGGCGATGAGGTTGGAGACGTTGCAACCGCCCACCAGGCGCGTCTGCAGCTGCATCAGAGGGCCGTCTTTGGTGGTGATGGTGAAGCTCGTGCCTGAGGGAGAATAGACGATGTCGGAGGCGAAATACTCAGAGCCCTCCTCGCCTGCGGCTGTATAGCGAGCCACACGGCAATTCTCCACCTTGCGGCCGGCTATCATGGGGAAATCGTTGTTGACCACCACGAGGCCGTCGGCAGGGAGAGCGTCGGCGAGCTCAAACTTGGTGTCGCGCACCGTCTCAATGGTCTTGAACGACTCCAGGTGCTGCGGGCCCACGGCAGTGATAATGCCGATGGTGGGATGCACCAGGTCGCAGATCTCGGCGATGTCATGCTTCTGCTTCGCGCCCATCTCCACGATAAACACCTGTGTGTAAGGCTTCAGGTGCTCGCGCACGGTGCGCACCACGCCGAGGGTGGTGTTGAAGTTGCCGGGGGTCATCACCGTCTCGAACTGCTCGCGCAGGATGGTGTAGAGGAAGTGCTTTGTACTGGTCTTGCCATAGCTGCCAGTGATGCCGATCACCTTGAGGTCGGGCATCGAGGACAGGATCTGCTGGGCGTCGCGATAATAGCGAGCGTCGATGGCGCGCTGCGCAGGGCGCAGCAGCCAGTTGGCAGCTATCACCACAGCATAGCTTACCGCGTAAATGCCGCACATCGTGGCCGCCGCGGAGCTTGCAGCGGCACGCAGGCCGTTGAAGCCCACCCATGCGCCCAGGAGCGTCACGATAGCAGCGAGGGCCAGAGAGACACCGAAGATTCGCCCCGCGCGGGAGGTCATAACCAAGGGCTTCTTATACTTGGCAGTGGCCAGGTTGAAGGTGCAGCAGGCTCCGAAGATGATGACGGCGGGCAGCAGCAGCCAAGGCGATGCGAAAGAGCTGAGGGCCAGGGCGAAGACAATGATGCCGAAGAGGCGGCTGAAGCGCGTGCTCTCGCCGGCTTGGCGCATCCAGGCTGTGTAACGCTCATAGCGATAGGAGTTTTGCTGAAGCATCATCAGGTCGCGGCGCAGGCCGAGGACCAGGGCGGAGCCGCCTGCCAACAGGGCCAGGGCGGTGAGGATATCTAATATCAGTGCGGACATAATCGTGGATAAGATGTGAAGCGAAGGCGCGCAGCCACTGCGGGGCCTTTCAACTTGCAAAGATACAAAAAATTCGCAATCTCCCTCGTTGCCTGTTGAAAAAAAGAAAGACAGGATGCCGCACGGGCACCCTGCCTTGGAAAAACTTTGATGTGGGGAAATTACCAGATCACGACGCGCTCCTCCACGGGGCGGAACATGGCGTCGCCCTCCTTGATATCGAAGGCCTCGAAGAAAGGTCCGATATTGCGCAGGGTGGCGTTGACGCGCCAGCGGCCCAGGGAGTGGGGGTCGGTCTTGGTGCGACGCATGATCTCCTCGTCGCGGATGTTGCCGGCCCAGACGTTGGCGTAGGCCAGGTAGAAGCGCTGGTCGGGTGTAAAGCCGTCGATGGTCTCGCCCTCGGCGCCGTCGAGGCTGTTGTGGTATGCGGTGTAAGCCACACGGAGACCGCCCTGGTCGGCGATGTTCTCGCCCAGAGTGAAGCGGCCGTTGGCGTGGGTGTCGCCAAGCACCACCACCTGGTCAAACTGGTCAGCGAGGCCGTTGGCCAGAGCCTCGAAGGCAGTGGCGTCGGCGGGCGTCCACCAGTCGTTGAGGTTGCCGTCCTTGTCGAACTGGCGGCCCTGGTCGTCGAAGCCGTGGGTCATCTCGTGGCCGATGACCACGCCGATGGCGCCGTAGTTGATGGCGTCGTCAGCCTCGGGGTCGAAGAAGGGCTTCTGGAGGATGCCAGCGGGGAAGCAGATCTCGTTGGAGGTGGGGTTATAGTATGCGTTGACGGTCTGGGGCGACATGTACCAGCGGTCTTTGTCGACGGGCTTGCCGTAGTCGGCGATGTTGAAATCGGCGTTGAATTTGATGGCAGCCTGAATGTTCTCCCAGTATGACTTCTGGGGGTCGATGGTCAGAGCCGAGTAGTCGCGCCACTTGTCGGGGTATCCGATTTTGACTTTGAAGGCGTTGAGCTTCTCGTGGGCGCGGGCCTTGGTGGTGTCGCTCATCCAGGTGAGGGAGTCGATGTGTTGGCCGAGGGCGGTCTGCAGGTTCTTGACGAGCTTCTCCATCTTGTCTTTAGACGACTGGGGGAAGTACTTCTCGACATAGAGCTGGCCGAGGGCCTCGCCGAGCATGCCGTTGGGCACAGCCATGGCGCGCTTCCAGCGGGGGCGCATCTCCTGCACGCCGGAGACCACCTTGTCAAGCTCGAATTCAGCTTGCACGAAGTCGTCGCTCAGATAGCTGGCGGCGCTGCTGATGTAGTTGGCGGCCAGATAGTCGCGGATTTCCTGCTCGGTGCTGGAGGCTATGAGCTTATCCACAGCGGCGAAGAACGCGGGCTGGCCGACGACGACGGTGTCGATGCTGTTCAGACCCTGGGCTGCGAAGTATTCGGCGAACTTGAGGTTGGGTAGCTGCTTCTGCAGGTCGGCCATGGCGGTGAGGTTGTAGTTGGCCATGGGGTCGCGCAGCTGCTCGCGGGAAGAGGACGCCTTGGCGAGGGCTGTCTCAATCTTCATGGTGTTGTCGGCCAGACGCTTGGCATCGTCGGCGGTGTAGCCGGAGAGCTCGGCGATCTTGGTGAGATATGCCACGTAGGCCTCGCGCACCTTCTTGACGTCGTCGGTGTCCTCGAGGTAGTAGTCGCGGTCGCCGAGGCCGAGGCCGTCCTGGTTGAGGTACATGGTGTTCATGTCTGCGTTGAGCAGGTCAGCCTCGACATATGTGCCGAAGAAGCCACCGAGGCCGGGCATAGTGGCCAGAGCGGGGAACATCGACTGCTTGTCGAGCTGTGCGATCTGCTGCAGGTCGGCCTGCAGGGGCTGCGCCTTCTGTTCGTTGAGGGTGGTGCTGTCCATGCCCATGGCATAGAGGTCGGCGATTTTCTGGGCGTTGGGGCCGCTGTTGCGGTCAAGGCCGAGGATGAGGTCCTGCACCTGCTGGCGGTTGAGCTCTCCCAGGGCATCGAAGGTGCCGTAGCGGGAGTACTCGGCGGTGAGGGGGTGAGCCTTCATCCATCCGCCGCAAGCGTAGTCGTAGAAGTCGACGCCGGGGGCCACGCTCTCGTCGAGATTGGCGCGGTCGATGCCGGTGGTCTTGTTGCCTGCGCAGCTCGAGAGGGCGAGCATGAGCGCGAGGCTGCCAAAACAAATGGGGTAACGCATGTTAATAATGGTGGTTTATGGATTAATGATAATTATCTGACTTATTGGCACTCAGGCCTGCATGGAGTCGAGGTCGATCTGTGCGAGTTCCCACATGCTCATGGCGTTCTCCAGGTCTTTTTGGGCCTGGGCGTGGGCTTCGAAGAGCTCGTCGCTGCTCTCGCCGGCGGCGAATTTGGCCTCGATGTCGGCAACCGCCTGCTCGCGGCGGCTCACCTCGGCTTCTGCCTCCTCCACTTTCTTGCGCGCTCGTCGCAGCATCTTCTCGCGCTGTTTCTGCTCGGCGTATGTGAGGGCAGGATCGGGCTTGACCTCCGGCTGGGGGGCAGCAGCAGGCTTGGCAGGAGCTGACTTTGAAGCGGGCTGGGCAGTGGCTTTGTCTTCGCGCTTCTTTGGATCGCTGCGCTCCAGCTCGGAGAGGCTGGCTATGCGCTTTGTCTCAAGGAACTCGTAGATGCCGCCCAGATGCTCGCGCACCTTGCCGCCGCCGAACTCATAGACCTTGTCGACCAGGCCGTCGAGGAATTGGCGGTCGTGGCTCACCACTATCAGCGTGCCGTCGAAGTCGGCCAGGGCCTGCTTGAGGATGTCCTTGGTGCGCATGTCGAGGTGGTTGGTTGGCTCGTCGAGGATGAGCAGGTTGACGGGCTCAAGCAGCAGACGGATCATGGCCAGGCGGGTCTTCTCGCCGCCGGAGAGCACCTTCACCTTCTTGTCCGAGGCCTCGCCGCCGAACATGAACGCGCCCAGGATGTCGCGAATCTTCAGGCGTATGTCTCCCACGGCCACGCGGTCGATGGTGTCGAAGACGGTGATGTCGCCGTCGAGGAGCTGGGCCTGGTTCTGGGCGAAGTAGCCAATCTTCACGTTGTGGCCGATCTTGAGGATGCCGTCGTGGGGAATCTCGCCCATGATGCACTTGACGAGCGTGGACTTTCCCTCGCCGTTCTTGCCCACGAAGGCCACCTTCTCGCCGCGCTTGATGGTGAAATCTGCGCCGGAGAAGACGACATGGTCGCCGTACGCCTTCCCCACCCCTTGCGCTATCACCGGGAAGTCGCCCGAGCGGGGCGCGGGGGGGAAGCGGAGACTGAGGCGGGAGTTGTCCACCTCGTCCACCTCTATGCGCTCTATCTTGGCCAGCTGCTTCATGCGGCTCTGCACCTGCACGGCCTTGGTGGCTTTGTAGCGGAAGCGCTCGATGAACTCCTCGGTGTCGCGGATCTGCTTCTGCTGGTTGGCATAGGCACGCTGCTGCTGCTCGATGCGCTCGCGGCGCAGCTCCACGAATTTGGAGTAGTTGACGGCATAGTCGTAGATCTTGCCCAGGGAGATTTCTATGGTGCGGGAGGTAACGTTGTCGATGAACGCGCGGTCGTGGCTCACGAGCACCACGGCTTTGGCCTTAGTGATGAGGAAATTCTCGAGCCACTGTATGCTCTCGATGTCGAGGTGGTTGGTAGGCTCGTCGAGCAGCAGCACGTCGGGGCGGGAGAGCAGGATCTTGGCCAGCTCGATGCGCATGCGCCAGCCGCCGGAGAATTCCGACGTGGGGCGGTTGAAGTCGGCGCGCGTGAATCCCAGGCCGAGGAGCGTCTTCTCAATCTCCGCGTCGCAGTTGTCGGCTCCGGAGAAGGCCAGCTCGTCGTTGAGGGCCGTGAGCTTGTCGATGAGGGCGGCGTAGCTGTCGCTTTCGTAGTCGGTGCGAGTGCCTAACTCGGCGGCCACGGCATCGATTTTCTCGCGCAGGCGGTCAAGGCGGGCGAACACCTTCTTCACCTCCTCCATCACCGTGTTGGTGTCCTCAAGCACCATCTGCTGTGGCAGATAGCCGATGGTGACGTCCTGGGGCACGGAGACGCTGCCGGAGGTGGGCTGCTGCAGGCCGGCTATGATTTTGAGCATGGTTGACTTTCCCGCGCCGTTCTTGCCCACGAGGGCAATCTTATCGCGCGGGTTGATCACGTAGCTTATGTTGTCGAAGAGCGAGCGTGCGCTGAACTCTACAGAAAGGTTGTTGATCGAAAGCAATGTGTATGGATATAATATAGGTGATGGGTCAGCGGCGGCGCGTGGCGATTACGCGGCTCTCGGTGATGACGAAGTCGACGGGCACGTCGGTGTCCTCGGCGTCGATTTCATCAAACACCTGGCAGTCGTAGGCGATGCCTATGCGCGTGGCTTTGATGTTGGGCAGCAGGCGGTCGTAGTAGCCCTTGCCACGGCCCACTCGGTTGCCGTTGCCGTCGTAGGCCACGGCTGGCACGATCACCAGGTCGATGACGCTTGCGTCGGTGAGGTCGTCGCCGTCGGGCTCCTCGATGTGGAAGGCTCCCAGGCGCATGTGGCTGCGGTCGTAGGGCAGGATCTCGAGGTTGAGGCCGTTGACGCGGGGCAGGTAGAAGGCCTTGCGATCGGCCCACTGGGCAATGAACTCGCGGGTGTCGAGCTCATCGGGCAGGGAGTGGTAGAGCAGCACGCGCTCGGCCACCTGGAAGGCGGCGTGACGCTGCAGCAGCTCGAAGGCGGCGCGGGCGGCCTGGGCTTTCTCGGCTGCGGAGAGCAGGGCCTTGCGCGCACGGGATACTATTCTGATTTCGTCTTTTGTCATAACTATAGGAGAGATAAATGTATGTCTTAGTCTGCCTTAGGCACGGGCACAGGGGCCGAAGATAGCTTCAGGGCCTCGGTGACGGCCTTGTCGGTGCGGTTAATCACTTGATAATAAGCACCGGTGCCGAAGATGTCGCGGGCAATCAGCGCTTTCAGTTGATTAACAATCAGGGGCGAGGAAATGTTGATGTAATACCAGCGGGCGGGCACGCCGTTGAGCGACGCGAAGCGCACGAAGGCGTTGAGCAGCACGTCGTTGGCGGGGAGCTTCTTGAGCAGCTGGTCCACATCGTCGGCGCTCTCGAGCTCGTCGCGGTTGAGGTCAACATATTCGTAGGCGAACTTGGAGAGCAGGCGGGCGTTGGCCACGCTCACGTAGTAGGACGTCACGCCGCTGGTGTCGCTGGGCACGTAGCGGTCGGGGATGATGCCACCGCCGCCGTAGACGTCGCGGCCTCCGGCGGTCTTGAAGAGCAGGTCGCGGTTCACCTTCACAGAGTCCTCGCTCAGCAGCTCGCCGTCGATATAGCGGTTGTAAAGCTCGGCCTGGTAGTCGTAGTTCTCGCCGGGGGTGTACTGCTTCTGAATGGAGCGGCCCGAGGGGGTGAAATAGCGCTGCACGGTGAGGCGTATCTCGGAGGAGTCGGGCAGCGTGATGGGGCTCTGCACCAGGCCTTTGCCGAAGGAGCGGCGACCGATGATCCAGCCGCGGTCGTTGTCTTGGATGGCGCCGGAGAATATCTCGCTCGACGATGCCGTGTATTCATCGATAAGGACGCTCAGGCCCATGTCGGCGAACATGCCGGTGCCGTCGCTGTGGATGCTGCGGTCGGCATAGCGGTCGCGGCCCTTGAGGGTGACGATGGTGCTTCCCATGGGCAGGAACTCGTTGGCCATCAACACGGCGGGCTCTAGATAACCGCCCGTGTTGCCGCGAAGGTCGATGACGAAGCTCTCCGCGCCCTCGCTCTTGAGCATGGTCAGGGCTTGCAGGAACTGCTCGTAGGTGTTGCGGGCGAATTTCTTCACCTTAACATAGCCCGTGGAGGGGTCAAGCATGTAGGCCGACTCGATGGAGATGTCTGGCACCTGCCCGCGGGTGATCTTCAGGTTGATGAGCTTGGGGGAGTTGGCCCGTTTGACGGCGAGCGTCACCTCGCTGCCGGCCTCGCCGCGCAGGCGGCTCATGATCTCTTTGTCGGGGAGGCGGCGTCCGGCTATGGTCTCTCCGTCGACCTTTATAATCTTGTCGCCCGTCTGCAGGCCGCTGTCCTCGGCGGGGCCTCCGGAGATGATCTCGACCACCATCACGGTGTCGGAATGCACCTCAAACGATATGCCGATGCCGGAGAACGACTCCAGGTCGCTCTGCGCCATCTCATAGTCGGCCGCGGGGATGTAGGCCGAGTGCGGGTCGAGGTTCTCCAGCAGGGCCGGGATGGCCATCTCCACCAGAGAGTCGATGCTGACGGGGTCGACGTACTGGTCGTTGATAAGCTCCAGCACCATCTGCAGCTTGCGACTCTGCACGTCGGTGCGCGACGAGCGCGATATGAAGTAGCCCGCGATCATGCCTACGACAATCAGAGAGGCGTAGACCATGGGCATCCAGAATTTCTTTTTCACTGTGACTGAAAGTTAATGGTTAGTTTAGTCCCTCGCGGGAATGTGCACGCACTCCACGCCGGCGCGCTCTAACAGCTCGATGCCAGAGGTGAGGCGATAGAGCTCGGTGAAGACCACGCGGCGAATGCCGGCTTGGATTATCAGCTTCGCGCACTCCAGGCAGGGCGAGGCCGTGACGTAAAGCGTGGCTCCGTCGCTGGAGTTGTTGCTGCGGGCCACCTTGGTGATGGCGTTGGCCTCGGCATGCAGCACGTAGGGCTTGGTGGCACCCGATTCGTCCTCGCAGACGTTCTCGAACCCCGCCGGCGTGCCGTTGTAGCCGTCGGAGATGATCATCTTGTCCTTGACGATCAGCGCGCCCACCTTTCGGCGCTCGCAGTATGAATTCTCGGCCCAGATGTGAGCCATGCGCAGATAGCGGCTGTCCAGAAGCTCGCGTTTTTCGTTAGAGTCGTTCACGATAGAAGTGCATCTGTTGCAGGGGGTGCGACGGCCTCTTGGCGACGCGTAAAGCCCCCGTTGCGTTTTAATTAGCAAAGTTACTGCTAATTTCCCGAACTCGCAAAACAATTAAGATTTTGTAAGATTTCGCGACGGGTGGCAACGCTAAAAACAGGTGGTACCGTGGACAGTGGACAATGGACAGAGGTTAAACACCAGTGATTCAGATATTTAAGTGCAGCAAAGTGTCCATTGATTGATTATCAGGCAGTTACGCTGTAATTCATAATTCTTGGCTTCGCCAAGCGCTTCGCGATAACAAATTTCATAATTCTTGCCATGGGCAAGCGCTTGCGCGATAACTTGGCTGCGCCAAGCGCTTCGCGATGACATAATTTCGTTGACGTTGTCGTGGGCGTTTTCATGCGGCCGCAACGAA
>CAZSHV010000032.1:0-20355 GCA_964606815.1 uncultured Bacteroides sp. | reverse complement strand
TACAGAATGTTACGAAAAATGTATCAATTGGCAGAATGATACAAAACCCCGCGACTTTTGTTACATTTGCCGCGACAAGTGTAACGATTGGTTGTAACAAAGAATAGTTGATTGAGGTTGTTTAGCCCCACCCCCTATCCCCCTCCCCACCGATGGCGGGGAGGGGGATAGGAGAGGAGGTTCTCCTGACCCCGGACTCTCGTGCGGGGCTACCTTGCGCCCGCCCACTCCGTGGGCTCCCTTGGCGTTAACGCAAAGGAAACCAGCAAATTGTAGGCCGAACGGTCGGTTCGGCCGCGATAATCCAAAAGCTGGCGTTTTCCGGACGCTCAAGATGAGCGTCCCTACATCCAATCGGAAACAGTTACTCAATGTGGCGGTCGCCACAGGTGGCGACCCTACAATTGGCTGATATTTAGTGTGTTATCCATATTGAGTGGGTGTGCAAGGATGGCGTTATCGGTGCTACGCCATGGTAAGGCACTACGTGCGGAAGCGTCGCCTCCGAATGAACGCCTTATGGCGGCCGCAACGAACTTGCGGCCCTACAATTTGCTGGTTTTAAGAGTGTTATCGGTGCTGTACCATGGTACAGCACTACGTGAGAGCGTTACCCAATGCGCATGTTTCGCGGCCGAACAGCCCGCTTCGACCCTACGATATGGTGATTCGTGGATGAATTCGCCTGACGTTACAGCGGGCGCATTGAACATGCGGCTCTACAATTTCTGGGTTTTGGTGTTGGTGGGATTTTTTTTGTATTTTTGTGGGCCTGTGCTGTTATGTTTCGGCGGCTGGAACGTATCAGTGGTAGAAGACAATGAAATCAGACGTTCTTACATCGGCTTTTGTGGCTCTGCGAGCTAAGCTCCATGCGGTGGCTATGCGCCTTCTCCGCGATGACGAGGATGCGCGGGATGCCGTGCAGGATACGTTCGTGAAGCTCTGGCAGGCGCAGCCGCCGGCGTCTGACAATGAGGCGAGGAACAAGTTGGCCCACGCTCTGCGCAATGTTTGCATTGATCGCCTGCGGACAAGGAGCACCAGGCCGATGGTGCCTCTTGATGATGACGTGGGCCAAGTGGTTCCGGCCGAGGATATCTCCGATTACGAACGGCAGATTCTATCCGGTGTGACAGATGCCCAGCGGCGCATCTACGCCATGGTGACGCATGACTGCCTGGAGTATGATGAGATCGCCCAGCGGCTCGGCATGACAGTGGACGCTGTGAGAATGACCATGAGCCGAGCGAGAAAGAAGATTCGTGAAAATATTAAAGCTTTAGAGAAATGAATCCCGAAATACCACATATGACAACCGCCGAGCTTGACGAGCTTTGCCGCCGCTATATGGCCTGCGAGCTTTCGGTGCTCGAGGAGAAGGAGCTTGAGTACGTGCTGACGCGCACTGATGCCCGGTCTGAGCGCATCGACGATGTCAGAGCGCTGATGGGCGCGCGGATTGCTCCCCAGTCGGCCAAGACACTGCGACCAAGGCGCGGATACTGGAGGATAGTGTGCGGCGCGGCGGCATGCTTGGCCGTGGCAGTGGCCGCGGGGGTGCATTTTCTCTCGACCTCGGCCCCCATTGACGCTTCGGGCGTTCTGGACGGCCCTTATATCGCCGTCTACACCAATGGCGAGCGTATGAGCGACCGCGAAGCCCAGGCGGAAGCCTTGAAGGCCATGAGCCGCGCCGACTCGCTTATGAACTACGCCGCGGCCGTTGAGCAGGAGCAGCTACGCCATGCCGAGGCTATCATCAACCATACTTATAACAATTAATCTCCCAGGTCTCTGATTATGAAAAAGTTAGTTTTGTTTATCTTCCTGTCGCTAATGTCGCTGACGGCTCTGGCCAAGGGGCCCGGGCTGAATGTTGAGAAGCTGTTTGACGGCTCATACAACTCCAAGCCGGGGGTGTCGATGTACATATCGCAGAATCTTGGGAAATATTTTCGAGGATGCACGGTGGAGGGCAACGCCGAGATGGTGAAGACTGCCACGAGGCTCTTCGAGAAAGACCTGCCGCGGGCCGCGAGCATGCAGGATTTGACCGGTGAGGACGGTCGCTATCGCTCCATGCGCATAGTCAACAACGGCGAGGAGATCTACGTGGGCCTGAGCTATCACGGCACGGACGGGTGCTATCTCTTCATCAACGGCCCGATCAAAGCCTTCAAGTAACAATCTAAATCACAGACATATGACTACTTTTGGTAAGCTGCTCTTCGGAGCGGCCCTGGTGCCTGCGTGCATATGGGCGCAGACGCCCGCTGACTCCGCGGCCCTGAGCTGGGATCGCGAAATGGAATTGAACGAGGTGGTGGTTGTGGCTCGCCGCCCTGTGGTGAAGCAGCAGGAGGGCAAGCTCGTCTACCTGGTGAAGAACGACCCCTACGCCACGGGCCTGGACGGTCTCAAGGTGCTGGACCGCGTGCCCCGCGTGGCCGTGAGCAACGGCACGGTGAGCGTGGCCGGCAAGGGCAACGTGCGCTATATCATCGACGGTGTGCTGATGGAGCTCGACGCCTCAGCCATGCGCATGCGCCTGCAGGACCTGCGGGCCGAGAATATCGAGAAGATAGAGCTGCTGACCACGCCGCCCTCCCGCTACGCCGCCGAGCCCAACGCCGCATATATCTCCATCACCACCCGCGACGAATCGCTGGGCACGCGCGGCAGCGTCTACGGCTCGCTCAACCAGGGCCACCGCCTGCGCGAATACCTGAGCGGCAGCGTCAGCCACACCACGCGCAGGGTGGAGCTTTCGCTCGACGCCAATCTCTCAAACTACTATCAGCGCAGCGACGCGGAGTCGCAATATGTTTTCGACGACCACACGCGCCAGTCGGCCACGCGCACCGACACTCACCTGCTCGGCTCGGGCTTCAATGCCATAGCGCGGTTCAAGCTCGCCGAGGGCATGAAGGCCGGCGCCATTGCCAACTACAGCTACGAGGCCTCCGCCGCCGAGGGCGCGAACCACACGCTCGACGGCCCCAATGCGTCGGAATCGCAGACGAAGACCACAGGCAAGCCTAACAACGCCGTGACGCTCACCGCTTTCTACGACTGGACCTTCGGAGGCAAAGGCGAGGCTATGGAGCTGACTTACAACTTCTTCGATCGCCACAGCCCGGCGCGCTCCGACATCTCCACGACTTATGCAGACGGCCTCGGCAACAGCCTGGTGAGCCAGAGCGGCGCCAACGACTACCGCCTGCACAGTGGCAAGGCCGACTTCCGCCTGCCCTACGCCTGGGCCAACCTTGAGGCCGGCGCGGCATATACGTCTATACTGAACACATCTGACTACACGCTGCTGCGCACCCCCGCGAGGGTGAGAGGAGAAGAAGTCGACGCCTTCTGCTACACAGAGCGCGTGGCTGCGGCCTACCTCACGGCCTCCCGCGGTCTGGGTGCTGGCCTGTGGGCGAAGCTCGGCTTGCGATACGAGTACACTTGGACCCGCGGAGCGTCCGCCAGCGTCACCGACGACTGCTACGGCCGACTGTTCCCCACCGCCAATCTATCCTGGACCCGCAGCGGCGTGGGCACGTTCAACCTCAGCTACTCCATGGGCATGGGGCGCCCTAACCTCTGGGAGCTCAACCCCTTCCGCTATTACACCACGGCCGACGAATACGCCAGCGGCAACCCCGCGCTCAAACCGACTGTGTACAACAATGCCGAGGTCAACTTCTACGGTCTCGGCGGGCTCTACGCCGTGCTCTATACTTCCTTCGCCTCTGATGCCATAGGATACGTGCGCCGCGTGGACGGTACCATGGTGAGCACTATGCCATATAACTGCCTGAGCACTAATAAGACAGGTCTCTACGCCAACTATAAACGCACATTCTTCGGCCGCTGGGAGGTGACCCTTGGTGGCGAGGTCTTCCGCACCCATTCGCACAGCTATATGGCGGAGTACACCGAGCCCGAGGCCTCCGACTGGTCCGGCAAGCTCGAGGCATCAACCTCCGTGATGCTCAACCGAGCTAAGACGCTGATATTCAGCGCGCGCTTCACCCACTATTTCCCATGGGAGCAAAACGGCGTCAGCTACGACTCGTTCCAGCTCCTCAACGCCTCGCTGCGCTACAGCCTGCTGCAGGGACGGCTGACGCTGAGCCTGACGGCCAACGACCCCTTCGGGTGGAACAAGACCCGCACCACCGAGCGCTATGCCGGATACACCTTCCGCCAGACCTTCAACGCCCACACCGCCTATGTCCTGGTGGGCGTGAGCTGGACCTTCGGCCGCGACAAAGTGAAGGGCGTGTGGCGCGCGTCGAAAGAAGTCCAGAGCCGCCGCACGAAATAAGAAGGCGGGGTAAAGGCGGGGTAAAGGCGAGGTAAAGGCGAGGTAAATAGTTGATTTAGGGGTAATTTTGTGAAAATATTTGCGCGGGCCGCGATTTTTGCTTATCTTTGCGCGCTAAACGCGTGCCCCTGCGTGGCGCGTCTATTAATTAACCATATTTATTAACCATTTATTAATGACTGAAGAAGTTAACAGCACTCCCATTGCCGATTTCGACTGGGAGGCATTTGAGAAAGGTGACGCCGCTACTGGCGTGTCGCGCGAAGAGCTGACCCGCTCTTACGATGACTCGCTCAGCACCGTCAAGGACAAAGAGGTGATCGAAGGTACCATCATCGCCATGAACAAGCGCGAAGTGGTGGTTAACATCGGTTACAAGAGCGACGGCATCATCCCCATGAGCGAGTTCCGCTACAATCCCGACCTGAAGGTTGGCGACAAGGTGGAAGTGTTCATCGAGAACCAGGAGGACAAAAAAGGCCAGCTGATCCTCTCGCACCGCAAGGCCCGCGCCTCCCGCTCCTGGGAGCGCATAAACGCCGCTCTGGCCAACGATGAGGTCATCAAAGGCTTCATCAAATGCCGCACCAAAGGCGGCATGATCGTCGATGTGTTCGGCATCGAGGCATTCCTGCCCGGCTCGCAGATCGACATCAAGCCCATCCGCGACTACGATATGTTCGTGGGCAAGACCATGGAATTCAAGGTGGTCAAAATCAACGAAGAGTTCAAGAATGTGGTCGTATCTCACAAGGCTCTCATCGAGGCCGAGCTCGAGCAGCAGAAGAAGGAGATCATCTCCAAGCTCGAGAAGGGCCAAGTGCTGGAAGGCACCGTCAAGAACATCACCAGCTACGGTGTGTTCATCGACCTGGGCGGCGTGGACGGCCTGATCCATATCACCGACCTGAGTTGGGGCCGCGTGCAGCATCCCAGCGAAGTGGTTGAGCTCGACCAGAAGATCAACGTCGTAATCCTCGACTTCGACAACGAGAAGAAGCGCATCGCTCTGGGCCTCAAGCAGCTGCATCCCCATCCCTGGGACGCTCTGGATCCCGACCTCAAGGTTGGCGACCGCGTCAAGGGCAAGGTTGTTGTCATGGCCGACTACGGCGCATTCCTCGAGATCGCTCCCGGCGTGGAGGGTCTGATCCACGTCAGCGAGATGTCTTGGAGCCAGCACCTGCGCTCCGCACAGGACTTCATGAAGGTTGGCGACGAGGTTGAGGCCGTGATCCTCACCCTCGACCGCGAGGACCGCAAGATGAGCCTCGGCATCAAGCAGCTCAAGAATGACCCCTGGGAGAACATCGAGACCAAGTACCCCATCGGCAGCCGCCACACCGCCAAGGTGCGCAACTTCACCAACTTCGGCGTGTTCGTCGAGATCGAGGAGGGCGTAGAAGGCCTCATCCACATCTCCGACCTGAGCTGGACCAAGAAGATCAAACACCCCGGCGAGTTCACCGAGATCGGTGCTGACATCGACGTTGAGGTGCTCTCCATCGACAAGGACAACCGTCGTCTCTCCCTGGGCCACAAGCAGCTTGAGGAGAACCCCTGGGATGTCTTCGAGACCATCTTCACCGTTGGCTCCGTGCACGAAGGCACCATCACCGAGATGCTCGAGAAGGGCGCCGTAGTGGCTCTGCCCCACGGCGTGGAGGGCTTCGCCACTCCCAAGCACCTGGCCAAGGAAGACGGCACCACAGCCGCCGTCGGCGAGAAGCTGCCCTTCAAGGTTCTTGAGTTCAACAAGGACAGCCGTCGCATCATCCTGAGCCACAGCCGCACCTTCGAGGACGCTACCCGCACCGAGCGCGCAGAGCGCCGCGGCGGCAAGCGCGGCGACCGCAAGCCCCGCACCGAGGAGCCCGCAGCCACCACCACACCCCTGGAGCGCACCACTCTGGGCGACCTGGAGGCTCTGGCAGCCCTCAAGGAGAAGCTCTCCGGCAAATAAGCCGAGGGCCTGCCCCCGCACTCACACGCCCGCCCCTTCCCCACGGAAGGCGGCGGGCTTTCTTTTTTTACTCAGGAACAATCGTTTAATCGCAATTTTCTTTGAGTATGCCAACAGTACATGCCATCCTCCGCCCCTGCGCGCCTCCCCAGGCCGCGGGGGTGGTCTATTTTCAAGTGAGCAGCGGCCGGAAGACGCGCCGCGTCAGTTCCGGCATCCGCTTGCTGCCGGGCGAATGGGACGCTCGACGGGGCGCTGTAGTGGTCAGCGACAACCCGGAGCGGCACGCGGCCACAACTGCCGCCCGCGAAGAGATCAGAGCCGCCCTGCGCCGCTTCGCCCGCATAGAGCGGCTTGTCACCCATCGGGGAGATGAGTGCACGGCCGAGCTACTTGTCGGGGAGTATCGCCGGTATACGGACAGATATAGTGTGTTCAATTATGTCGGGATGCTTGCCGGACAGTTTGAGCGTCAGGGGCGCATGCGTACGGCAGAGACTTACCGTGCCGCGCTCAGCAGCCTGCGCCGCTTCCGCGAGGGCCGCGACTTGATGCTCGACTGCCTGAGCTCTGACGTTCTCGAGGCTTTCCAGGCGTGGCACTTGCGCGGCGGAAGGACGCTCAACACCGTGTCGTTTTATCTGCGCGTGCTTCGCGCCGCCTATCGCCGCGCCGTGGACGAAGGGGCAGTCGACGACCAGCACCCTTTCCGCCGCGTATACACTGGCGTCGACAAGACGGCCAAGCGCGCCCTCCATGTATCGGTCCTCAAGCGCCTGCGTCAGCTCAACCTCGATGCCGAGCCGCGTCTGGCCTATGCCCGCGATATGTTCATGCTCAGCTTCATGCTCCGCGGCATGAGCCTGGTGGATATGGCCTACCTGCGGCTCAGCGACCTGCAGGGCGGTGTGCTCACCTACCGGCGCCGCAAGACGGGGCAGCAGCTGCGCATAGCCTGGACGCCTGATATGCAGGCCATCGTGGACCGGTACCCCGCTGCGCCAGAGCCGTATCTGCTGCCCATCATCCGCCGAAGCACCGGTACGCCCCGCAGCGCCTACCGCAACGCCGGGTGCGCCATCAACGCCGCCCTCAAGGAGCTCGGCCGCAGGATTGGCTCGCCGATGCCCCTCACCCTCTACGCCGCTCGCCACAGCTGGGCCAGCACCGCCCATGGTCTCGGCGTGCCGGTGGGCGTAATCAGCGAGGGTATGGGCCACAGCAGCGAGGCCACCACGAGAATCTACCTCGCGGAGCTGGATGCCACGGCCGTCGATGCCGCCAACAGCCAAATAATCAGCAGTATTTAAGATGCTTGTCCCCGTCCTCCCCCGCTCCCCGCCGCAAAGCTAACTCTCTTGGGGAGAGATACTTAATTTTTCGCAAAGGTAGCAAAATAATTGAAAATCCACACATTTAGCGAAATTATTTTTAAAAATTTTTCGCCGATTATCGCTTGCTGGTCAGCAAAGTTGCCTACTCCTGCTTTTTTATGAGGATTAATGCGCAGTGTATCAATTGTTTGCATTTAGTTAGTATCTCTCCCCAAGAGAGCCTTTATCAACCCCTATAACCCCCCAGCTTAAAAACGTTATTTTTATTTCATCACACAAGTCCATGCAAAAAACAATGTTTAAACTGCTCTGTGGTCTTTGGGCGCTCGTCGCTCTGAGTGTAGTCACTGGCTGTAATTTGTGCCATATGAGCAGCCTTGTGCCCACAGAAGTCCCGTCGGTGTCACAGTTAGACGCTCTTAAGGTTCGCTCTCAATTAAATGATAGTGTTATTAAGATTTTGAAGCGTCCTCAGGTAATTACGTGCGTGCTCGGTACGGCTAATCCAGTTGATACCGCGAGGATAGATACGGCGAGAGTTATGCCAAGGAACCTGTATCCGGTGCTTGATTTTCTATTTTGGGATCCAAGCAATTTTGTGTCTAATGATATTGTTTTCGGAAATTTCGTCCCTTCCGCCAGCTATATCATTAAGGGACAAAAGAGTGGTATTGTAACATTAGAATTTGATTTCGGGCTAAAAAAGTGGCGCATTCAGGATGAACACTCCAATATAATTCTAACAGCCGATATGAAGGAAGAAGCTCTGCCACTTTTGAGATTAACACGCATCATCTTTCCCAAAGATATTACGCTTCAGTTGTTATACGAAAACTTAACATCTATATCAAAATGAAAAAAATATTAGGAGCCATAATCGCACTGATAATGAGCGTTTCAGTGGACGCGCAGACGATTCACTGGCTAACTTTTATCGATACCACTGATCCAAATGTAGGACAAATAGATGTCCACGGTCGCAATATGCTTTACGGATACTTCATTAACGAAGTCAATGCGGCTCTGGCGGAAAAGGGTTACAAAACTAACATCCAGAATGTTGCTGGTTATCAAGTTACGCCGGAAAATTGCAAGTTATATGTTGATATGCTTAAAGTCACGAGCCCGGAGGACATCATTGTGTTTTACTATATAGGCCATGGAGGGCGTCCCTCAACAGATGCAGATTATATGCGCAAGCATCCCTACCCACAAATGTGTTTAGCGCAACATGACCAAAACAAATTTATTCCTCTGGAATGGATTGATGAGCAACTTCGCAAAAAAGGTGCACGACTGACCGTAACACTTGGAATGTGTTGTAACAATATTTCCAATGAGATCAGCATGAAAGATTCCCCGAACTTTTCCGCATCTTTCGCTCCAACGTATATGAGTGCCAACAAGCGAAAAAGAATCCAAGAGCTTTTTCTTAATACCAAAGGAAGTGTATTAGCAACTTCGGCCTCGCCAGGTCAAACTTCAGGCTGTTTTCAAATTGCGCCCGACAACCCTTTATTCCCGAATCCAGCCAATTACAGAGATCGATACACATATGCAATATGCACTTATTTTATGACAGAGCTTGAGAAGCTTAATCATGCCATAGACTGGAACGAATTCTTGGGGTTAATCAGCCAATTCGTTAATCATTACAGTAAAGGGCAGCAAACTCCGATACATAAAGTGAATATTACAAAGGCTACATCACCGGCTCCAGTAAAGCCCAAGGCACCGACTTCAGAAGAGATTCAAACGACAAAGAAAAAGCAGTCGCAAGTGGCCGAGAAAAAAGCGGAGACTAAATCGTCGTCACAGTCAAAACCCACTACTACACCACAGCCGAAGAGTGAAATCCATAGAGAAAGTGTCAGTGTGATAATGAATGAGAACTCTTGGAAGAATGATCTTACGCAGTATCTGACCATGCTCATTAACACCAGCCTTTCGAATGCAGAGCGCCAGAAACTTGAACAAGAATTGTCATCAGTATTATTCTCTGACAATGCAAAAATCCGATTCTTAGGCAGAGATTCAGAGGTTGTTATCGACAGGGCAGACGCAAGGGATTGGCTCGGAATCCTTGCCACCAATCCAGAAGGCAGAATACTCAAAATTATTGTAGAAGAAGGAACTATTGATTCAAATAAGAAAATTAAAGATCTTAAAGTCAGAGAAATATATAAAGAATAACATTCACTAATACTCATCATATGAATAAGATATTAAAAATGTTGACAGCGATGGCGTTGATATTTATTATATCAATGCCATCCTTGGCGCAGTCCATGACCCCCGAAACGGATCAAATGCTTAAATCACGTGTGAAGGAGAGAGTAGCTCTTATGAATAGCTACATAAAATATATGGCAGACAAGAGGAACGATAGAGATACTCGCCTTTATTATAATAAGAAAGCATTACCTCTCTTTATCGGAAAGGGATATTCATATATATCCGATGGCGTAGAACATGAGGGCGTGATGATGCAGACGACTTCCACAAACACCAATAAGGTCACTTCAAAATTGATGAGAAATTATTTCCGTAATCTTATAGATTTGAGATACACGGATATAAAAATAACGTCAACAGCGGTGGCCGACATGAAAATTTCAGACCTGAAGAAAATTGCTCCTAATAAATATGTATGTGCTTGCCAGTACGTGCAATATTTCTATGGATATCGCGACGGCACACTGGTTTACCGTGACAGAACGGTGAAACGTATTGAGTGCATGGTTGATGTTGAGGAAGTTGAAGGCGGACAAGAGTACATTGTTCAACTCGGAGACGTAGAAGCTCTGCATACGGAGAAGATATAATCATGGAGAGCTGAGATGATAAGATATTTGTTTTTCATGTTTGTTGCGGCAATTGCTTTTGCTGCTAACACAACGGCGGCGCAGGTTTTTGTGATGGATGATCCAGAGCCTGAAATGCAGCGCGCTCGGATTGGTCTTGTAGATGAATTTATTAAGAGATTCAACGGAGATCAGAGACATCCAGACCTTCAAACTTCAACCACCGATTCTATAGACTGGAATCTTTTGTGGCTCTTTGATCAAGAGCAGTTGATGAATGCTGATAGAAGCGTCCAAGATAGTATCCAAACTGAGGTGCTAAATTTAATAGGGACGATTCGGGAAGAGTCAGTAAAGATAAATTATACTGACTCAGCCTGGGTGGCGATAGCTCATTGCAAAGGGACTGTGATGGGCAAACAGGAAAATTTTGACATTTTCATGACGGTACAACCCAGAGGCGAGGATATGTACAAGTGGGTAATTAATGCCGTCAAAGGAGACTGTTTCAATATCCAACCGCCGAAGGACACCGGGGAGGTGATGATTTACCCGGATGCGCATGAAACGAAGTTCTTGGCCCTTAAACGCATCTGCAAAGAACAGCCGAAAAACATCAGGTTGTTTATGTACAAGGATTTTGAATATGCGCCTACTTCTGTGTTTGCTTATCTGGTTTATTCCGGCAATCTTAAGGTTGAATACGTAGAGAGATTGGAATTTATGTTTCTGCAAGTTCCCAATTACGCCTTCCATATTCAGTACTTTGAAAGGCCTTCAAACAACAATGGTTGGCTGATCTCAAATTTCTACCCTCTCTCGGATTCGGACAAAGCAGCGTTTAGGCGGATGATAAATCAGAAAACACCAGACGATACCGCTTCTTGCGTGTCGTTTAGCTCAATTGCACAGTCAGTTGTCCCATCAGATAGTGTGGTGGTAAAAGGCATGGAAGAAAAACCGGAAATCGACTTGCTGCAGAATCGAATAAAGGAACGTATTAAACTGCTGGAAGACTATATAACTTTCATAAGCTCTCATATGCAGGATAAACATACCCAAAAATTCTATGTAGAGAAGTTTGTAAATCTTTTTTCCCCGGATGCAAATGTCGTCATAAAAGACAATAATACAGGGAAAACCAGCGTAGTGAGCGTAAAACGTTTTGCCGATTCGTTGATGCAGGGCAAGTTTGTTAAGCTATCCATAGATGCAGTAACTACAGTTGTTTTTGATGTTGATGACAATCAACAGACTACAATGCGACGAACTGCCATTATTCCGCTCTCATCAACGGTTTCAGATGCAGTCTTGAGGCCGGTGTGCGGCAACTTACTTAATTGTCATGCCGTTGACACTGAAGATGGTGTAGAATACATTTCGGATTTTGGGGATCTATATGTTTCTGTTAATTAGCTAATAAAACAACAATGATAAGGTTTGTATTTTCTTTTTTCCTTTTTTTGAACATCGTGTTGTGCCCTTGTCTAAAGGCAGAGGATGCGGCAGTCGATGTAGTAGCTTTGTTCGGAAAGGAAATGAATGAATGGTGTATAACAGGCAGCATATTAAAGAGAGAAAAAGTCGAGTCGCTATGTGATGGACTCAAGAAGTGCAGAGTGGAAGATAGGATTCATACTGATTACCAGCTTTCACAAGGGCTGACAAACTACGAGACGTTTGTGCTGGACTCATATCTAAATATGTTCCAAAGTCATCTTCATGACAATATCGGATTCTCTATTTCGAACATCAAAGTAGCGGAAGAAGATGAAATGTCGGAAGGGCAAAAGCTCTCCTTCGTTACTGCAGATGTGAAGGTGACCGGCCCTGTCAACCGTGAGGTTACGGATTTGTTTTTAGTTCGCGACGGTAAGATTTCAGGCATATATAGCTTTGACTCACAATTAGGCTTCTCACATTTAAACGGTAGTCTAATCAGAGCTTTGGAATTAGGCAGATACGTATGGGCAACGAATAGCAAAAACGGTTTTGTTCAGGTAACAAATGAAGCTGGCCTTGAAGGCTTGATTGACTCGAAAGGAAATGTGATAATACCCTGCGTATGGGATGCCATAGATTTTCATGGAGGAGATTTTGCGCGAGGATTCAATATTCGTCGCGGTAATGAATCAGCAACATATGATTTACGTAAAGACGGCAAAAGAGTCCCTATAGAAGGTATAGTAAAAACGTGGTTGGTTGGGGCGTATGATGAAGTCACTACGTTTAGGAATGGCTATGCTGTGGTATATGATCCCGATACAGATAAGTACGGATTCTTGTTGCAATATGACCCTTCCTATATTGTACATTACATATACGATAGAGCTTCAAATTTTGCCGAAGGCTATGCGGCAGTTGGCGCTTTCGGAGCAACCTTTTTGATTGACAAAACATTTACGAAACATGTCAATCCGAATGCTGAACGCTATCGCATACCCGATCATCCATATGAGGGGTTAGCCAAGATTCAAGATAAGTCCACTGGGAAATGGGGTTTTATGGATACAAAAGGCAAAATAGTGATTCCTTGTAAGTTTGATCGGGTGGGTTTGGGCTTTTCGAATGGGATATGTGCCGTAGAGCGTTTTGACCAACCAAGTAAAAGCCCCTATTATCAAACTTCCAAATCCGCCCTAATCAACAAAAAAGGTGATTTGCTAACAGAGTATATATTTGATTGGACTGGAGAAATATTTGAAGATGGATATATAAAAGCGGCAAAAGGTATCGATGGTAGACGCAAGGAATCGTTAGTAGAGGCCACAGGGGAGCCATTACCAGGATTTAATTGGGATTATGATACAATAAGAGAGTTTCACGATGGTCTTGCAATATTCGAGAAAGATAAGAAGTTTGGCTTTTTGAACCGAGATGGAAGTGTTGCGATTCCGGCTCTCTACGATTTGGCTTTTTTCTTTAAAGAAGGGATTGCCTGTGTTAAAAAAAACGTAAACGGAGAGTCAAAATACGGAGGTATTAATAAGAAAGGTGTAGAGGTGATTCCATTTATTTATGATGAAAAATTCTTTTTTGAAAATGGAGTAGCATTAGTCGTTAAAGATAATCAGGTTGGACTAATAGATGCTTTTGGAAATAGTACTTTTTTGACAAAAGCAAAATAATCAAAAGTGTATATTAAATCAAATCAACTACATATGAAAATTCGTGTACAGATAATAATTATATTGATGTGCGCATGTGCGCACATCTTATACGGCCAAGAAGCAAAGAGCTATATGCAGATGGAGGTGATATCACCCATTCCCGGAGAGGCTCCTATTTCAAGCTGTGACCCAACGGCTGGACTGTGGGCTGAATGGACCGATAACGATAACAAAATTGAAATGATGGACGGCACCATATGGAGCTATGCTCGCACGGATGCCGATGGGAATCGATACTACAATTTCGAGGGTGCGACATTATCCGTTGAGCCTGGCGTGACGTATAAGGAACTTAAGGTCATCCCCGACAAAACCATGATAAAAGTCCGATTTGTATATAGTTTCATGGGCCATAGTGCGAATATGATAGCGACATATGGCTATATTGGCGAAGGAAAGCAGCCCGCTATAGATTATACAAGTCGAACCCAAACAGATTTCTCTTACTCCGCTGGCGACAGATATCGCAAGTTTGAGAAAACCCACAATAAGTGTTCTACCTGCTCGTGCACGGGGTACTGGGGCTATAAACACCAGAACGGTGCCTACGAGGGTAAATGTTCAAATAAGGATAGTCATGGCCATACTTGCGGACACGGACCCGAGAAGCATGGACTGAAAAAGTGGTGAATGGTATCGGCCATGAATTAATTCAATATTAGGAGGAAGTGTTAATTCAAAGTAGGGAGAAATTAGTTGCGTGTCTAAAATGTCTAAGCAGGCTTGACTTATTCCCCATTTGGATTAATGACGCTCCCTATGCCACAATAGTTGAGAAAAAACAGATCTAATCAATAAGAAATACAAAATAATGAAGAAACCATTTATTAATGCCTATTCTCTCCTCTTGCTGATAACGTGTTTAAGCCTCACGTTAGTAGGCTGTTCCACCAACGTGCCCGACCCCAAAACAATCACGCCTGTATCTTTCTGCGCAGTAAACTCAACCATAGATGCAGAACCAACACCAAAGGCTAATGACAATAAGGTGACGGTGATATATACTGTTATCATCACGATTATCGAAGAGGGCGAGGAGAGAGAATATAAGTCTACATATAAATCAAACGAATTGCCTGTGTGCAGAGGCGACAAAGTGGAGGTCGCCGCCGAGTTCGATAATAATTCGGGTTCTGATTTCGTGCTTTTTGCGATGCCGGACGGGGTGCAGCACGTAGTAACCAAGAGTGCACCTTCTTGCGTTTGGACAGTGCCAAATGACTTCACTCAGCAAGGACGAATTACGGCTCAATGGGTGGATGCTTCGGGAGAAGTTCTATATGATTTGATTTCATATATCACAATTGTGCCGCTCGACAATTAAATTATGAACTGATGAATAAATTTGGCCAATGCACCGAATGTATAATCATTAGTCGATAGATTCATCCCCTCCTCGATTTATTCGCGGAGGGGTTTGTGATGGATTTGTGGTGGGGGAGGGGAAGAATTTTGGGGAAAGGTGCGGGAGTTTCGGGAATTTGTATTAATTTTGCAGAAAATCAGTTCTTTCTCATTTCCATGAAACGTTTCTTTTTCTTTGTTCTCGTGGCTTGTCTGTCGCTGTCGTCTGTTTGGGCGCAGGATCAGGCGAAGCGTAAGGTGGCTTACGCGGGTATCGCGTTCTATAACCTTGAGAATCTTTTCGACACTATCCCTAACAATCCTTACGGCCGCGACGAGGAGTTCACGCCCGGTGGCGCTAAGCAGTGGAACGGCCAGAAGTACTGGAGCAAGATCCATAACATGGCTTACGCTATCTCGCAGATGACGACGAAGACGACGCCTATGGGCCCGGCGATCATCGGTGT
The DNA here is from genome assembly GCA_964606815.1 of uncultured Bacteroides sp. Classification (GTDB taxonomy): domain Bacteria; phylum Bacteroidota; class Bacteroidia; order Bacteroidales; family Muribaculaceae; genus CAG-873. The sequence continues at coordinate 4,943 of CAZSHV010000032.1, read as the reverse complement.
GTCGGAGATCGAGAATAAGAGTGTGCTGGATGACCTAGTCTCTGACCCGCAGATCCGTAACTGGAACCTGCAGGTGGTGCACCACGATTCGCCGGACCGCCGCGGCGTGGACGTGGGCCTGCTCTACAACCCGAAATATTTCCGCCTGGAGAACGTGACGAACCACACTCTGGACATTGGCTACCCGACGCGCGACCAGATGTGCGTTGTGGGTTCGCTCATGGGCCAGCGCATCGCCGTGGTGGTGAACCACTGGCCTTCGCGCCTGGGGGGCCAAGCGAAGTCGTCGCCTAACCGCGAGGCGGCCGCTGCTCTTTGCAAGCATATCGCTGACTCGCTCTGGAGCGTTGACCCCAACATCGGCGTGATCATCATGGGCGACCTTAACGACGACCCCATGGACAAATCGTGCGCCGTGGTGCTGGGCGGCAAGCGCGACATCAAAGATGCCGAGGCTCACGGGTTCTACAACCCCTGGTGGAAGAAGCTGGACGACGGCATCGGCACGTTGGCTTATAAGTCGGCCTGGAACCTCTTCGACCAGATCATCATCTCCGGCAACCTGGCAAAGGGCGCCGAGGACCAGTGGCATTTCTTCCGCGCCGACGTGCTCAATAAGGACTTCCTGATTGACACCGAGGGCTCGCGCCAGGGCTACCCGCGCCGCACGTTCGCCGCCGGATCGTTCCTCAACGGTTATTCCGACCACTTCCCCACGGAGATTATTCTCCAGCGCTATTTCTACATCAAATAAGGCGCGCCAGGGATAACGCATACAGCGACGTTCCCGCCTGCGGGGGCGCCGCTTTTCTTCAATCAGCGTCGTAATCTTTTTTGTCGACATCAGCGTTTATTCACCATGCAGACACAGGACACCATCCATAAAATCACGGCATATCTGGCCGACTGGCACAAGAAGCATTTGAGCCAGGTGAATTTCATGTACATCATCGCCGTGGCCATCGGCTTGCTCACGGGCGCGGGGGCTGCCCTGCTTAAGTGGGCTATCATGGCGGTGAAGGATTTGGTGTTCAGCGTGTTCGACTTCTCAAGCGGCAACCTTGGCATCCTCGTGCTGCCCATCGCGGGCATGCTGCTGGCTGTGGTTGTGGCCCGCTATCTGGTGCACCAGCCCATGGACCACGCCACCGACCGCCTGAAGGCCGACGTGGCGGCGGGTAAGAACGCTCTGTCGCCGCGCCTGATCCTCGGCCCCATCGCGGGCTGCGCCATCACCCTTGGCATGGGCGGCAGCGCCGGCGGCGAGGACCCTATCGCCTACACCGGAGCCGCCATAGGCAGCAACGCCGGTCGGGCCTTCCGTCTGGACCAGGACAGCCTCGCCGTGCTATGCGGCTGCGGAGCAGCGGCCGGCATCGCGGGCATTTTCATGGCGCCGATAGGCGGCGTGATGTACGCCCTGGAGGTGCTGAAGATGAAGCAGACGCTGCAATCTGTGCTGGCTGTGGTTTTCGCATCGCTTACGGCCTCCATCACCTGCTATATCCTGCTCGGGCTGCATGCCGACATCACCTTCATGCCCCAGCTCAGTTTCGACGTGAGTGTGCTGCCCTACACCATCGCCCTGGGCCTTTTCTGTGGCTTGTATTCGGCTTATTACAGCGGCGTGATGGAGCGGTGCCACAAGTTCCTAAGCCGCTTCGCCGGCACATGGGGAAAGGCGGCCTTGGGCGGTCTTTTCGTGGCGGCTCTCCTGTATATCTTCCCGTCGCTCTACGGCGAGGGCTACGGCATGATTAGCCGCCTGATGGCCGACCAGCCTCGCGAGCTGGTGAGCTACGGCCCGCTCTACGGGCTGGGTGGCAAGATGGACATCCTGCTGCTCCTTCTCTGTGCCATTTTGCTTGTCAAGCCCTTCGCGGTGTCTGCGACCAATGACACGGGCGGCGTGGCGGGAAACTTCACGCCGACGTTCTTCTGCGGCGCTATCTGCGGCTTTGTGTTCGCCGCGGCGCTCAATCTCATCTTCGGGTTGCACCTCTCTACGGCCCTGTTCGCCTTCATGGGTATGGCGGCGGTGATGGCCGGTGCCATCAGTGCGCCGCTGATGGGCATCTTCATCGCCTCGGAGATGACGGGCCTGTACAGCTTCATTTTTCCGCTCACCGTGGTGGCCGTAGTCAGCTATCTTACCGCGATGGGGACGCGCGCGTTAGCAATTCATAATTCATAATTCATAATTCATAATCAGAGAGGGGGTTAACGGCGACCGCAACGAACGTGCGGCCCTACAATATGGGGGAATCGAGGGCGTTTTCGTGGGTGGTATCTATATTGTTAGATTTATGGGACGGCCCCACCCCCTGGCCCCCTCCCCGCAAGGGGCGGGGATGGGGAAGAGGATAGGAGGGGAGCGCCTTTTCCGTGGATTGAAATCCACGGCTTCCGAAACGCGCTCCTCCGGAGCTTTGTTGGTGTTGCCTTTGGTGTAATCGCGGCCGAACCGACCGTTCGGCCATACATCCATTTGATTTTGTTATCCATATTGTCGGTCGCCACAGGTGGCGACCCTACCGTTTAACACATTGGCAGAGTGTGTGTTATCGGGGCTGCACCGTGGTACAGCCCTACGTGCGGAGGCATGGCCTCCGAGGGAACGGCTCTTGACGGCCGCAACAGATTTGCGGCCCTACAATAAGGGGAATCGTGAGTGTTATCGGTAGGCGAACCGACCGTTCGGCCATACATCCATTTGATGTTGTTATCCATATTTTCGGTCGCCACAGGTGGCGACCCTACCGTTTAACACATTGGCAGAGTGTGTGTTATCGGGGCTGCACCATGGTACAGCCCTAAGTGAGGGCGTAATCCATTGCAGGCGAGTTTTTACAAATAAGAACACCGCCCGGGGCCGTGGGCCGCGGGCGGTGCGAGTTATGTGGGTAGGGAGTGAAGGGTTTACTTCACGTCGGGGTCAACGCCCCACTGCTGCTGGGCCAGGCGCTTGTAGTTGTTGTAGCGCCACATGGCGTTAGCCTTGGCAGCGGCGAAGAGCTCCTGGGCGATGTCGGGGTACTGCTTGAAGACGGATGCGTAGCGTACCTCGCCCTTGAGGAAGTCGTCGAAGAGATCCCACTGGGGCTCTTTGGAGTCGAGGGTGAAGGGGTTCTGACCCTGCAGCTCGGCCGCGGGGTTGTAGCGCCAGAGGTGCCAGTAGCCGCACTCGACTGCGCGACGCTCCTCGTCCTGCGCGTGGCCCATGCCGGCCTTGAGGCCGTGGTTGATACAGGGCGAGTATGCGATGATGAGCGAGGGGCCGTCATAAGCCTCAGCCTCGCGGATGGCCTTGAGTGTCTGAGCGTTGTCGGCGCCCATGGCTACTTGAGCCACGTAGACGTATCCGTAGGTGGAGGCGATGAGGCCGAGGTCCTTCTTGCGGATGCGCTTGCCGGAAGCGGCGAACTTGGCGATGGCGCCCATGGGGGTAGCCTTGGAAGCCTGGCCGCCGGTGTTGGAGTACACCTCGGTGTCGAGCACGAGCACGTTGATGTTCTGGTCGGAAGCGAGCACGTGGTCGAGGCCGCCGAAGCCGATATCGTAGGCTGCGCCGTCGCCGGCGATGATCCACTGGCTGCGGGCGGTGATGAAGCCCTTGAGCTCGACGAGGCCCTTGCAGGTGTCGCAGGTGCAAGCCTCGCACAGGGGCACGATCTTGTCGGCCACCTCGCGGGTTACGGCGGGGTTGTTCTCATTGTCGAGCCACTGCTGAGCGAGAGCCTTGATCTCGGCGCTGCAGCAGTCGCACTGCAGGGCCTGCTGCATGAGCACGCGGACGCGGGCACGCATCTTGTTGGTGGCTATCTTCATGCCCAGGCCGAACTCGGCGAAGTCCTCGAAGAGGGAGTTTGCCCAAGCGGGACCGTGGCCGTCGGCGTTGGTGGTGTAGGGAGTGGAGGGCACGGAGCCGGAGTAGATTGAGGAGCAGCCCGTGGCGTTGGCCACCATCTGATGGTCGCCGAAGAGCTGGCTGACGAGCTTGACGTAGGGGGTCTCGCCGCAGCCGGAGCAAGCGCCGGAGAACTCGAAGAGAGGCTGAGCGAACTGGCTGTTCTTCACGGTCTGTGGCACGTCGACGAGGCTGGCCTTGGAGGAGACTTCCTTGGTGCAATATGTCCAGTTGGGCTGGTACTTGAGCTGAGTTTCGAGGGGCTTCATGGCCAGAGCCTTCACGCCCTTCTTGCCGGGGCAGACGTCCACGCAGTTGCCGCAGCCGAGGCAGTCGAGGACGTCGACGGCCTGGATGAAGCGCATGCCGGCGAAAGTCTTGCCGATAGCGGGGAGGGTGTAGTCCTCGCCGAAGGGAGCGCCTTCCATTTCCTTGGCGTCGAGCACGAAGGGACGGATGGCGGCGTGGGGGCAGACGTAGGCGCACTTGTTGCACTGGATGCAGTTGGCGGGATCCCACTCGGGGACGAAGGCAGCGACGCCGCGCTTCTCGTAGGCCGCTGTGCCCTGCTGCCATGTGCCGTCGGGCATGTCGGCGAATGCGCTGACGTGCAGCAGGTCGCCGTCCTGGGCGTTGATGGGACGCACCACGTCGTTGATGAACGCGGGGTCGTTGTTGGGCACCGCGGGGTCGTCGGGGAGCTGAGCCCAAGCGGGGTCAACGGGGAGGACGTGGTACTCGCCGCCGCGGTCAACGGCAGCGTAGTTCTTGTCGACGATGTCTTGGCCCTTCTTGCCGTAGCTCTTGACGATGAATTTCTTCATCTGCTCGATGGCCAGGTCAACGGGGATAACCTCAGTGATGCGGAAGAACGCGCTCTGGAGGATGGTGTTGGTGCGGTTGCCGAGGCCGATTTCCTGAGCGATCTTGGTGGCGTTGATATAGTAGACGGTGATGTTGTGCTGCGCGAAGTAGCGTTTCACCTTGTTGGGGAGGTTCTTGGCCAGCTCGTCGCCCTCCCAGATGGTGTTGAGGA
>CAZSHV010000031.1:14348-20571 GCA_964606815.1 uncultured Bacteroides sp. | reverse complement strand
CACCAACGAAGCTCCGGAGGAGCGCGTTTTGGAAGCTGGGTTTTTTAACCCACGGGCCAGGCACGCCCCTCTCATATCTTCCCCCTCCCCGCAGTTTGCGGGGGAGGGGGCCAGGGGGTGGGGCAAGCAAAAAATATTTGGACAATTAACTCCACCAATTATAGGACACTAAAAACGCTCAGGACGAAAATTTGGCCAATTAGCCAAATTTTCGTCCTGCAAATGTATCTAATTTTCAGTAAATTACAAAACTTACGCCGAATTTCTGGCCATTTGGCCACTTTTTCGGCGTAGAATTTCAGCTTCTGGAGTTACAGCGATGCGAGCAGCTCTGGCTTTAAAAGAAAATCTAATAAGCCGATTGTGACTACCCCATCCTCATTCCTTTTAGGCTTGATATAGTCTTTTACGATTATTATTTTTTTGAATGTGTCGTCGATGTTAAGCAACGATGCCGACTCTTGCCGTTCTTTCGCCTCCGTAGGCATTGCGAACGCAGACTGGATATAATACCGCTGGCTGCCGAGGTTGGCGACAAAATCTACCTCGTATTGAGTGCGACTTCTTTTCCCGCTTTCGTCGGTGCTTCTGGTTTCCACTACACCGACGTCCACCGAAAAGCCACGGATTTTCAACTCGTTATAAATGATGTTTTCCATGATATGAGTTTCCTCTTGCTGTCTAAAATCCAGCAGCGCATTGCGGATGCCCATATCGGTGAAATAGTATTTGCTTAATGAGTTTATGTACTTTTTGCCTTTGATGTCAAACCGAAGTGCGCGTTCGATAATAAACGCGTCTTCAAGATATGTCAAGTAGCGAGCTATCGCCTTGTCAGTAAGTGTCACCTTCTTCACAGACTTAAACGTCCTTGAAAGCTTCGACGGATTGCACGGAGATCCAATTGATGAAGCAATTATCTGCACAAGCTCATTGAACTCGCTACGATTCTTAATGCGGTGTCGGTCAAGTATATCAGCTGCGTAGACCGTGGAGTAGAGATTCTTCAGATAGTCGGCTTTCTTTTGGTCCGTACCCATAAGCACTACCAGAGGCAGCCCTCCGAAAGTGAAATAGTCAGGCCAAGCCTCCAACGGATGGCGTGTGTCAACCGACATGAATTCGGAAAAAGAAAGAGGATAGACATGTATTTGGTCGCCTCGGCCGCGAAATTCTGTCGCAATATCTGAAGAGAGGAACTTTGAATTGCTTCCCGTAACGTATATATCGAGATTGGGCTTACGCAACAGTCCGTTCAACACAGCTTCGAAATCGCGCAGCTGCTGCACCTCGTCGAGTAGGATGTAGTATTGTTTGCCTTCCTCAGTGCGCGAGCGTAGGTAGTCCATAAGTTGCTCCGGGTCGCATAGATTGCAAAAGTCCCAATCGTCAAAGGCGATTTTTATGATTTGATTCTTATCTACGCCCTCGTCAAGCAGATGTTTTTCGAAGAGATTGAAGAGAAGATACGATTTGCCGCATCGCCGTATTCCGGTGATGATTTTAATAAGGCCGTTCCATTTGCCGGCTATGAGTTGGTTGAGGTATCGAGGACGTTCTATAACCATGATAAAAACACTTAGGACGAAAATTTGGCCAATTGGCCACTTTTTCGTCCTGCAAATGTAGCTAATTTTCAGTAAATTACAAAACCTACGCCGAATTTCTGGCCATTAGGCCACTTTTTCGGCGTAGAATTGTCGCCTCTATCAAGCTCTTTCCGACGAAGGGTTAGTAGTTTCCCGCTATGGCTATGCGCAGGTCGTCGGGGCGTAGGTGCTCGGCGGCAGCCTGGGCTATGCTCTCGGGGCTGATGGCATCCAACGCGGCGATGCGGCGGCTGAGGTGTCCGGGAGGCACCGCGCCGATGAGCTCGCGGGCCAGCGCGTCGGCCGTGGCCGAGGGGCTGTCGGTGATAGCGGCGATCTCGAGGCCTATGGTCTGGCGCAGGCGGTGCAGCTCGTCGCCCACTGGCGGTTCCGTGGCCAGCCGCAGCATCTCGGAGCGCGTCTCGGCGATGAGGTCGTCGACATACTGGCGGTCGCATTGGGCCGAAATCTGCAAGAACGAGCGTTCGGCGGTGCCGAAGACGTTGGCATAGATGCCGTAGGTGTAGCCCTTGTCCTCGCGGATGTTGCTCATCAGCCTTGAGCCGAAATATCCGCCCAGGGCGGTGATGGCGTGCAGCAATGCCATCGTGCCGTGATCAGAGAGCGGCGGGATGGGCATACCCATAGACACCGCGCACTGGCTTGCGTCGGGCATTTGCACGGTGTGTTGCCCCGGGGGCAGGAACTCGAATTTGTATTCAGCGTGCATGGCCGAGCCATCTGCGGGCAGCGAGGCCACCATGTCGGACACCGCGGAGACGAGGCTGTCGGGGGTGCCACCGGCGATGGTGACGATAGCCTTGTCTGCGCAGCGCAGCCCGGAGCGCGCGAAGTCCGCCACCTCGGCATAGGGAATGTTCAGAGCTTCGCTTTCGCTGAGTATCCGCGCCGGTGTGAAGCCAGGGCCGTGCAGCAGCTCTTGCAGCAAGATATCAGCGCGGCAGTCCACCTCGGCCAGCGATGTAAGATACTGCATAGCAGTGATTTTGCGCATGCGCTCAAACAGCTCTGGCTTGAGCTGCGGATGCGCAACCATATCAGCCACCACAGGCAGCAGGTCCGGCATCTGGCGCGTCAGTGCGGTTAGCGTCAGGGCCGTGCAGCGGGGCATCGCCGTGAGGGCGAGCTTGGCCCCGGCGTGGTCCACGGCCTTGGCTATGGCGCTCCCTGGATAGTGCTCCGAACCTTCGGGCACGAGCGACGCGGCAATGCGGGCGTGCAGAGGGGTGGGGGTGTCGACGCTGCCGCCGGGCCAGAAGATGCGTAGGGTGGTGACCTGTGTCTCGTCGCTGGGCACCACGTGCAGCTGGGCGCTGCCGGGGAGGGTGCTCGACAGCACGCGCGGCATCTTCAACCCCGTGATCAGATGCGGCACGGGCGGCTCTAATATTGTGTCTGTCATGCTGTTATGAGAGGCTGGAGTTCTGGGCTAAGTACTGCTCGGCGCGCTCAAGGTCGGCGGGAGTGTCGATGCCGATGGTTGAGATGGTGGTCTGGGCCGTCTTTATGCGGAAGCCGTGCTGCAACCAGCGCAGTTGCTCCAGTTTCTCGGTGAGTTCGAGCGGTGAGGGCGGCAGCTGCGTGATCTCGCGCAGCGTGCTGGCGCGGTAGGCATAGACGCCCACGTGGGCCTGGTAGGGGAAGGCCGTGGCCAGGTCCGCAGGCTCGATGCCGCGAGGGTAGGGGATTACCGAGCGAGAGAAGTACATGGCGAAGCCGCGGCAGTCTGTCACCACCTTCGGCGTGTTGGGATTCATGATAGCCTCGGCCGCGGCGTCGGGGCCGAAGGGGCGCGTGAGGGTGGCGATCTGCGTGTCAGGGTCGTCGAAGCAGCCCATCAGAGCCGTGATCTGGCTGGGGTGGATGAAGGGCTCGTCGCCTTGTATGTTTATCACCACGTCGGCGTCGCTGCCTAGGGCGTCGTAGGCCGCGCGCACGCGGTCGGTGCCGCTCGGCAGCTCGGAGTCCGTTATCACGGCAGTGGCCCCGAAGCCCTGCGCGGCCTGGATTATGAGGTCAGAGTCTGTGGCGATCGCCACGTCGGCGAGCGCCTTGCGGGCCTGGGTGTAGACGCGTTCGATCACCGTCTTGCCCCCGAGCATGGCCAGGGGCTTGCCCGGAAAGCGCGATGAGCCGTAGCGGGCAGGTATGATAGCTATGAATTTCATCTTTAATTCTGGTTGAAAAGTGTCACGAAAGTGCCTCGTCGGCAGGCTCTACGTAGAGCTGCGCGTTCTCGAATTTCACAATGCTCACCTTGCGGCCGGCGTCGATGTACGGGCCGGTGGATACAGCGTCGAGCGTGCCGTCGTGGCCTTCCACCCTGATCTTGCCGGCCGGGCGCAGGTCGGTGGCGGCTGTGGCCTCGCAGCCCACGAAGCGGGCCACGGAGGTGTCAACGCCTATGTAGCCCTCCGACACAAACTGCGCAGTCTGCAACTCGCTGACTCGGCGGAACCACTTCGGGCCCCACTTCGAAGTCAGATACCACACCAGCCCCACGGCCATGACCACGCCCACGAGGGTGACGGTGATGGCATAGGCGATGTCGCCGGAGTAGGGGGCCGCGATGCCGCCGCTGTTGAGCATAGCCCCAACTATGGATGCCAGGATGGCCGCGATGCCGGCTATGCCGCAAACGCCGAAGCCCGGTATCACGAATATCTCAAGGGCAAGCAATATCAAGCCGGCGATGAAGACGATCACCACCCATCCGGCCATCGTGCCCGTGATGAACATGGGCAGGAAATACATGGCAGCGGCCACGAGGGCCACGGCGCTGGGGAACCCCACGCCCGGCGAGTGCATCTCAAGCCATATGCCGCCCACGATCAGCATGATCAGGATGGCCCTCACGGCGGGATTGGTGAGGAATCCGAGCACGCCCTCGCTCATGTTGCTCTCGAAGCGTTGCTCCTGATAGTCGGGGTAGAAATTGTCGCGCAGAAGATTCTCCACGCTGGTGGCTCGCCCCTCGGCGTAGCCTGCCTCAATGGCCTCGGTGGCGGTGAACGATATGGCTCGGTCGGGCATCACCATCTGCTCGGCGATGGACGGGTCGCGGCGCCAACGCAGGGCGGTGTCGCCCTCGGCTTTCACCTTGCCGTGGTGCTGGGCCGTGGCGCGCATTATGGATTTCATGTACGACTGGTACTTCTCCGGCATGGGTTCGCCCTGGCCGTTCACCACGGTGCTGGCGCCCATGGTGGCCCCGGGGGCCATGTAGACAGAGTCGCAGGCCAGAGCTATCAGAGCGCCGGCCGAGGCCGCGTTGTTGTCCACGAAGGCCACGGTTGGAATGGGCAGGCGCATCAGTGCCGTGCGTATGGAGTCCGCGGCATCCACGGCGCCGCCATAGGTGTTGAGGTGCACAACCATCAGGCTTGCCCCGGCCTCGCGGGCCTCTTGGCAGGCGCGCCGCGTGCGCAGCCACATCTCAGTGTCAATCTCGTCGTGCACGGGCAGCACATATACCACAGGCGCCTCGGCGCGGGCCGTGAGCACGGCCAGCAGCACAGCCAGGGGTGCGAATATGCGTTTCAATAAAGAGCTAATCATGACTTTTCCGTTTGTGTGTTATCTTGTGTCTTATCGTGGCCTTTGAAGTAGGAGGGCACCAGCACGGCTCCTACGGCCAGGTAAATATAGTAGGTGATTAGTCGCCATATCAAGGCTATGGCCAGGGCCACGGCGGGCGCGCCGATCAGGTCGCCGTAATATTCGGTGAACATCCACTCGCTCACGCCAGAGCCGCCGGGCGTGGGGCTGACCATCAGCACCACCCACACCACGAACTGCCGAGCGAACACTAACAGCATCGACGCTCCGGGCACCAAGCCCCAGAACAGCGCGTTGACAATCAGATACCGCGAGAACCACGACACCACCGTGGCGCCGAACACGTTCAGCCACCAGCGCATCGACCGCCCCTTGACCCAAGCCGAGGTGGAGACCATGTTGTCCATCGCCTCGGCGATGTTAGGCTTCCACCTGCGCAGCCAGCGCATAGAGAAGAGCTTGAGCATCAGGCTCCTCACCCACTCAGGGCGCAGGATAATGCCAGTGAATAGTATGGCCGTCCAGACCACGATGCCGGCGTATACGAGCCAGAAGGTGATCTCCACGCCGCGCATAAAGGCGGCGTCGCGCGCGGCCGCTCCGAAGAGCTCGTCGATAGGCATCAGGATCATAATCAGCGGACAGAACACCACGAAGAACAGCTCGTCGAGTAGCAGCGTGGTGAGCGTCAACGCCGTCGCGCGCCCGGCCTTCACCCCCTCGCGGTTGAGGAAGAAGATGGCCAGCGCGCTGCCGCCCACGGCCGATGGGGTGATAGCCGAGGTGAAGGCGCACATCAGGTCCACGCGCAGCGAGCGCCCCCAGCTCAGGTCTGGGCTCGCTATGGTGTGGAAGCGCCACGTCAGGCCGAAGTCGCGTCCGCACACGAAGATGCACGCTGCCACTATGCCAGCGATAGCACGCCAGCCGAAGTCCATGTCGCGAAGCGTGGCCAGCGAGAAGTCGTCGCGCACCAGCAGCCACGTCACCGCCGCGCCTATGCCCACGGGCAGCAGCGTGCGCCAGAGAGTGGATTTTGCCGAAAGCTGCATATG
>CAZSHV010000031.1:12040-14248 GCA_964606815.1 uncultured Bacteroides sp. | reverse complement strand
ACGGAATAAAACTCCGCCAAACTGCGGAATAAATTTCCATCGAACTGCGTAAACAATTGTAATAATGAATGTTATCAGTGCTGACGAGCTATCAGAGAATCCTCCCCATACAGTAGGGCCGAAAGTTTGTTTCGGCAGCAGTTAATACGCTGAATGCCAGATAGATGTAGGGACGCACGGCACGTACGTCCGCGGTAACGACCACGAACCCCCGAATAGTAGGGCCGCAAATTTGTTGCGGCCGCCTTTTCACAAGCCAAGGATGACGTTCTCACGTAGCGCTGTACCATGGTGCAGCACGATAACATACACTATGCCAGTTATTTAATGTAGGGTCGCCACCTGTGGCGACCGCAACAAAGGCTACCACCCTAATAATCATATATTGTAGTGCCGAAAGTTCGTTTCGCCCGCCGAAAACACCAGCATGGGATAACGCCCTCACGTAGTGCTGTACCATGGTGCAGCCCCGGATAACGCTCTAAAAACCATCACATTGAAGAGTCGAACGTTCGGTACGGACGTGTAAACTTGGTATTAACCCAGCCCTCCATTTCCTACATTCTATCCTACCTGTTCTCGCTTTTTCATAAAATTACGGATTTCCGTAATTGCCGATTCCGCGGCGATTGCGTAACTTTGCGAAATTCATAGTAATACGTAGTTTTGTGACCATGAAAGCCTTGCCCCATTCCCAAACCTCCACCGCCGCTGCTGCTTCTGCTTCATGCCGTCAGCCATCGGAGCGTGAGCTGGAGGTGCTACGAATGATAGCCCAGGGCAAGACGACGCGCGAGATTGCCTCCGCGCTTTTCATCACCGACAACACTGTGGAAGCACATCGCCGCTCCCTTTTCCGTAAGCTCGGAGCCGTCAACGCCGCCCACCTTGTGATGCGCGCTGTGGAGCATGGCTTCTTATCAATAACGAAAAAACGACCCTAACATATGAACAGTCATCAATTCCGCCGCGAGGAGGAGAAAAAGCAACGTCGCCGCGAGCAAGAGCAGTGGGAGGAGTCTCCCGCGCCATCCGCTCCGGTGTGTCCGGCATGCGGCGCCCAGGGCGAGCCGGGCGACCGCTTCTGCTCCAATTGCGGCGAGCCTATGCAGCCACAAGCCGCGGCGCAGGTGCAACATCAGCATCAGCACCAGCACCTCCACGCTGGCGGCCGCGTGTGTCCGCATTGCCACAAGCCCATCAACGACACCTGCGAGCTGTGCCCCCACTGCGGCCGCCCCGTTAGCGCGGACCACTGCACCTTCTGCGGCGCGCCCTTCGAGGGCCACGAGGCCTACTGCGGCGAGTGCGGCAGCCCGCGGGCCGGAATCACGTGCCCCGTCTGCGGCGAGGTGTCATTTCGCTCTTTCTGCTCGCATTGCAACGCACCCCTCAACGATGCCGCCCAGCTGGCCCTGCGCGAGGCGCAGAAAGACCCCAACTTCCGCCGCGCCCAGGAGCTCTATGCCGAGATGGCGCAGATGGAGGAGTACCTTGAGCGTTTTGCCGCAGAGATTGAAGAAGCCCTGGCAGAGGACGAGGCAGACGGCGCGCCGGCGCCTGACGCCCCTGGCCTTAGCAAAGAGGGTCAGAGCTTGCAGAGCCGCTACGCCGCCATCATGAAGCAGCTCGGACAGAAGGTGCCCGCTTCCGCGCCTTCCCCACGTACTGCCGCTCCGAAGACCAGTCGGCGAGAGAAGCTCAAGCTCAAATTCCATGACGCCAAGCGCATACTCGACGCTTACACGGCCCGCGCTGCGGAGATGGACGCCGCACTCAGGGCCATTGTGCCACCGCCGAACATGACGCCGCAACAACAGCGCGACTACGTCAGCGCCCGCAAGGTGGCCATCACCACGATCGAAAAGAAGAAGGTGCCGCAATTCTGGACCTGCAACTACTGCGGTTGCCAGCACTCGCAACCCTCGGAGTGCGCCGAGCCCCAGCTCGGTGGCGTGTGGACCTACCAGACTGTCACCGTGAGCAGCCGCGTGTGGCGATACATGGAATAATACAGAATTAATCAGAATTACGAACTCCCAACAACTACCCCATGGCAGGATACAACGGAGACAACTTAAATAGCAAGAACAATAATAAGAACAGCGGAGGCACGATGCGCCAGCCCTCGCAGCCTCAGCAGCCCCAACAGGGAGGCACGATGCGTCAGGCCTCGCAGCCGCAGCAGCCCCAGCAGGGAGGCACGAT
>CAZSHV010000031.1:0-11940 GCA_964606815.1 uncultured Bacteroides sp. | reverse complement strand
ATGCGCCAGCCCCAACAGCCGCAGCAACCCCAGCAGGGAGGCACGATGCGCCAACCCTCTCAGCCGCAGCAACCCCAGCAGGGAGGCACCATGCGTCAGCCCTCGCAGCCGCAGCAGCCCCAGCAGGGAGGCACCATGCGCGATGTTAAGGCCACAATCCAAGGTGGCACCAAGCGCGACACCCAGCCGCAGCCTCAGCCAGACGCCCCAGAGGTGAGGGTGCTGAAGCGCGACGAGGGTTCGTCGTCGGCCTTCACTGAAATCACTCTCGACGGCGTGAAATACCGCGTGGAGTCCACAATCTCTGCCTCCACTGGCGAGGCCGTGGTGTATAAGCTCTCAAACGGCGGCCGATTCTTCGCTCTTAAACTATATTATGCTGGTTTTGAGCCTGATGCGAAGGTGATGGATGCTTTGGCTAAATGCGCCGGAACGGGTTTCCTCGTTGATATCCTCGGCCATGGCACATGGACGTCGCCGCAGGGCGAGGTGCGCTACTACGAGCTGCAGCCCTTCTACGATGGCGGCTCGCTCCAGCCGGGTTCTATCGCCAATAAGCCAGACGACCTGAAGGCGGCCGCGGCCGCGATGATGATGGCCCTGCGCACAGCCCACGACCATAACATACTGCACAAGGACATCAAACCCGAAAACTTCTTCTACGCCGACGCGCAACGCTCACGCCTGGTCCTGGCCGACTTCGGCATAGCCTCCACATTCCAGCGCGACGCCAAGGGCAACATGCTGCCCCTGAAATCTCGCGTGCAGTGGCGCACCAAGGTCTATGCCGCCCCGGAAATCTATACCTCGATCGACGGCGAGATCCAGTACGACGACCTCAAGAGCGACTACTATTCGCTGGGCATCTCGCTGCTGACCCTCTGGAGCGGCAGCTCGCAGCTCGAGAGCATCGACGAGCGTTCGCTGCTGCGCATGAAAAAGCGCGGCCAGGGCGAGCAAGGCGCTCTGCCCATACCGCAGGATATGCCCGAGCAGATTCGTCATCTGGTGATGGGCCTCACTGTGGCCAACCCCGAGAATCGCTGGGGCTTCGACGAGTTCGAGCGTTGGCTGGCGGGCGAGGACGTGCCCATTGCTGGCGCCCCTGTGCAAGACACCTCCGCCATAAATATACTATGGAGTGGCTCCAAGGGCCAACGCGCTCGCAGCCTGCAGGAATTGGCCGCGCTCATAGCCACCGACCGCGCTCTTGCCCAGAGCTACCTTTTCCAGGGCAAGATCTCGCAGTGGCTGCTCGAAGCGGGCTTCCCCGAGCTGCAGGTGAAGGTTGACGAGATTTACCGTCGCACCTACGCCCGCAATCAGAACGCTGCCGTAATGGCCACGGCCTATCTCATCGACCCCGACTTGCCTTATTTCAGCCCCACCGACCGGCAGCTTAACACCCAGGAGCAGATTGCCGCCGACATGATCGCCAACGACGCTGCATATCTGCACGAAATCTCCAACGCCGACTCCACGCTCTACATCTGGTTCGCCGCAGCGGGCTTGAACATCGCCTCGCGCTTCGTGCAGCTCTCGCAGGCCAACCAGCTCAACGCGCTCTGGGAGCTCATCTTCACCCTCAACCCCTCGGCGCCCTTCCCGCTGCCCAAGGACCCCGCGCAGAAATCCTCCCCGGCCAACCGGGTGTTGGTCAACACCGTCGACGAGCTGCTTGATCACATGTCGGCCATCGACACTGCTACCCCCACAGGCTACCTGAAGCTGATCACCGAGCCGGCCTTCTCTCATTGGCTATCCCACCGCGACGCCTCGCTGGCCGGCAAACTGCAGAGCCGCCTCTCCGAGGAGCGACCCGCCAACCTGGGCTATGCCCTTTATCTGCTCGACCCGGCCCGCAATTATTTCTTCAAGCGCGACCAGAGCACGGCGTTCTCCATCGAGCAGATCGCCGAGATGCTCAACGCCGACATGATGAAATACTACGCCGAAGGGCGCGTCAAAGGCACACAGGCACAGCACCTCGACAGCCTGGAGCGCGTGAAGATGCTCTACGAGCTTGGTGGCTCGAGGCTGTATTATTATCTGAAGTCGAAAGATATGTACAAGGACAAGTTCGACTATCTGGCCTACTGCTTCGACTTCAATTCCGCCGACAATCGCCGCAAGCCCTGCGGATACACGCGCCACACAGCCGAATTCAAGGCCATCAAGGCCCTCACGGGCGGCACGCTCTTCTACACCTTCCCCCGCAGCGGCAAGACCATAGGCAGCATCGACGAGCTATCCTCCGTGCCAAGCAAGGAGGTGGCCGAGGAGCTGCGCGACGGTCTGCTGTCTGACTGGCTCGCCGCACAGCTGCACGAAGATCCCTATGCCGACCTCAGCGAGCGCTACGCCTACGAGCGCCTGTTGGCCCAATACACCGAGCTTGTGGCCAAGTATAACCCCGACCAGCCCGAGGTGAAGCGCTACGAGCAGGCCCAAGCCGCCGTCAAGCGCGGAGCCGCCCGATGCCGCCGCATGGCCTACAGCATTATGGCCATCCGCGGTGTGTGGGCGCTCCTTGTGGCTCTGCCACTGCTCGGATTGGCCGCCCTGGCCGTGCTTAAGGGCACATCGCCAATCTTCGCCTCATGGGGGTGGCTCAGCTGGATAGCGCAAGCCGTAGTGTTCACATTGATAGTCCGCGGCGTGGAGCTGCTGCTGCCCAAGGGGCATGAGTGGCTGCTCGAGCCTTTCGGTGAAAAGCTTGTGGACAACGTTGACCTGCTGGAGTCGCGCTGGATAGTGGCCGGCATTTATGGTGTTGGCTACACAGCCCTAATCGTTATGCTGTCCAGTTACGGTGCCTCATGGGGCTGCTATGCATTCGCTGCCGTGTGCCTCGCGGCCCTGGCCTGGAGAGCCTATCGGTGCATCATAGAATTGCCCATGTATATGCGGCCATACCATTATGCCATGCACCCCGACGACGAGGCCCTATACCTCGAGCCCCTGCACTATGCTTATAAGGACAAAGGCTCGCGCCCATTTGATTCGGAGACCATTGACGGCCAGAAAACCTATATTGAAGGCGAAAGCGACCTGCGCATGGGTCTGATCAAGCGCACGCTCTGGAGCCTGATTCCCGTGGCTCTGCTCGCCTACGCCTATATCTCGCATTCGCCCATGGCTGCCGAATATATTCGAGTGCACGACCCGGACCGCTACGCCAAGCTGGTCAGCAACGGCCAGTATCAAGCCAACCTGGATAGTTACCGCAAGTATGTGGTCACCGCGAAGTCGTCATTGGCCCTGCGCGAGGGCCCGTCGAAATCCTCCAAGAAGGTCTTCGACCTCAAACCCGGCACAGAGCTGCGCGTGCTCGGCATCGAGGACGGCTGGGCGAAGGTGCTATACGGCCGCAGCGAATACTACGTGAGCGCCGACTACATCAAGCCCGCCGAGGGAGTGACCCCCTTCGGTGCCGATGAAGAGACGCCTGCCCAAGCCTCTCCCGCGCCTTCCGCCAAGGCCAAGGATAAGACGAAGTCCAACTCCAACTCCAGCTCCAACTCTACAACCACCACTCAATCCCAACCCAAGGCCGACGAGCAGCCCCAAGCCCAGGCCGCCCCTGCCGCCGAAGCCGCTACCGAGACCTTCAAGGTGCGCACGGAGTATAAAGGAAGCGCCATCGAGCATGTGGATGTGTTCCGCGGCGAGTCTGACATTCTTGACAATATCGTCGGCCAGCTCGCCCCGGGCGCACAGGTGCAAGTGATCGAGCGTCTGCCCAGCGGCTATGCCAAGATTAAATACAACGGCGGCACAGCCTATGTCAAATCTCAATATATAGAAAAATGAAATGCGATAAATGCGGCACAACTAACCGCGACACCGCCATATACTGCAAACGCTGCGGCCAGAAGCTGGCCGTGGCGCAGACAGACCCATTCGACGGCCTCGTGGGTCTCGACGACGTGAAGCAGCGCATGGCCGCCTTCACCGCCACCATGCTCTCGCTGCGCAGCCGCGGCATTGAGCGCCCCATGCAGTTCGACACCATAATCATGGGCCCATCCGGCACGGGAAAGACCACTCTGGCCCGCGCCATTACCAAGGCCCTCTACGCCGCGGGTGCCGTGAAGCGCCCCGTGCCCACCGTGGTCGACGCCGTGGACTGGGCCGCCTTTGCCAAGGACTGGGACACCAACATCAAAGCCCTCGAAGGCGGTGTGCTCGTGGTGGACAATGCCCAGAAGCTCGTCAAGGCCGACGATTCCACAGAGGTGGGCAAACTCGACAAGCTCTTCCACGCCATGGAGAGCTGGGACGGCAGCCCCGTGGTGATACTCCTGGGCCTGCCCAGCGGATTCCGCGAGTTCCTCGACGCGAACGTTGACAAGCGCCGCCTGTTCGAGAACTTCTTCTCGCTGCCCGAATACACCCCGCTAGAGCTAACCGCCATCATGGCCAAGCGCCTGATGGTCACCCACGGCATGGACATCACTCCCGACGCCCTGGCCAAGCTCGAGCGCGTGATGATGCACCTGGCCCGCAACAAACCTGCCGACTGGGGCAACGCCCACACAGCCATTCGCATGGCCGACGAAATATACCTCCGCGCCGTAGCCAGTGGCGCCCTCGCCGTGGGCCCGGACGATATTCAAGGCACAGAGGAGGAAGACCTCACCGTTGACCAGATTCTGGCCAAGCTCGACGACTTCGTGGGCATCGACAACATCAAGGAGGAAGTGCGCAACATGGTCTACGAGATCGAGGACGACAAAGAGCGATTCGGTCGCGCTCCGGAAATCAGGAGCCACTTCGTCTTCACCGGCAACCCCGGCACGGGCAAGACCACCATAGCCCGCGTCTTCGCCGATGTGCTAAAAGCTATGAAGGTGCTCCCCCTCGGCCAGCTCATCGAGGCCGACCGCTCGAAGCTCGTGGCCGGCACCGTCGGCAACACCGCCATTCAGACCAATGCCCTGATTGACAGTGCTATGGGCGGCGTGTTGTTCATCGACGAAGCCTACACGCTGGTCTCAGATGCCGGCAGCGGCGCCGGATTCGGACAGGAGGCCATCGACACGCTGCTCAAGCGCCTGGAGGACGACCGCGGCAAGTTCGTCTGCATCGTGGCCGGATACACCAAGGAGATGTTCGACTTCATGCAGTCCAACCCCGGCATGAAGAGCCGCTTCAATAAGACCATCGAGTTCAAAGACTACGACGGCCCCACGCTCGCCACTATCTTCCGCGGCCGCGTCAAGAAAGAAGGCTTCACCCTCGACCCCGCCGCTGAGGGCAACCTTGACAACTTCTTCGAGACCATCCGAGCCACAGCCACCGCCAACTTCGGCAACGCTCGCGAGGCCCGCAACATCTTCGACGAGGCCAAGCGCCGCCAGAGCGCTCGCCTGCGCAAGCTCCGCGCCGAGGGCAAGTACTCGCCCGACATGGCCCTGGTGCTAACCCGCGACGACATCGAGGGCGACGAGAGCACCCGCACCCTCAACCTCGACGACGTGATGGCGCGCATGGACCGCGAGTTCGTGGGCATGCAGAGCGTCAAAGACGCCATCCGCGCCCTGGGCAAGACCATGGCGCAGAAGCAGCGCAGGCTCGAGCACGGAGTGGGCGACGTGTCGCCCCTGGCTCTCCACATCATGCTCACCGGCAACCCCGGCACCGGCAAAACCACCGTGGCCCGCACCCTGGGCCGTGTGCTAAAGGCCATCCGCGCTCTGCCCACCGACAATGTCATCGAGGTGGACAAGAGCAAGCTGGTGGTGAACATCGTGGGCGAGACGCCCCGCAACGTCAACCGCATCGTAGACCGCGCCATGGGTGGCATCCTCTTCATCGACGAGGCCTACACCCTGGCCGAGGGCGACGGCAGCGCGGGCTATGGCAAGGAGGCCATCGAGACCCTGCTCAAACGCATGGAGGACGACCGCGGAAAGTTCGTGTGCGTGCTCGCCGGTTACCGCGACCGCATGGACGACTTCCTCCGCGTCAACCCCGGCCTCAAGAGCCGCATCAACCACCAGATCCATATTGACGACTACACGGCCGACGAGCTGCTGCAGATCTTCCTCAACATGGCCTCGGCCGAAAAGCTCTCCCTCACCCCCGAAGCCCAGCAGGCCGCCAGCACCGCCGTGCAGCAGATCGTCGACTCCAAGACCAAGGACTTCGGCAACGCTCGCGAGATGCGACGCCTGCTCGAGAAGGTGGTCGACCGCCAGAGCGCTCGTCTCGACGACCACACCGGTCCGGTCAACGCCGAAATTCTATCCACAGTTGAGGCCGACGACGTGCCCGTGGAGAAGGTGAAGGAATTTGACACCGACTCCATTCTCGGCCGTCTCGACAGCCTCGTGGGTCTCGACGGCGTGAAGGCCGAAGTCAAGGCCTTGGCCGACAAGCTCACCATCGACAAGCTCCGCTCCGAGCAGTTGGGCGTGCCCTTCCGCCCGGCCGGCGACCATTACCTCTTCCTCGGCAATCCCGGCACGGGCAAAACCACCGTGGCCCGCATCATGGCCGAGGTGTTCCTGGCGCTGGGCGTGACGAAGAACACCAAATTCGTCGAAGCCACCTACGACACCCTCGTCAGCAAATATATGGGCGAGACGCCTGAGAAGACTGGCCGCGTGATCGACAGCGCCATGGGCGGCATCCTCTTCATCGACGAGGCCTACACCCTCAACCAGGGCCCCAACTCCCCCGGACAGATGGCCATTGACACCCTGCTCAAGCGCATGGAGGACGACCGAGGCAAGTTCGTAGTCATCGCCGCCGGCTATAGCCGCGAGATGGCAGACTTCATCGCCTCCAATTCCGGTCTCAAGAGCCGATTCAATAAGAGCATCACCTTTGAGGACTATTCACCGGCGGCTCTGGCCGAGATATTCCGCCGGCTGGCCAAGGCCGAGAATTTCACCATGACGCCCGAGGCCGACGCCGCCATGCAGGCGATGCTTCAGCGTATGTACGATGCACGCGACCGCAACTTCGGCAACGCCCGCGAGGCCCGTCAGGCTTATACCAAAGCCAAAGCGCACCAGAGCGCGCGTCTGATCGAGATGATGCGTTCTGGCTCCCGACCCGGCCCGGCCGAACTGTTCGCCTTCGAGCCCGCCGACTTTGATTTCTAACCCGTTTGACACCCCCTCTTTCGATATATGGAATGTCCGAAATGCAAAGCTACGATTGACGACAATAGCTACTTCTGCGACCAGTGCGGCACCGAGCTGATGATGTGCCCCAAATGCCGCGCACCACGCAAGGGCAAGCGCTGCACACAGTGCGGATCAGTGCTTGTGCCTGCTTCCTCGATCGACGGCCAAGCCGTGGATCTGCCGCAGCCCACTGTGCAGACCCAGCCCGCCGTCGACGTTGCGGCGTCGGCCCCTGTGCCGTCGCGGATGGTCAATCTTGCCAACCCCTCGGCTGTCGTTGTGCTTAAGGACGGCGCACTGATCGGTCGCACCTCAGGCGATTACATCGACGTCTTCGGCACCGACGGCTATACCAGCGGCCGACATGCCGAGCTGCGGCTCACCCTCTCCGGCTGGACCATCGCCGACCTGGGGTCCACCAACGGCACCCGCGTAGACGGTCGGCCCCTCACGCCTAACGTACCGGTTCCCATCACCATAGGCACCACGGTGGAGATTGGCAGCCATAAATACCGCGTGGAATGATACTTGACTACTACGCCATAAGCGACACCGGATGCCAACGCCCGGCGAACGAGGACATGGCGTTGGTTGATCGCCTCTTCCTGCGCGACGAGCAGGCTCAAGGAAGCGTAACGCTCGAGCCGTCGTCGCGCGTCGCGGCCATCGTGGCCGACGGCATGGGTGGAGCCGACGGTGGCGAGTTGGCTTCCGATATCGCCGCCCAGGAGTTCGACTCATGGCTGCAGGACCTGCCCGCGGGGCTTACGCCGCAGGAGGTGCAAGTGCGCGCCATGGACATGGCCGTGGCCGTGCATCGCCTGATCAACCGCCGAGGCAGCGAGCTTGAGGGGTTCAAGGGCATGGGCACCACGCTCTGCGGCGCGTTCTTCTACGAAGGCCACTGGCTTTGGATTAACGTGGGCGACAGTCGCCTCTACTTGCTCCGCCATGGCGAGATGATGCAGGTGAGCCGCGACCATTCGTATCGCAACCTCTACAACGACCCCACACAGCCATCCAACCTCATATATAATGCCCTCGGAGGCGGTGACCAGTTCGAGGCGTTTGCCGACTGCAAGCCGCTCGACCTTGTCAGCGGTGACCGCCTGTTGGTGTGCAGCGACGGCCTGTGCGACATGATCGCCGACAATCATATTGCCCAGCACCTAGCACTGCCCCACCTTGACGATGCCGCAGAATCCCTCGTCGCGGAAGCCAAAGCCGCCGGCGGCGCCGACAACATCACCGTCATCCTCGCGCAGGTAGTATGACCCCCGAATAGTAGGGCCGAAAGTTCGTTTCAGCGATGTTAAGACACTGAATGCCAGCTGAATAGTAGGGCCGCTCGGTCGGCGCGGCCGCGGCTACCCATGCGCCGCGAATAGTAGGGCCGCAAATTTGTTGCGGCCGCCGTCAACGCCAACGACGCGTTGCGAATTATCGGGCCGAAAGTCCGTTTCGTCCGCCGTTAAGACGCTGACTGCCAGCTGAATAGTAGGGCCGCTCGGTCGGAGCGGCCGCCGAAAACACCAGCATAGGATAACGCCCTCACGTAGGGCTGTACCACGGTACAGCCCCCGATAACATCTTGGATACCAATAAATAGTAGGGCCGCAAATTTGTTGCGGCCGCCGACAACGCCAAGGACGCGAAGCGAATAGTAGGGCCGAAAGTTCGTTTCGGCCGCGGATAAAGCGCTGAACACCAGTTGGATGTATGGGCGGTCTGTGCTTCAGCAGGGAAAATGAGTATAAAATCTGGAAAAAAGCAATGCCGTCGAAGGAAACCTCCTTTGGCGGCATTGTTGTAGAAGTGCCTCGATATACGAGGCGGAGTGTTGAGATCAGAGATTGAAGTAGAATACCCTGTTTGAGGTGTAGAAGCAGTAAGCATAACCGTCACGATCAGATACTCTTACTGAGTAAGATTCCCCGCCGTAGGTCACGGATGTGGGATTACCTTCAGAATCGAAGTATACGGTTACCTGTGCGCGAGTGGTGGAGTTGAAGTTGCCCTTGCGCATGTATCCAATTGCTGTGACACGTACGGAGCTTTGGGCACTCGACTGACTCGTTGCCTCTGCCGCTACCGGAGCGGCCATCAGCATGGGTGTGCTTAGCATTCCCATACAGAGAACGAAAAGGAGAATCTTTTTCATAATCAGAGAGTTAATTGATATGATGGAATATAATTACATACATTTACTGCCTGTGATGCCAGTGACTTTTACGGAGTCAATCTTATACCCAGGGTTATTGCTCCAGTTGGGGCTGATTCCTACTGTGATAGTGGTTGAGCTGTTGGCTTTAGCCAGGCCTTTGCCCTGAAATGTTTGTCGCTGAAAATAACTTCCATTCCTATAGGCCACCTCAACAGATACCGTCACGTTTGCGTTGTTTGACTCGCTGTCATTTGACACAGTTACCTCTACGGTGTTATTGTCTTTCAGCGTGTATCCGAACACCTCGACGGAGTCGTTAGCCCCAGATATCTTGCAAACCTGGGAGAAGCCGCATGATGCGGAAGCTACTATGAAAAGAAGCAGAGCGATTAATCGATTTACCATAATTATCTGTTTGATTTATGTGATTTAGAGTTATGTCTCTTAGGCAGTGACTCTAAATGATGCAAGATTAGTAGCTCTTCTTTTCGTATTTTACACCGTTGTAGATGAGAGCGCGGCCATTGGGATAGATGGTGATAGCTTCTCCGTTGGTGAGCTTCAGCACGATGTTGCCGTAGTTGTCAGTTTGTGCAGTGTAGTTATATTCTGCACTTTGGGGCTGTATAACAATACGCACCCATCCCTTCTGTACGTATACGAAGTCGGTTCCGTTAAAGAATGAGCCTGTGGGGACATTCACTTCTGACGAAGAGGCGGTGGACTGCACGGCGGTATTTGCTTCGCCTGCAGCAGTTGCGGCCATGCATGTTGAGCACCCAAATGCAATAGCACACAGAATAATCGCGATTTTTTTCATCGTTATGGATATTTATAGATGGCCATGCAGTCCTGATGGCCGATTATTGTTGTGGCTGGACGCGGACTGCAGCGCATGGGCTGCGTCCAGGATTGGGGGATGTAACTGAGTATTATTTCTCGGGGATAGTGAGGGCCATCAGTTCGTCGGGAGAGGCCACGGAGTCGATGGCGCAGGGTGCTATCTGATCGGTAGCGTCGCTGGTGAGCGATTTGCCGTATTGCCAGCCCTCCGAGAAGCTGTCTATGTGATCATAGACATCCTTTGAGGACGAAGATGCCAGGGCCGCGATGGCGAACACAGCCACGCCGGCGATGTTGGCCAGAAGGGCCAAACGAGTTTTGCATTGTTTCATTGTGGAAAGGATATGTTGGTTATTATAGAAGATTATCGAGATGGCGGCGTATGTGGCCATATCCAGCACATCAAAAGTGCCAGGCACCGCCCCGAATAGTTGGGCTGCCTCCATCATAAACGGCATGGCCGCTGCCAAGACTTTCAACCAGCGGCTGGTGAAGGTGTCGGCGTAAATCAAGAGGGCGAGACACCACAACGCATCGGACGCATGGTATAAGATGAAGGAGCGTAAGGCGCAGTCAGGAAGATTAATCAGAGGGGCGCCGATAAGATGACGCGTGAAAATCACCGGCTCGCGGAACAGCACGTAGATTGCCGCGCCGACGGCGCAGGTCAACAGAGACATGCATATTTTCGCGGAAGATTTCATGCCGCAAAGTTACGCGGCGCAGTTGGTATGCTTCGAAAGCAAAGCGTCAGGAATTTTTACGCAAGCGTATCAACTATTTTACGCCATCGGAGGGTGTGTCGGAGTATTCGTCGGAATAGTAGCGGAAGAAGTCCACGCCGAGGGCGCGAGATATTAGCATGAGCAGCTCGGTGTTGATCGACTGCTGGCCAAAGATGTAGTAAATATTCGGGCGTTCACAGTTGATCTTGCGCGCCAGCCACGCGGGTGTCCGCTCCTGTCGCTCAAGTTCAGCTTTTATAAGTTTCCCGATGTGAGGCATATTACGCTGGTGCCCGAACTCCGCCGACGGGTGTGGTATTAGCAAAACAAAAGGCGCGGAGTTGGATTTACGCTTCCGTCCGTAGATTCTGCGTATCGCCAAACACGCTTGCCCAGACGTTCAGGAAGAGTGCATCCTCACCACGCCGTAGTCGCATATAAGACTAATCGCGTGATGGGTAAGCACCGCGTGAAAAAACATATACGAACACGACAAGAGGACATTCTTCGCAGGGCCTTGGGCTATTGAAAGTTTGGCGATTTCAGAATCAAAGGACCCGGCAAAATGCCTATTGTTTGTATTGTCTGGCAGGGCAATGGCGACCTCTGTCGCCATGGAGCAAAGTCGCTCCGCCTGACCATACACCGCAAATTTAGTCATTTTTCGCGGAATATGAAAATAGCGAGCGAAATCAAGGGGAGTGAGAGATTGATGTATAATAATTCCCCCTTTTAGCAAAATGCGGGAAAGGGGGATTAATGTGAGGGTAAATTACACCCGTTATGTTACCGCGGCCGAACGGCCCGTTCGGTCCTACAATATGCTGGATTTGAGTGTGTTATCCATTGCGGCGGTCGCCACAGGTGGCGACCCTACAGGTGGATGACGACGTTTGTGCAATTTGTTGTGGCTTAGTATTTTAACGACTTACTCTTCGGGGTCGTCGTAGTCGAAGTCGGCGCCCCAGGTGTCGGGGGAGATGTTCTGCAGGTCTTCGCCTTCGAAGTCTTCGTCGCCTGGCTGGGGCTCGTCGCCGCCTTCGTACTGGAAGATGAATTTGTCTTCCTC
>CAZSHV010000030.1:0-20836 GCA_964606815.1 uncultured Bacteroides sp. | reverse complement strand
TCTGCTCAATGGCTGACCGCCTCAGCTTTAACAGATTTTATGGGACAGGCTCTTATAATCGTCGATAATAGTCGGTACCATATTATTGCTAACGTTAAGAGTGCACGGCTACACAAAATATCTGTACTTAAATGTATTGCTCGCATAGAATTCGTATCTTTGCAGCATGGAAGCAACAAAATTAATATCAACCTTACAGTTATTGATTTCTCTGCCTAAGGAGACGGAATGGGTAGAATTCAAGCACAACTTTCACTCCCCAGAAGAAATCGGAGAGCGAATTTCCGCACTCGCTAATAGCGCGGCTCTTTTGAACGAGACCTTTGGTTACCTTGTTTTCGGAGTGGAAGACGTGACGCATCAAGTGATAGGAACGACTTTCAAAGCGAAGCATCACAAGAGAGGCGGAGAGGAACTTGAAATGTGGTTGTTAAATCGACTCAATCCTAGGATTGACATAGAGTGCTATGAATTTGATGTGGATGGTAAGCACATTTCAATGTATAAAATTCCTGCAGCCACGGATAGACCAGTGACCTTTCTTAATGTTTCATATGTAAGAGTTGGATCATTGACAAAGAAATTGCACTGCTATCCGGAAAAAGAGAAGAAGTTGTGGAGACTCCACAATGAGAGACCTCTGGACAAGTCAATAGCCAAAGTATGTTCAGATACGCATGAGGTAGTAAGCCTCCTGAGTGCTGAAGCCTATTTTGACCGGCTCGGGATTCCCATGCCTCAAAATAGTGAAGGCATTATAAACAGGTTTATTTCCGAACACTTCGTTAAAGTTATAAATGAAGAATACTGTATAACTGAACTGGGTGCGCTATTACTTGCGAAGAACCTGCGCAACTTCGAGAATCTTTATCGTAAGGCTATCCGAGTGATTGTTTACCGCGGTAAAAATAAAGTTGAGACAATACGTGAGCAGATTTTTGAACAAGGTTATGCCCTTTGCTTTGTGAATTTGCTTGATTGGGTAAACGGACAACTGCCTGCAAATGAAGAAATCGGACGCGCATTGCGTAAAGATGTAAGAATGTACCCCGAACGCGCAATAAGGGAGATCACCGCCAACATGATAATCCACCAGGATTTTTCCCAACTGGGGTTTCCGATGATAGAGATTTATTTTGACCGAGTAGAAATATCTTCCCCGGGGCAACCCCTGATAAGCACAGACCGCTTTATAGACGAATACCAGTCGCGGAATGAGGAACTTGCGGACATAATGCGAAGAATGGGATTTTGCGAAGAAAAAGGCAGCGGCATGGATAAAGCCCTCGCTTCCATTGAAGAATATCAATTGCCTGCAATCAAATATCGCGTTTCTGACATTCGCACTACGATTATTTTAACCGAATATAAAACTTGGGGTGAGTCAACCCGTGAAGAACGAATACAGGCTTGTTACCAACATGCATGCCTAAAATATCTATCAAACGAAATGTTGACTAATAAGTCATTTCGTGAGCGTATGGGCGTGCCCGAAAAGAGTTACTCAGCTATTTCAGGGGTTATAAAAGAAACGCTCGAGAGAGGGTTGATAAAAGTAGGAACCCCTAAAGGTACTAATCGCAGAGATATTGCCTATATCCCATCGTGGGGATAAGACGATTTCATGTCATTTCATGTCAAAAAAACATAGCAAGAGGCTGATTTAATCGACATCCCTTAGCTAATTCAATCAATATCAATAATTTGAATACGCACACATCATATTGCCGTCATGTCAAAAAAACACCAAAATTTAAAAATAAAAAAAGTATAACAATACAGATAGCAACACAGAAGATGTAGAGAGTCTTGCAATTGTGTGGAGGTTGCTTTTGGTCAACCTCCTATTCGTGGGCGGAAATGCGACTACAACGAACAGGGCCCTAAAATTTTCTGGCATTTAGTGCGTTAGAGCGGGCATCAGCAGTATCATTCTAACCATCGGGGTCAGTCGGTTTTTTCTTGGCATTTGATGCGGATGAGCTGCAGGCGCGTGGCACTCTTGCGCATGATGGTGTACAGCACGTCGTCGAGCTCGATGGTCTCGCCTTCGTCGGGAATGGTGCCAATGGATGTAAGGATGTATCCGGCGAGGGTTTGGTATTCGTCGCTCTCGGGGATGTCAAGGTGGAATTTTTCGTTGAGGGCTGCGATCTCGCATCGGCCGGAGACTTCGTAGACGCCGTCGCTGACGCGGCGCATCACGAGGCGCTGGCGGTCGTGCTCGTCCTGGATGTCGCCGAAGATTTCCTCGACGAGGTCTTCGAGGGTGACGAGGCCGGCCATGCCGCCGAACTCGTCGACGACTACGGCCATGGAGCGTTTCTCCTGCAGCAGTCGGCGCATCATCTTATTGGCCAGGAGGGTTTCGGGGGCGAAGATTACGGGCTTGATTTTCTTGCGCCAGTCTTGCGAGGGCACGAAGAGCTCGGAGACGTGTATATAGCCTACGACGTGGTCGATGTCGCCGTCGTAGACGAGAATCTTGGAGCGGCCGGTGCGGGTGAAGAGGGCCGAGAGTTCATCGTCTGTGGTGTCTTTGATATCGACGGCCACGATCTCGTTGCGCGGGATCATGCAGTCGCGCAGATGGGTGGATGAGAAGTCGATGGCGTTGCGGAAGATTTTTACTTCGTGCTCCACAGGCTTCTGGTTTTCCTCCAGGTCGTCGATGGTGTCCTCGACATACTCGCCGAGGTCGCCGACGGTGAGTGCGCGTAGCTGGGTGTTACCGCCCTTGACGCCCACCAGGCGCATGAGCATCTTCGAGAGCCATGCTGCGAAGCACGACAGGGGGTAGAAGAGGACGTAGAAGATGAAGATGGGTATGGCGAAGAACCGCAGGGAACTGTTGGGGTTGATGCGGAAGATGGTCTTGGGCAGGAACTCGCCGATGAGCAGGATCACGCCCGTGGAGATGAGGGTCTGGATGGCGAGCACCAGAGCTTCGTTGTCAGTGAAAGTGCGAATCCACGGCTCAAGCAGCGCGGCTGCCCCCATGCCGTAGACCACGAGCATGACGTTGTTGCCTACCAGGATGGAGGAGATGAAGAATTCCGACCGGCTGTAGAAGCGGGCTATGATGCGCGAGATGAGGCCGCCTCGGCCGAGGTCGATCTTGGTGCGCACTCTGTCGCTGGTGACGAAGGCTATTTCGGCACCGGAGAAAAGGCCGGAAAAAATGAGCGATACTATGGTGATGATGAGCCAGGCGGAGGTCATGCTGGGTTCTGTTTGAAATCTTGAGATTTGATTGAATATTTACAGGCCGCGGGGAGCAGGGCGAGCTGAGGGCGCAGGACGCTGCTGGCCGGCCGGGCGACGAGGGGCCATGGTGGCCGGCGACTGCTGCGCTGGCTGCTGGGGCTCGGTTTGCGACACGCGCCCCGGGGCTGCCTGGCGCACGCGCGGCGCGGCAGCGGCGGTGTCTTGCTGGGCAGAGTCGTGGCGCATGGTGCGCTGGGCGGGAAAGATGCCCGTGGGGCGGTTGACGGAGAATTGCGTCATGCTCTCATTGGACGTGAATCCATAGCCCTCGATGATGCGGTCGGCGCGGGTGATGTGTATGAACGAGTCGGAGTACACCTCGCGGCGCGTCTGGTCCCAGAAGACCTGCTGCGTGAGGAATGTGTCGCGGCTGGTGTTGACCATCACCACATGGCCGTCGAGGCGCCAAAGATGGCGGTCGGCAAAATAGCGGGCGGAGTCGCAACGCAGGTGAGAGGCAGGGCGCAGCTGCAGGTCATACTGCTCGAGCTCGAGGCCAGAGGGGAAATGCCAGTATCGCTCCGGAGCGTCTTCGTATATCTGCCAGAGGGGGGAGGAGATGAAATAGCGGGTGTATCCGGAGTCGGATATGAAAGTGTTGACGTCGGCCGTGCTCATGGTGGGAGTGGCGGCGCCGGCGTTGGGCACGTAGCTGTGCTCCTCGGGGCCGCAGGCCTGGGCGAGGATAGTGAGCGCGGCGGCCAGAGGCAGCAAGCGCAGCGAGCCAGAGGGGCGGCGACGGGGCATCAGCGGATCTTGTTCTTGCGGAACCACATCTCGTTGAAGTTCACGCCCAGAGTGATGTTGAAATAGTCTTCCTTGACCAGGGCGGCGGGGTGGGCCTGTCGGTGCTTGTACTCGAAGCCGAGATTGACCTGGGTCTTATATCCCGGCACGGGGAAGCCGAAGCCGACCGAGGCGCCGTATTCGCGCACATTGTTGCCGAGCACCATGATATAGTCGTGGTTAAGATAAGCTCCTGCGCGGTAAATTAGGCGGCGGAAGTAAGAGCCGCGGGGGTTGGGCACAAACTGCATGCCCAGCGACGCGCGCCAGCGGTTGGCGTATTCGGTGTATTCAAAGCCCTCGATCTTGGCGAATTTGGCGTCTTTCCAAGGCTGGTAGATGAAGTCGGCCTCAACCATCAGTCGGCCGGCCCACTGCAGGTTGACGCCGCCGGCGAAGGTGGCGGGGAGGGAGAATCGGCCGTTGAGCTTGGTATAGCCCACAGTGTCGACCTTCACGGCCTCGGTAGATGAGGAAGTGGAGGAGTTGGAGGAATTGCTGGCGTCGTAGTACACGCCGAAGGTCTCGCCGTGGAGGTCCTTGCCGGGCGAGAAACGGAAGCCAAGGGTGAGGCGCGTGCGGGTGTTGAGGTTGATGGCATACTGTGCGCCGAGGTCGAGCGTCCAGTCGCGCACTCGCATCTCGCGCTCAAAAAGCGTGGAGGCGCCGCTGCCGGTGAAGGCGTAGGTGTCGTGGACGGTGCTACCGAACAGGTAAGCGAAATTGAGGCCGAGACTAAAGCGGGGGAAGAGCTCGTAGCCCAGGCCCACGTAAGCCTGGTTGAGGCTTCCGCTGCCGGCGCGGGAGACGGTGCCGTTGGTGACGTCGCTGCCGAAGGCATAGCCCACGGATGAATAGGGGAGGACGCCAATGGAGGCGCCCAGACGCTTCCACAGGGGGAAGGCCATGGTGATGTATTCCAGGCCGCCGCCCGTCTGGCTGTGCTTAGCCGCGCCCTCGTTCTGCCACAGGAAGGTGAGGTCGGCGCCCATGTCGAAGATGAAGTTAAGCGAGTCGAGAGCCGAGTAAGAGGCCGGGTTCATGACATTGATCTGGCGGCCTCCGCTCATGGCCACGCCCGTGCCGCCCATAGCGCGCTGGGCGGATGTCGCGCCGTCGCTGAGCATGCCGTAGCCGTAGCGGCTATAGGGAGTCATGGTGGCATTCTGCGCCACGGCAATGGCCGGGCAGAGAGCCAGGAGGAGGAGAAGGATCTTAACAGATATTTTCATTGTAGTCAATTATACATTTTAGACCGGCCATCACCAGGCCGGGGACAAGAGTGGCGCGCTCGCCGAGCAGCGGAGCGATGAGACGAGACTCGCCGCCGGTGACCACCGCATGGCAACCGGGGCAGGCGTCGAGGTAGTATTCGATTTCGGCCGCGATGCCGCGCAGGGCACCGGCAAGCATGGCCTGGGCCGTGGAGCTGCCGAAGAGGGGGCACGGCTCCTCGTCGAGCTGAGGCATGGGCAAGCGGGCTGTGTGCTCGTGGAGCGAGCGCAGGCGCAGCGTGGCTCCGGGGGCGATGTTGCCGCCGAGGAAGGCGCCTGAGGCGCTGAGGCGGTCGTAGGTGACGGCCGTGCCGCAGTCCACCACCAGCAGCTCGCGCCCGGGCATCAGGGCCTGCGCGCCGCACAGGGCGGCGATGCGGTCGGGGCCGAGCGTGGAGGCATGAGCATAGCCATCGAGAGCGACTGGCAAGGGCGTGGACGCCGACAGGTTGATGACCAACGGGGCAGCCTCTCGGAGCGCGAGCATGGCCTCGTCGACTGGCTCAGAGACGTTGCTCACCGCAATGGCGCTCAGCGGCGGGCACATGCGCAGCAGCTCGCCGGTGGTCTCTGGGGTGAGAGGGCCGGAGGCGGGGATGTCAGCGCGCTCGCCGTCAAGCCACAAGGCGGCTTTGACGGATGTGTTGCCGATGTCGATGGTGAGATAAGCAGCCATAACTTCGCAAAGGTACGAAATCCCGCGCAACCGCCGCTCGCGCCCGCGTGATTTTAACTAAATTTTAGAGTTTTTGCGTCCGCATCCACGGCCAGTGCGATGGATGGAGCGATTAGAGCCTGTCCCAGAAAATCTGTTAAGGCTGAGGCGGTCAGCCATTGAGCAGAGTTGTTCGTGTGATGAGGGAGTGTACTCGACGTACACGACCGAAGAACACGGACGAATATGCCAATGGATGGCCGAGGCGACGGTTTCTTCCTTCCCCCGCTGGACTTTTCTCGATATTGAAACGTTGATGTTCGGTGAGGCAAAATATGCATGAGCAGCATCATGAAGGCCATTTGCGCCAATGCCGTCGCCGTGGATAGCAGATGCTCATAGTTGTGGCACAATCTGCGGAAGCGGTCAAGCCAAGCGATGGTCCGGTCTTCAAGACATATAATACCTTCTAATTTCCTTATATTCAGCTTAATATTCAAGCGGTCGCTGAACGCGCAGAGCGAGTGCTTTTGATTCGTGTTAAGTAAAGAGTAACGTTTCACATATCATTAACGCGCTGGATGAATGAATATTACCTCCGTCTCGCATCTCTCGGGTGCTTTTGAAGCCGCCGCTCGGTCACAATGCGACGGCATTGCTCCCTCACGCCGCCTCCAAAATCCCTCCGAGATATGCGACCTCAGCGTTAACATATTTTATGGGACAGGCTCTTATCTGCGGCCGGAGTCGATGGCAGCGAGGAGGCGCGCGAGCTGCTCGCGGATGTCGCGCAGTCGCTCGATGGCGCGGTGGCGGCGGCTCACACCGCTATGGTTATGGCGTATCATCTGCTGGGCCGTGTCGAGCTTGATGCCGCGCTCCTTGACCAGATAATGCACCATGCGTATCTTCTCGATGTCGGCGGGGGTGTAAAGGCGCGTGCCGCCGTCGGTTCGCTTTGGCTTGATGACGGTGAACTGCCCCTCCCAGAAGCGCAGCGTGGAGGCGGGGATGCCGAGGATCTCGGCCACTTCTGATATCCTGTAATATTTCTTGTCAAGGTCTTTCATGGCTATATTAACATCTCACTTTACGAAAACCCCGATCAACGAAAAATTTCCACCCAAGAGGAATCAAATCCAATTGTGGTTAGGATATCGGATGGGCTGATGACAGGAGGCTGTTTAATCGTGAATTTCACTGCGTTAGATGGTATCTCCTCGATAATAGTAAACTGCGACCCGTGTGGCTGCCACGTAAACGCATTCTTTCCTGTGCTCTTAGAGACGCCAATCAGGTTACCGTTTCTGTTTTCCTCCCAATTATACTCATTTGAAGGATAGCGATGGGTGTCTTGTTCGAATAGGCAAAAACTAAGGCAATCTTCGGACCTCACCAGCACCACTGTGCGCACGGGGTTGTAGTTATCTAAGGCGAGATTAATTCGCTCGTTCCAGATACCCAAAACAGCTCTGCCAG
Source organism: uncultured Bacteroides sp. (assembly GCA_964606815.1). Taxonomy (GTDB): domain Bacteria; phylum Bacteroidota; class Bacteroidia; order Bacteroidales; family Muribaculaceae; genus CAG-873. The sequence continues at coordinate 13,375 of CAZSHV010000030.1, read as the reverse complement.
TCTGCTCAATGTCGGAATGAGGGTCAGAGATTCCATAAGAGTAGTCTGGCGAACAGCGACCGCTGATAAGTCTCACTCGTTTTGCTGTAAGCGGGTTTGCGCACTTCACGGTCTTCATTGACCACGCCATCTTTCCTTTCACCACATCCGCAATACCTACAGGAGAATCTAAATGCTTTCCGCCAATAGCCCTGGCAAAAGCATCTCCCCAATCGGCGCCGGTAATATCCTTCCTGCCGATATAAAGCAGATATGCGAAATATCCAGCAATGCTAACAATAACATCATCCGGAACCTCGTTAATGGGATACAATTCAGACGTGACGAGTTTGTGGCCGTCTCTTAATCTTGGATGCTTCATTGATTGGTATAATGACGAGTTAGAATTTCATTGATTTTTTTTGCGATTTCGCGAATCATTGGCACAGCAACACTGTTTCCTGTTTGCTTACGTATCTCGGTGTGGGAGACAGCAATTTTATAATTGTCGGGAAACCCCTGCAGGCGCAGTAGTTCTCTTGATGAGGGACGCCTCTTTCCGTTAATTAACAGATAGTTATATGAAGCTCCGGTACGCAATGCACATGCGTAGTCAAGCACAGAGATGTTTCCGGACTTATTCTCATGCCAAACAGAAGGATAGAAAACTCGCTTTCCAGCCGTGCGTTCTAATCGCTTCTTCACAATTGCATCTGATGCAAACAAAGTCGGATCTACATCTTCGTCATTCTCAAGAATACCTGCCAGTGAATATTCCTTCTTAGGGAATGAGAAGTCAAATTCGTCAATTAGGGCATTGTCAAGAAAGCCCACTATTATCACCCGCTCCCTCTTTTGTGGTACTCCGAAATCAAGTGCATTAAGTATCTGCCACTTATATGCATAGCCCAATTCAGAAAGCACACTGAGGATGGTTTGAAAGGTTTTACCTGAATCGTGAGTGGTCAGCTGCTTGACATTTTCAAGCAAGAATGCCTTGGGTTTATGTGCCTTAAGGATTGAAGCCACTTCGAAGAAAAGCGTGCCGCGAGTATCTTCAAAGCCCTTACGTTTACCCATAATTGAGAACGCTTGGCAAGGGAATCCAGCTAAAAGGACATCAAACGACTCTGGAATGAACCTTTTCGTGGACTCTCTGCATATGTCCCCGAAAGGCATTTCGCCAAAGTTAGCCAAATATGTTTTCTGAGCATGCTTATCCCATTCTGAAGAGAAAACACATTTATATCCTAATTCACTGAAAGGCAGCCTAATGCCCCCAATACCTGCAAATAAGTCTATGAATGTGAACTTAGATTTTTCAACATTAGGGAATGGAACATTGAAAAAGTCGGAAAACATCGTGAGCTGCTCGGCTTCACAGAGAAGACCGACAAGCTCCTCCTCGCTGTATTCCGTAGAGTCGGTGTTATTTGGTTTATGTTTGAGAAACTCCAACAAAGATTCAAGCACAGCAACACGGGTCTCATCATCGAGTTCGGTCCTATTGTGCATATAATGGCTTAAAACCGCCATATGGTTTTCAATGCTGGATGAATCGAAAACTGCAACACCGCTTTCAGAGTCAATTTCTGCAGGGCAATCAACCAGTTTTGGAAGCTTACCTTTTTTGTTGTCTTCGTTCATAGTTCAAGATACGTGAGATTTTGGAATTAGTCCATGACGTGGCCGGCGTTTTCGGCCTGGCGTATCATGTCGTCGTACTGCTGGGGGGTGAGGTCGTAGAAGTAGAAGTTGACGGGGTTCTGCGGCTCGCCTTTGTATCGCACCTCGTAGTGGAGGTGGGGGCCGGTTGACTTGCCGGTGTTGCCCACGGCGCCGATTTGTTCGCCGCGGTCCACGCTCTGGCCTTCGGAGACGTCGACGCGCGAGAGGTGGGCGTAGCGCGTCAGATAGTTGTATCCGTGGTCAATCTCCACCACGTTGCCGTATCCGCTCTTCCATCCGGCGAAGGCCACGCGGCCGCGGCCTGTGGCGTAGACGGGCGTGCCGATGGGGGCAGAGAAGTCCATGCCTTCGTGGAATTTCGTGGTGCCGTAGACGGGGTCGCGGCGGTATCCGTAGCCGGAGGCCATGGTGCGGAGCTTGCTCTCGGAGACGGGCTGGATGGCGGGGATATTGGCGATGCGGTCGCGCTGGCCGTAGGCCAGGTCGCGCAGGGCGTCGAAGGAGCGGATTTGGGAATACACCTGGCGGTCGAGCAGGTCGAGCTTGGCGCTGACGGCGTCGACGATGCGGTCGGCCTCCGAGGCCGAGTCGGCATACTGGGGCCGCGTCTCCAGACCGGCGTAGCGACGGGCGGGGGTGAGGGGGTCGGCCTGCATCATCACGCGGTAGAAATTGTTGTCGCGGGCCTCGATGTCGGTCATCACGGCTATGGCGCGGTCGGCCTGCGACGAGAGCTCTTGCAAGCGCGAGCGCAGGTGGTCGTTCTGCTCGCGCAGGGCGCGCTCTTTGGGCAGGTCGATGACGAAATACACCACCACGAAGATCACAGCACCCACGCCTATGCCCACGAGCAGGTGGCGCACCACGCTCCACCATCGCTCCTTGGCGGTGGGGTAGACGCGGTCGTACTGCCGGGTCAGGGGGTTATATTTATAGTATGCCTTGCGCGACATGGGGGGCGGATTGGGGTGTGGGGATTTGCGCGCACGGGAATTTTTTATTAATTTTGCGCCAAATTTCCTCGCAAAGGTAATAAAAAATTCCAAAGTTTGCACTAACATTCACGATTATGCTCACAGCCAAAGAGATACGCGAGTCTTTCAAGGAGTTTTTCCGTCAGAAAGGCCATAAGATAGTGCCCTCGGCGCCTATGGTGATCAAGGACGACCCCACCCTGATGTTCACCAACGCGGGCATGAACCAATTCAAGGACATCATACTGGGCAACAAGGCCGCGACAGCCAAGCGCGTGGCCGACTCGCAGAAATGCCTGCGCGTAAGCGGCAAGCACAACGACCTGGAGGAGGTGGGTATGGACACCTACCACCACACCATGTTCGAGATGCTGGGCAACTGGAGCTTCGGCGACTACTTCAAGCGCGAGGCCATAGACTGGGCCTGGGAATACCTTGTGGACGTGCTTGGCCTTGACCCCTCGCGTCTCTACGCCACCGTCTTCGAGGGCTCGCCCGCCGAGGGCCTGGGCCGCGACGACGAGGCGGCATCCTTCTGGCTCAAGCACCTGCCCGAAGACCATATCATCAACGGCAACAAGCACGACAACTTCTGGGAGATGGGCGACACGGGCCCCTGCGGCCCCTGCTCGGAGGTGCACATCGACCTGCGCCCCCAGGCCGAGCGCGACGCCATCCCCGGCCGCGACCTGGTGAACAAGGACCACCCCCAGGTGATCGAGATCTGGAATCTGGTGTTCATGCAGTACAACCGCAAGGCCGACGGCAGCCTGGAGCCCCTGCCCGCCAAGGTGATCGACACCGGCATGGGCTTCGAGCGCCTGTGCATGGCCCTGCAGGGCAAGACCTCTAACTACGACACCGACGTCTTCACCCCCCTGATCGACAAAATCGCTGCCCTCTCCGGCAAGCGCTACGGCGAGGACGAGAAGGTGGACGTGGCCATGCGCGTGCTCGCCGACCATGTGCGCACCATATCCTTCTCCATAGCCGACTCCCAGCTGCCATCCAACGCCAAGGCCGGCTACGTGATCCGCCGCATCCTGCGCCGCGCCGTGCGCTATGCCTTCACGTTCCTCGATCAGAAGCAGCCGTTCATGTACCGACTGGTGGACACGCTCATCGACTCCATGGGCGAGGCCTACCCCGAAATCGCCCAGCAGCGCGACCTGATCATGCGCGTGATCAAGGAAGAGGAGGACGCCTTCCTGCGCACCCTCGACAACGGCATACGCATGCTCGACACCGCCATCGAGGCCGCCAAGAAGCAGGGCAAGACCCAAATCTCCGGCACCGAGGCTTTCACCCTCTACGACACCTATGGCTTCCCCCTGGACCTCACCCAGCTCATACTCAAAGAGAAGGGCATGACCCTCGACATAGACGAGTTCAACCGCAACATGCAGGCTCAGAAGGAGCGCGCGCGCAACGCCGCCGCCGTCGAGGCCACCGACTGGGTGACCGTGCGCGAGGGCGAGCAGCAGTTCGTGGGCTATGACTCCCCCACCGCCGACGCCCGCATACTGCGCTACCGCAAAGTGAAGCAGAAAGGCAAAGAGTTCTACCAGATTATCCTTGACCAGACCCCCTTCTACGCCGAAATGGGCGGCCAGACCGGCGACCGCGGCACCCTGACCTCCGCCGACGGCGAGGTGATCGAGATCTACGACACCAAGCGCGAGAACGGCGTGGGCGTGCACCTGGCCACCAAGCTGCCCTCCGACCCCGCCGCCGACTTCACAGCCGCCATCGACCAGGAGGCCCGCCTGTCCACCAGCCGCAACCACACCGCCACCCACCTGCTGCACAGCGCGCTGCGCCAGGTGCTGGGCACGCACGTGGAGCAGAAGGGCTCGTACGTGAGCCCCGAGGTGCTTCGCTTCGACTTCTCGCACTTCCAGAAGCTCACGCCCGAGCAGATCCGCGAGGTGGAGCATCTGGCCAACCGCATGGTGCGGGCAGCCACACCCCGCGACGAGCGTCGCAACGTGCCCATCTCCGAGGCCCGCGACATGGGCGCCATGGCCCTCTTCGGCGAGAAATACGGCGACGAGGTGCGCGTGATCCGCTACGGCGACTCTGTGGAGCTGTGCGGCGGCACGCACGTCGACAATACCGGCAACATAGGCATGATACGCATCATATCAGAGAGCAGCATCGCCTCCGGCGTGCGCCGCATCGAGGCCGTCACCGGCGAGAACCTGGAGCGCCTCGTTGACCAGATGTCCGACACCGCCCGCGACGTGGCCGCCCTGCTGGGCAATGCCCCCGACGTGCTCGGAGCCCTGCGCCGCGCCATCGACGACAACGCCGGCCTGCGCCGCCAGGTGGAGGAATACTTCAACGAGCGCGTGGCAGCCCTCAGCGCCCAGCTCCTGGCCCACGCCGAGACCATAGGCGGCGTCAAGGTGGTCAGCCTCCAGGGCCAGCGCGTGCCCGACGTGGTGAAGAACGTGGCCTTCAACATCCGCCAGCTCTCGCCCGAAGGCACGGCCTTCATAGCAGCAACCTCCGACGCCACCGGCAAGCCCCTGCTCACCGTCATGCTCACCGAGGATGTGGTGAAAGGCGGCAAGAACGCGTCGCAGATGGTGCGCGAGGCTGCCAAAGCCATCAAAGGCGGCGGCGGCGGTCAGCCCGGCTTCGCCCAGGCCGGCGGCAAGGACGCCGAGGGTCTTCAGAAGGCCTACGTGGCCCTGCGCCAAGCACTGAGCTGACGCTCCAGCCCTACAGCATAAGGCCAATATCGCCCTCACCGCGGCCCGCCTGCCGCAAAGGCGGCGATATTGGCCTGTCTGTTTCCTTTTAATTTCCCTAATATGATACAAAGCCTGCTTCCCGACTCGGTGCCCACTGCCGAGCAAGAGATAGAGATAGCCAAGCGTCTGCCGCTGGACGAATTCCTGCAGCACGCTGTCAACGGCATAGTCACGCTCACCATCAACGTGCTAATAGCCGTGGTGGTGTTCTACATAGGTAAGTTCCTGATCTCGCGCATTGACCACGTGCTCAACGCCACCATGGCTCGCCGCCGCGCCGACCGGTCGATTCAGACCTTCGTGGCCTCGCTGGTGCGCATCACGCTCTACTTCCTGCTCATCATCACCGTCATAGGCATCCTGGGCATAGAGACGTCGTCGTTCATCGCCCTCTTCGCCTCTGCCGGCGTGGCTATCGGTATGGCCTTGAGCGGCACGCTGCAGAACTTCGCCGGCGGCGTGCTCATCCTCTTTATCAAGCCCTACAAGGTGGGCGACTACATCGAGGCGCAGGGCTATGCCGGCACCGTCACCGAGATACAGATTTTCCACACCATCATCAACACCGCCGACAATAAGTCCATCATTATCCCCAACGGCGGCCTGTCCACAGGCAGTGTCACCAACTGGAGCCGCGAGGACTACCGCCGCGTAGAGTGGCCCGTGGGGATATCCTACGGTGACGATGTGCAGGTGGCTCGCGAAGCCATACTCGAGATCATCAAGGCCGACCCGCGCGTGGTGGTGCAGTACATCGAGGACGACCGCAAGGAGCGGCTCGACGCCGAGGCCGAGGAGCTGGAACGCCAGCTGCAAGAGGCCGAGGACGAGCGCAAGCGTCACGGCTGGATCTGGCGTCTTTTCCACACCCAGCGCGACAAAGCAAAGGTGAAGATGAAGGAGTGGGACACCAACATGGCCCGCAAGACCCTCGATACCGCGGTGAAAGTGGACCGCAGCCCCGTGGTGTACGTCAAGGAGCTTGCCGACAGCAGCGTCAACCTCGTGGCCCGCGCCTGGGTGCGCAACAGCGACTATTGGGCACTCTTCTTCCATATCAACGAGCGCATCTACAACGTCCTCCCCACCCGCGGCATCCACTTCCCCTTCCCGCAGCTCGACGTCCACGTCTCCGATAATTCATAACTCTTTGTTCCACAAAGTGCTCCGCAATAACACTTGATTTTGGTTAAAATGATATTTGACTGACTGCGGCTTCCTCACCACAGAATTATTTTATAAGTTGTGTATTAGGAATTAAATTTTGTAATTTTGTATCATGAACGACTTGACAGCATCAAATATCGAGCGGCAGAACGTTTTGAACAACTCTTATGCCCTTCAAGCCATCCAAGAAAACATGGATGTCAATGGTCTGCGATTCCATGATCAGCTGATTTTCACCACTAAGATGGTTGCTGATTTTTATGGAGTGGATGAGCGCACAATTAAACGCTATATCCAAGAGCATGGCGATGAACTACGCGCTAACGGCTATTTTTTAAGCGAAGGTAACTCACTGAAAGAAATAAAGTTACATTTTCTTGGGGACATTAATGTCCCGAAGTTCACCCGCCGATTGGGAGTGTTTTCATTCCGCGCATTCCTGAACATTGGCATGCTGCTGACCGAGAGCGAAAAGGAGCCTTATCTTACATGTGAACGAGAATATCTTCCCGCAGCATCCACTTCCCCTTCCCGCAGATCGACGTCCACGTCTCCGATAATTCATAACTCATAATTTGCGCTTCGAGTTGCACATATGCACAGCGCATTTTACTTCTCACTTATATTGAATATGTCTCTACGCTTTTTTGCTGCTTTGGTGTGCGCTTGCGTGGCCTTCGGGGCCGCGGCGTTCGACCCTGTTTATCATTCCCTCGATTCTATGCCCGTGTTGGGTACTTTGGCGCCCACTGCCGCCAAACGTTATAGCCGTCTGCCTGACTCACTGCAACAGGCCGTGCGCTCTGACCTCTGGGCTCTGGGCCTAAACTCGGCGGGCATGGCCGTGCGATTTCGCTCTGACGCCTCAGACATTCTACTGCGCTGGACGTCGCTCAATAAGTTCAACATGAACCACATGACACCCACGGGCATCCGCGGCCTCGACCTCTATGTGCTCACCCCCGAGGGGGAATGGACCACGGTGTCGAGCGCGCGCCCGTCGCTGGGCTCCAAGACGTCGACCTCAACCATAGTCAACGACATGGCTCCCGAGATGCGTGAATATATGCTCTACCTCTCGCTCTACGACGGCGTGGACTCCATCAGCATAGGCGTGGACTCGGCCGCCGTGGTGCTTCCGCCTGCCGTCGACCTGCCGCGGCGCGAGGCTCCGGTGGTGATGTACGGCACATCGATACTGCAAGGCGGCTGTGCCACTCGCCCCGGCATGGCCCACACTAACATACTTCAGCGCATGCTGCAGCGCGAGGTGGTGAACCTTGGCTTCAGCGGCAACGCGCGTCTGGACCCTGAAATCGCCCATCTCATGGCCTCTGCCCCGGCGTCGGTCTACGTGATCGACTGCCTGCCCAACTGCACCGAGGAGCAGCTGCGCGAACGTCTCTTGCCCTTCTACACCATCCTACGCGAAGCTCGGCCACAGGCTCAGATCCTCTTTGTGGAAAGTCCGGAATTTCCCATCATGCGCTTCAGCCAGAAGGTGGACTCCACCATTACAAGCAAGAACGCGGCCCTGCGCGAGCTCTATGCTCCCATCGCCGCGTCCGACCCCCGCGTGGCCCTGTTCCGCGCCCACGACATCCTGGGCGACGATATGGAGACCACCGTGGATAATTATCACCTCACCGACTACGGCTTCCAGCGTTTCGCACTGGCTATGATGCCCGTGCTGAGCCGTATGATCGAGCAATACGAGAACGAGACCCGCTGATGACTCCCTCCTCCACCCCTACCCCGCAGCCAGCGCCGCAGCGCAAATGGATAGGCCACCTGAGCGTGCTGGCGGCCTACGTGATATTCGGCTTCAACATCGTGGTGTGCAAGGACCTCACCACAGAACGTCTGCTTTCGCCGCTGGGCATCTTCTTGGTGCGATCGGCAGGCGCGGGGTCCATCTTCTGGCTGTTAAGCCTGATCGGCCCTAAGCAAAAAGTGGCCAAGCGCGACCTTGTGCGCATCTTTTTCGCGTCGCTGCTGGGATTCTTCATCACACAGCTCAGCTTCCTTGCCGCTATTCCGCTGATCACCCCCATGGAGTGCTCTATCATGAGCGCTCTGACGCCTGTCTACACCATGCTTATCGCCGCCGTGGCTGTGCGCGAGCCCATCACGGCCAAGAAGGTGACGGGCGTGGCCCTTAGCCTGGCAGGCGTTATGTATCTCATACTCACGGGCATGCAGGGCGGCCCCGCCGGGTCGGGCATCAGCCTGGTAGGAACACTGCTGATGTGCGCCAACACGCTTAGCTTCGCCATGTATCTGGGCATCTTTCGCCCTGTGATCGAGCGATACACGGTGGTGACGTTCATGAAGTGGATATTCCTATTCTCCACGCTGATGTCGCTGCCCATAGCCCTGCCGGAGGTGCTAAAGGCACCCTGGGCCGAAATGCCCTCGCAGTGGCTTATGGAGCTTGGCTACTTGGTGGTGATGGCCACATTCGTGGCATACTTCCTCATCCCTCTGGGGCAGAAGCATATACGCCCGACGGTGGTAAGCATGTACTCCTACGCCCAGCCCATTGTGGCCATCGGCATAAGCATTTGGATGGGCCTTGAGCAGCTGACCGTAGTAAAAGTCGCGGCTGCCGCGCTCGTCTTCGGCGGCGTGTGGATAGTGAGCCGCAGCCGCTCCGCCAAGGATAAAAAATAAGAGCCTGTCCCATAAAATCTGTTAACGCTGAGGTCGCATATCTTGGTGTGATTTTGGAGGCGGCGGGAGGGAGCAATGCCGGCGCATTGTGACCGAGCGGCGGCTTCAAAAGCGCCCGAGAGATGCGAGACGGAGGTAATATTCATCCCTCCAGCGCGTTAATGATATGTGAAACGTTGCTCTTTACTTAACCCGAAGCAAAAGCGCTGGCTCTCCGCCTTCAGCGCTCGCTTGAACATCAAGCTGAAAATAAGGCAATTAGAAGGCATTATATATGTCTTAAAGACCGGATGTCAAAGGCGGTTGTTGCCCGATTGCCTCGGCAAGTGGAAAAGCGCCTGTCATCGTTTCCGCGGAATCAGCGAATCCCCACGGTTTGACAAAATGCTAAAGAAGCTGCTCTCATGATTGGCTACATCGCCGGCCCACATCCCTACATTAAGACAATCAAAACTGACTACGGCTACAAGTGCAGCTTAACCGAGGTTGCGGAGACCGCTCTGTCAGTTGACTTGCAATGCGTTAAATCTAATTTCGGCACATCTGAATTCATTCCCTTGGAGGGTCGGTGGGTGGTCGAACGCACCATCGCGTGACTTGACCGCTTCCGCAAATAGTCAAGCGGGCGATGGAAGTAGCCGTCGCTTCGGCCATCCATTGGCATATTCGTCCGTGTTCCTCGGTCATGTACGTCAAGTACACTCCCTCATCACACGAACAACTCTGCTCAATGGCTGACCGCCTCAGCTTTAACAGATTTTATGGGACAGGCTCTAAGTTAGTGGCGGATGAGGCGGGCGAGGACCATGGAGGCGAGGCGCATGCCGAAGGTGGCGGTGACGATGACACTGGAGCCTTTCTGGTCGGTGACGGGGGCCTCGTCGCTATAGACACAGCGGAATTTTCGTTCGGGCTTCGTGCCTTCGCGGTGGAATTTGTCGCGCAGGGCGCGGGCGAGGGGGCATCCTTTGACGTTCCAGAAATTGGCTTCCTGCACGCGCGAGGGGTCTATGCGCTGGGCTGCTCCCATAGATGAAAAGAGACGCACCCGCGGGGCGGCGCCGCGAAGTATGAGCATGGCTTTGCTGGAGAGGGAGTCGATGGCATCGATGACCACGTCGTAGGCCGTGAGGTCGAACTCGTCGGCCGTCTGCGCGTCGTAGAATTTGACAACGGGGATGAACGTTCCGCCGGGGTTGATGTCACGCAGGCGCTGGGCGAGGGCCTCGGCTTTGGGTATGCCGACTGTGGATGTTAGGGCAGGGAGCTGGCGATTGATGTTGGAGGGCTCAACGAGGTCAGCGTCAACGAGCGTGATCTCGCCCACGCCGGAGCGAGCCAGGGCTTCGGCGCACCATGAGCCCACGCCGCCCAGGCCGAAGATTATCACCCGCGCGCGGGCTAACTTGGCGCATGCCTCGGAGCCGTATAGCATCTCGTTGCGCAGGAATATGTCGTCAGTTGTGGTCATTGTTTGAATTAAAGAAATGCGGACGCACACACGGCGCGTCCGCATTATTATTGTTCGGTTATAAAATCAGTACACCACTTTCTCGGCACCGGCGGAGGTAACCTTGATGTACACGCCGCCCTCCTGGAGCTGCTCCACGAGGATGCCGCGAAGGTCGTAGTACATGGCGGGGAGGTCCGTGTCGGTGTCGATGTCGACAATGGAGTCGGGAATGCGGGCCTGGGTGGCGACACGGATGTAGCTGATGCGCGTGCTGCCGGTGGATTCTACCATCACGGGGCCCTCCTCAGTGTTGTCGTAGGTGACAAGGCGGTCGACGGGGGTAGTCGACGTGCCGTTGAATTTGAGGGCCACGGTGTTGTTGAGGGCCACCTGCACCTGCTCGATCTTCATCATGGAGGCGGGGGTGAGGGTGAAGGTATTGCCGCCGTAGATGCGCGCGTCCTTCTCGGCCACGCCCTGGGCGTTGTACCACACGGTGGGGTACTGCGCGCCCGTGCCTTTTGCGAAGACGAGGGTCACGAAGTCGCTCTTATGCTCCAGGCCGGGGGTGGCGAGGCACTTGTCCTCGTCGGAGTTGGTGTGCGATTTGTCGTGGTTGTTATTGTAGAGGGTGATGATGCGGGCGTCGGGTTCAGCGTCGGCGAGCTCGTAGCCGTCGGCGATGAAATAGGTGACGGTGCTGACGTCGGAGAGGTCGGAGACGGTGCCGGAGACCTCGATATCGTCGTTGAGGGCGTCGTCGCCGGTGATGGCCACAGAGCTCTCGTATTCACCCACGGGAGCGGCGCCGAGGCGTATGTAAACCTCGGTAGCGGATGCGGGCAGGGATACGCTCTGCGCCCACATTTTATCGTCGGCGCTGACCTGGAAGGGGGCCTTTACGGCCACTGTGACATCGCCGAGCACGTTCTCGACGTCAAGCTCGATGAGGCGCGAAGCGGAGGGGACGTTGGGAGTGGTGAAGAAGTCGCGGTCGTCGAGCAGGGCCGTGATCATGGGCACGAGATCGGCGGTGGTGACGGAGACGGTCTCGGAGGTCTCGGAGGCCGACATCAGATAGTAGGTGTAGGTGGTGTTCTCGTTAAGGCCTGTGACGGTGTAGCGCTCGGCGGCGGCGGGGACGTCCTTGGGGTATCCGGCCACGGCGGTGCTGCCCTGCTTGACATAGAGCGTGTAGCAGCCGCGGGGGTCGGTGTCGCCAACGTATACCCAACGGGCATCGAAGGCGGTGGCTGTGACGTTGTCGGCTTCGAGGGCGGGCAGGCCGTCGACGGCGCGACCGGTGAGGGTGACGGTGGTGCGGACGGCACCGCTGGTGAGGGTGAGAGTGCCGTTGAGGTTGCCTGCGGCGGCGGGCGTCCAAGTCACGGCCAGAGAGGCTCCCTCGGCGCTGTTGGCCTCGGAGGCGGGGATGCTGGCGCGGCCCAGGGAGAGACCCTGGCCGGAGACGGTGGCGCTAACGGCCTGCTGCAGGTTAAGGCCAGCGACTTTGACGCTGATAGTCTTCTGGTTGCCAGTGCCGATAGTGCCGAAGCTCAGGGAAGAGCCGTCGAGGGGAAGGGAGAGTTCGGGGTCGGAGTTGATGTTAAGGCTCCAGTTCTGACCCACCTTGTTGCCCCAGATGTATTCGACCAACTCGGGGTGGTCGATGAAGGGGTTGCGGTTGCGCTGGCGGGCGTAGACAGCGTTGTTGCGGTCGATTTCCTTTTTGCTCACGGGGTCCTGGCGGTGCCATTTGAGCAGGAGGTTGAGGGCCCAGGAGGAGAAGGCGGGGTACTTGTTGCCGGCGAGCATGTCGCTGTTCCAGTTGGCGATTTTCTCGTTGTAGCAAGCGGCCATGTAGAAGTATGAGCGGGCGAAGTCGCCTTTGTACTCGTCGTCTGGCTCGAAGACCTTGCCGGTATAGCCGGGGAAGGTGCTGTTGCCGAGCTTGCCGAGGGCGTCTACGCCACCGTTGCTGGGCAGGCGGGTGCCGTTGGCGCATTCGCCGAAGGGGAAGTTGGAGCGCTGGCCGTTGACCTTTCCGTCGGTGGGATAGAGGTGGAAGGCGTCGCTGTACATTGGCTTGGCGTCGTTGAACCAGCTCTTGGGGAAGGAGTGCTCGCGGTTGACGCAGTCGCCCACGTTCTTATAGTTGCCGCAACGCTCCTTGCCGGGTGTCCAGCGTTTTGTGGAGTACATGTCCCAGAGCTTGCCGTTGGCGTCGACGTCGGAGGTGGTGTAGAGGTCCCACAACTCGTCGTAGCCCACGGTGGTGTGAGAGGCGATTTTGTTGCACAACTTGGTGAGGAGCGCGGCGCCTGTGGCGTTCTCGCACGAGGAATAGTAGCCGTCGGGCTCTTGTGCTGCAGCATTGCCGCAAATCATTGCGCCGATGGCACATGCGATGGCAGATTTAAAGCAAGACATATTCAGAGAATGAATCTATACGATGGTGATAATAATTGAGAATCACAAATCGGCAAGAGGGTGGAGAGACCCATAAGGCCGAAAAACGCGAAAAGTGCACAAAGGTAATGAAAAAAACAATACGCGCCCCTGCGCGCGAGGTTAATTAACATTAACTAAAGGCTCTCCCGGGCATCGCTGCCGGGGAGAGCCACTATCGTATGAAAAAGCAGATGAAAAGTAGACAAATAGTTATGAGGGAGGCGATTAAG
>CAZSHV010000029.1:0-20922 GCA_964606815.1 uncultured Bacteroides sp. | reverse complement strand
GGTCAGGGGGTGGGGCAATACGCAGCGGTGCATTGCGGCGGTCGCCACAGGTGGCGACCCTACAGCTAACGCATTGACACAGATGACGTAAACCTGCGCAACAACGCCTACGACAACTCCCACGTTTCCCTCTATTGTAGGGCCGCAAATTTGTGCGGCCGTTGATAGCACACACCAAAACACCCGCATGTAGAGTTCCCCAGTCTGTGGCGACTGCCGTGTTGCACGCCGGCTGGCTTTCCACGATTGATGTGATAAGCGGCCGCTCCGACCGAGCGGCCCTACAATTCCCTGATTTTTTTTTACGTTATACGTTGCGGCGGTCGCCACATGTTGTGAGCCTACAGCTAACGCACTTTCGGCGTTTCTGCGTAATGGCTCGGGCGCACATGCGGATTTTAACTAATTTTAATTCGCAACGAGGGGTTCGTAATGATTTTTTCCCTACCTTTGCATCGCAACGGCAAAGCAATTCTTGTCGCGATTTTGAAGGATCCGCCCCAAGGAAAGGGCGCGATTCCTTTCTTTTTTACTCATTTAGATTAATCACTCACAACTGTTTTAGCTATGGCTATCACGTACATGACCCAAGAAGGGTATAAGAAAAAAATGGAGGAAATCGCTTACCTGGAGTCAGTGAAGCGTCCTGAAATATCACGCGCCATCGCGGAGGCCCGCGACAAGGGCGACCTCTCGGAGAATGCCGAATATGACGCTGCCAAGGAGGCCCAGGGCATGCTGGAGATGAAAATCGCCCAGCTCAAGGACCTCGTGGCCAACGCCCGCATCCTGGACGAGAGCAACCTCAACTGCGACGAGGTGCAGATCCTCAACAAAGTGAAAATCCGCAACGTCAAGACCGGCCAAGTGATGGAGTACACCATCGTGGCCGACTCCGAGGCTAACCTCAAGGAGAAGAAGATTGCCTCCTCCACCCCCATCGCCCAGGGGCTGCTCGGCCACAAGAAGGGCGACGTGGTGAGCGTGAAGGTGCCATCGGGCATCGTCGACTTCGAGATCGTTGAGATTTCCTTCTAACCTCCAATCTGCCTTAAATCCAACAAACTATGGCTACAATTTTCTCACGCATCGCTGCGGGCGAGATCCCCAGCCACAAGGTGGCCGAGGACGACCGCTTCTTCGCATTCCTTGACATCAACCCCTTGGTGCCCGGCCACACGCTGGTGATCCCCAAGCGCGAGGTGGACTATATCTTCGACCTCGACGACGAGGAGCTCGGCGCCATGCAGATTTTCGCAAAAAAAGTGGCCCGCGCCATCAAGCGCGCCATCCCCTGCCGCAAGGTAGGCCAGGCTGTGATCGGCCTGGAGGTGCCGCATGCCCACATCCACCTGGTGCCCCTGAATAGAGAGGCCGATATCCACTTCGGCGGCCCGCACACCAAGCTTACCGACGAGGAGCTGGCCGACATCGCCGCCCGCATCGCAGCAGAATTATAATCTCCCCATCCTGATATGAAAAAGCTATCTGTCATCATCCTCGCCGCCGCGGCTCTGGCATCATGCTCGCGCCATAGCGGCTGGAGCGTGGAGGGCACAGTTGACAATGCCCCCGCCGATGCCAAGCTGGCCGTGGAGGCCTTCAACGCCGGCCATTGGTACGTGCTCGACTCTGTGGCCCTTGGCTCCGACGGCTCCTTCTCATACACAGCTGCCGAGTCCGCGGCCTTCCCCGATGTATACCGCGTCTCTCTGCAAGGCCGCAGCATCCACTTCCCCGTGGCCTCCGACGAGACCGTGGCCATACACGCCGACGCCCAGGCCTTCGACTCCGAGTTCACCCTCTCCGGCACACCCGCGGCCGACGCCCTGATGGGCATCGACAAGCGCATCAGCGCCGCCGTGGCCGCCAACGGCCCTCACGCTGTGCTGGCCGATTCCAGCCTCAAGGCTGAGCTCAACCAGGCTATACTCGACGACTCCGTGGGTGTGATTGCCTACTACATTATTAATAAGACCGTAGGCGGCCAGCCCCTCTACTCGCCCGCCAACCGCCGCGATGTGGCAATGCTCGGTGCCACGGCACAGAAGTTTGCCGACCTGCTGCCCGACGACCCCCGCACCAAATATCTCGCGCAGCTCTTCGTGGCTCATCGCAATGCCAACACCACCGCGCCCGCAGTGATAGAAGCTGACGAGACAGGTCTGCTCGACATCACCCTTTACGATGCCAAGGGAGCCGAGCACTCGCTCCGCGCCACCGCGCAGGGCGCCCCCGCCACCGTGCTCAGCTTCACGGCCTACGGCCTGGAGTCGTCGCTGCCCTATAATGTGGAGCTTAACCGCCTCTGGGACAAATACCGCGCCCAGGGCCTGAAAATCTACCAGGTGGCCTTCGACGGCGACGAGGTGCAGTGGCGCGAGACAGCCGCCAACCTGCCATGGGTGGCCGTGCTCGCTGGCCCGCAAGGTCAGGCCGAACGCCTGATGGCGACCTACAACGTGGGCGCGCTGCCCATGACATTCATCATCAACGGCCACGGCGACATCGTGGAGCGTGTCATTGACCCCTCCCAGATCGAGACCGCGCTGAAGAAGCATCTGTGATTCCCCACCGCCCGCGCATAGTAATTGCTATCTTGGCGGCAGCAGCCCTGGCGCTGCTGCCGCTGTGCTTGATGTGCGGGCAGGTTGACGTGCCTCTGCAGCAGGTGTTTGCCTCGCTCTTCGGGGGCGACACATCATCCCCCGCGTGGCGAGCAATCGTGGTGGAGAGTCGCCTGCCGGCAGCCGTGACCGCCCTCGTGGCCGGAGCCGCGCTGTCTGTCGCAGGCTTATTGCTTCAGACCATTTTCGCCAACCCTCTGGCTGGCCCGTCGATCATGGGCGTTAGCACGGGCGCGTCGCTCGGCGTTGCCCTCGTCATGCTCCTCGGAGGTGCCGCCGCCGCGTCGACCGGCATGAATCTCGCGGCCCTGCTCGGTGCCACCGTTGGAGCCACGGCAGTGATAGCTCTGTTGTTGGGCCTTTCGGCGTGGGTCAAGTCGTCGATGATGTTGCTGATAGTAGGCATATTAATCAACTACCTAACGTCGTCTGCCATAGCCCTGCTCAACTTTTTTGCCACGCAAGAAGGTGTCCATTCCTTCGTGATCTGGGGCTTGGGCAATTTCCAAGGCGTAGGACTGCAGCGGCTGCCGCTATTCGTTGCCGTGGCCGCGGTGTTCCTATTCTTGGCCATGCTCATGGTCAAACCGCTGAACACCATGCTATTAGGAGAACGCTACGCCCGCTCCATGGGTGTGCGCGTGCGCACTGCCCGTGGCGCGTTGCTGCTCATCAGCGGTGTGCTCACAGCCATTCCAACGGCCTGGTGCGGCCCCATAGGCTTCATCGGACTCGTGGTGCCCCACATCGCGCGCATGGCCACTGGCACGAGCAACCATGCCTCTCTGCTCCCGGCCACAGCCCTCTGTGGCGCAGTGGTGGGAGAGCTGACGCTGCTGCTGAGCGTCCTACCCTCCGCGGGCACGCTCCCCGTAAACGCTATCACTCCGTGCCTGGGCGTGCCTGTGATTATCTACATCATCATGCGCCGCCGCAAGATATTCTATTTCAACTGATTCCTCGAAGCCATGCCGCATCCCCTCCAAACCGTAGGCCTCACTGTGGGCTACATATCGCCAAGCCATAAGCGCGTGCTGTGCGATGTGGACGTGCACCTGTCGCCCGGTGAGGTGGTGGCTTTTCTCGGCGCCAACGGGGTGGGGAAGACCACCCTTCTGCGCACCCTGGGCGGCGAATTGCGCCCGCTGGTGGGCACGGTGCTGATGGGCGGCGAGGATGTGCAGTGGATGAGCCCGCGGCAGTTGGCGCGCCGAGTGGCCTTTGTCTATACCGACCGCCCGGCCTCCGGCGGCCTCACGGTGGAGGAGCTCGTGAGCCTGGGCCGCAATCCCTACACCGGTTTTCTTGGCGTGCTGAAGGGCGATGACCGCGATGCCGTGGCCAATGCCATGGAGGCTGTGGGCATTAGCCATAAGGCAGACTGCATGATGGCCAGCCTCAGCGACGGCGAGCGCCAGAAGGCTATGATAGCCCGCGCGCTGGCGCAGGAGACGCCCATTATAATCCTCGACGAGCCGACGGCGTTTCTCGACGTGGCCTCGCGCCTGGAGGTGATGAGCCTGCTCAAATCCCTGGCCCGCGACCATCGCCGCTCCGTGCTCCTGTCCACCCACGACATCAACGCCACCCTCGCCGTGGCCGACCGCCTCTGGCTGGCCCTCCCCGACACGCGCGCCGTGGTGGAGGGCCCCGCGCATCAGCTGCTGCGCTCGCCGCTCATCAATAAGCTATACCCCGGGCGCGGCTTGCGATTCGACGCTGAGCGCAACGATTTCGTCATCGAATAATCCTCCTTTTTCTCCGCCATATGACTGCATATGAGCAAGTAATAGAATTCCTGTACACGCAGTTGCCGATGTTTCAGAGCCAAGGCCCCGGCGCGTACAAGCCCGGCCTGGACACCGCCCGAATGCTCGACGCGGCCTTCGGCCATCCCCACCAGAGCTTCCGTAGCATCCACATCGCCGGCACCAACGGCAAAGGCTCCACAGCCCATACTATCGCCTCAGTGCTCCAGGCCCAGGGGCTGAAGGTGGGCCTGTACACGTCGCCCCACCTGGTGGACTTCCGAGAGCGCATCCGCGTGGACGGCCAGATGATCAGTCGCGAGGCGGTGGTCGACTTCGTGGAGCGTTACCGCGACATGCAGCTGCCGTGCTCGCCCAGTTTCTTCGAGCTTACCACCATAATGGCCTTCGATTATTTCGCCCGCATGGGCGTGGACGTGGCTGTTGTGGAGACGGGCCTTGGAGGCCGACTGGACACCACCAACATCATCTCTCCCATCCTGAGCGTTATCACCAATATCTCCCTCGACCATGTAGCACTCCTTGGCGACACCGAGGAGCAGATCGCCGCGGAAAAAGCCGGCATCATCAAGCCCGGTGTGCCAGTGGTGATAGGCGAGGCCGACGGCGCGGTGCGTCAGGTATTCGACCGCGCAGCCAAAGAGAAAGAGTCCGAAATAATCTTCGCGCAAGATTATCCTTTAGGGTCGGTTACGACCTCCGCGGGTACCATGTACAGCATAGAGCCCGGCGGCAAGCCCGTAGCGCTCTACGACCTGCAGGGCGACTATCAACAGGCCAACGCCCGCACCGTGATGGCCGCGCTGCGCACCCTGCGCCGCGCGATGCCCATCAGCGACGGGGCCATAATCCAAGGCTTCTCCACCGTGCAACAGTCCACAGGCCTCGCAGGCCGCTGGATGCAGGTGCAGACCGAGCCCTTCGCCGTCATCACCGACACAGGCCACAACGTCGGTGCCTGGCGTTGGCTAGGCCCCAAGCTGCGCGAGATAGCCGCCGGAGCCGGCGCGCTGCGCATGGTGGTGGGCTTCGTCAACGATAAAGACGTGAGCCATATCTTCGACTCCATGCCCAGGGAAGCCGAGTACTATTTCGTCACCCCCTCCGTGGCCCGCGGACGCGACTCGCGCCAGCTCCTCGCCTTGGCCCAAGAAAAAGGCTTCACTCGCTGCCGCGCATATGCCACCGTGGCCGAAGGCTTTGCCGCCGCCAGTGCGGAAGCCGCCCCCGGCGACACCATCTACGTCGGCGGAAGCACCTTCGTCGTCGCCGACTACCTCGCGTCCACCAAAGTTTGACGCTCTGCGATTGCCCTGTGAAGGTACCCACCCTCCGCTGGGGATTACTTTGATGTTAACACACAGGTAGCCAACAAATTGTAGGGCCGCTAGTTCGTTGCGGCCGTCGATAACGCCAACGCTAATTGTAGGGCAGTACGATAGGTTCGGCTCTAAAGTTAGGGGATCTGTACTGCTCCTTGGAAATATAGATTCTTTTGCTTATAATGCAACAGCGGTTACTGTAACCGCTGTTGCATTAGTATGTAAGTAGCTGTCGTAGTGGGTGCTATACAATTTATGGCCTTTCCTGCTTCTTGCTATTCGAAGAGGCCGGCGTCGCCGTAGCTGAGGAAGCGGAAGTCGTGGGCCAGGGCGTAGTCGTACACCTTGCGCCAGTCGTCGCCTATCAAGGCTGAAACCAGCAGCAGGAGGGTGCTTCGGGGCTGGTGGAAGTTGGTAATCAGGCCTTTCACTACCTTATATTCATAGCCGGGGCTGATGATGATGCGCGTGGATGCCACCAGTGTGGTCATCCCTTGCGCGCGCATATACTCGGCCACCACCTGCAGGGCCTCGCTGCCGGAGAGGCGGGGGTGATCCTCGGCGTAAGGGTACCATTGTTCTACTTCGCCGTGCCAGCGGCCTTGGACTATCATGCAGCCTATGTGGTATAGACTCTCGAGGGTGCGCACGGTGGTGGTGCCCACGGCGTAGACGCGGCGGGAGGTGGTGGCCAGCTCCTCGACGAGGCTCAGGGGCACGGCGATGAACTCGCTGTGCATCACGTGGGCGCGCACGTCGTCGTCCTTCACGGGCTGGAAGGTGCCGGCGCCGACGTGCAGGGTAATCTCGCGGCGCGGTATGCCGCGGGCCGCGATGTCGGCGAGCACGGCGTCAGTGAAGTGCAGACCGGCCGTAGGGGCGGCCACGGAGCCGGAGATGCGGGAGTAAACGGTCTGATAGTCAGCCACGTCGCTGGCTTCAGTATCGCGGTTGAGGTAAGGCGGGATGGGAATCTGGCCGGCCGCCGAGATGATGGAGGCGAAGGTGACGCCGGGGGAGTCCCAGGCAAACTCGACAACCGACGCGGCGTCGTGTTTCTGCACGCGGGTGGCGGTGACGGTGACGGACCGGCCGTCAATTTCGACGGTGAGCTCAAGCGGGCCGTCCTTCCAGCGCTTGGAGTTGCCCACCAGGCACGTCCACGAGCACCGGCCCTCGCTGGCGAAGTTCTCGGCATAGTCGGCCGGCGTGTGAGGCTCCAGGCAGAACACCTCGATGGCTGCGCCCGTGGGCTTGCGCAGGCGCAGGCGCGCGTTGATCACGCGGGTATTGTTGTAGACCAGCATCGCATCAGAGGGGAGCAGGGTAGGGAGCTCGCGGAAGGTATGCTCCGAGATGTCTCCGTCATGGGTGCGCCGCAGCAGCTTGCACGCGTCGCGCTGCGCCAACGGGTGCTGGGCGATGCGCTCGGCAGGCAATGCGTAGTCGTAATCTGTTATTGATAATTTATTTTGTGACATATCGATTGCAAAGTTAGTGAAAATTTGGAGAAACACGTAACTTTGCATGTAGACCAATCGAAAACTCATCACATCACACCTACCAAGATGGCAAAACCCGGCGACATCGTAAGATTTCTCAACTCAGTGGGCGGCGGACGCGTCACGCGCGTTGACGGCCAGATAGCCTATGTCGACGAGGACGGCTTCGAGACCCCCGTGCTGCTGCGCGAATGCGTGGTGGTAGGATCGGCCTCCGACGAGCCCAAGGCCCCCAAGGCGGCTAAGGCCACTAAGGGAGCGAAGGCCGAGAGCGCGGCGTATGCCTCATCTGCTCCGGCCCAGCGCCCCGCGGAGCCAGAGCCCGTGCATGTGATTGAGACGGCCGAGGGCGACGTGCCTAACATCGTCCTCGCCTTTCAGCCCGTTGACGCCAAGCGCCTGAGCGACACGACTTTCGAGGCTCGACTGGTGAACGATTCCAACTACTTCCTCAGCGTGGCCTTCCTCTCTCGCGCCGCCAGCGACGAGGCGTGGACCCTGCGCCGTGCCGCCACCGTAGAGCCTGGCTACGAGCTGCTGCTCTGCGAGCTTGGCCGCGAAGACATCCCGGCCCTCGACCGCATCGCCATCCAGTGCATAGCATACAAGCAGGGCCGAGAATTCAAGCTGCAAGAGCCTGTGAGCGTGGAGCATAAGGTTGACACCACCAAATTCTTCAAGCTCCACTGTTTCCAGCCCAACCCCTACTTCGACACTCCCGTTCTCGCCTTCCCCATAGTCACCGACGGCAAGCCCTATCGTCGTGTAGACCTGGCTGCCGCCCTGGCAGCAGCGCCAGACCCCAAGCCCAAGAGCGAAGACCGCCCGGCCCGGCGCCCTGTGCGCAAGCCCCAGCCTAAGGACGGCCCCCTCGTGGTCGACCTCCACCTCACCGAACTCGTAGACAACACCGCCGGCCTCACCCCCGCCGATATGCTCAACATCCAAGTGGAGAAATTCCGCACCGTGATGGACTCCAACCTGCGCCGCCGCGGCCTCCACATCGTCTTCATCCACGGAAAAGGCGACGGCGTGCTACGCAAAGCCATCCTCAAAGAGCTGGGCTACAGGTACAAACAATGCTCGTGGCACGACGCCTCTTTCCAGGAATACGGTTATGGAGCCACGGAGGTAGTGATCAGATAATCCTCCTCTCTGGCAGCCCCCGCTTCGACACCAATCACTATTCATCACATATCTCTCCACAAAGATTCTAAACCACCTTTTTCTCACCACCAAACTTCTCAGTGCATGATCATTTGCTTCACAGGCACAGGAAACTCGCGGCGACTGGCCGACCAGCTCCAGTCCACCCTCGGCGATGAGATAATACGTCTCGCGCCGGGCCTGATGCTCGAACCGGAAAAAATCTTCCTCCGCGTGCAGGACCACCGCGTGATTTGGGTCTTTCCCACCCACTGCTGGAACATGCCCACCACGGTGAGCAACGTCATCAAGCACGCCACTCTCGACTTCCGCGGCCATGACGACTGCCCGCACTATATGGTGGCCACCTGCGGCGACGACATCGGCCTCACCCACCGCAAATGGCGCAAGGCCATAGAGAAGCGCGGCTGGAGAGCCTGCTCCACCTTCTCGGTGCAGATGCCCAACACATACGTCACCTTCAAAGGCTTTGACCTCGACCCCGAGCACGTGGCCAAAGCCAAGCTCGAAGCCGCCGAAGCGCGCGCCGTCGTTATCGCCGAGCAGATCATGGAGCACCCCGACTCCACGGCCGACGATGTCGTGGCCGGCTCCTGGGCTTGGGTGAAGACCGAAGTGGTGAACAGATGGTTCAAGCGCTTTATGATGAACTCGCGCCCCTTCTACGCCGACGACACCTGCAAAGGCTGCGGACGATGCGCCCGCAACTGCCCCGTGCGC
This sequence comes from uncultured Bacteroides sp., assembly GCA_964606815.1. Classification (GTDB taxonomy): domain Bacteria; phylum Bacteroidota; class Bacteroidia; order Bacteroidales; family Muribaculaceae; genus CAG-873. The sequence goes on along the minus strand of CAZSHV010000029.1, from coordinate 11,815 downwards.
ACCATCTCTATGAAAGACGGGCGCCCGGTGTGGGGTGACTACTGCATCTTGTGCCTGCGCTGCTACCACTACTGCCCCTGCCATAGCATACACTACGGAAAGGTCACTGACGGCAAAGGCCAGTACCGCTGCCCCGGCTACGTCCTCAAAGACTGAACAAAAATTTCCCTGTTTCCAAGTAGTATTCAGCGGCCGAATCGAACATTCGGCCCTACTATTGTGCCTTGTCTTTGCCATAACCATCCACGATTCAATAGTTTTCATTCCACTTTTAACACCTCGTGCCCACTGCGGGTGACAACATTTTTTAACTGCCGCGGTTTGGCATACCTTTTGCTATATTTGTTATAGTAGTAGACGCGCGGCTCCATGCCTTGGCGTCTAACTCATAACTTCGATTAATACTAAAATCATATAGCAATATGGCAGAAAACACAGCAAAAGGGAAAATCGGCGTTACCACCGAGAATATCTTCCCGGTAATCAAGAAATTCCTCTACAGCGACCATGAAATCTTCCTGCGCGAGCTGGTGTCGAACGCTGTCGATGCCACCCAGAAGCTCCGCACTCTCTCTACTTTCGGCGACTTCAAGGGCGAAGTCGGTCCCGTCGATGTCACCGTGAAAATCGACAAGGAGGCCGGCACCCTCACCATCAGCGACCACGGCATCGGCATGACTGCCGACGATATCGACAAGTATATCAACCAGATAGCTTTCTCCGGAGCTGAAGAGTTCCTGGAGAAATACAAAGACACCGCCAACTCCATCATCGGCCACTTCGGCCTGGGCTTCTACTCGGCCTTCATGGTGGCAAAGAAGGTGGTCATCGAGTCGTTGAGCTACAAGGAGGGCGCCAAGGCCGTGCGCTGGGAGTGCGACGGCTCGCCCGAGTATGAGCTCACCGACGGCTCACGCACAGAGCGAGGCACTGACATCATCCTCTATATCGACGACGATGACAAGCAGTTCCTCGAAGAGGATACCGTCGGCGCCCTGCTCAAGAAGTACTGCCGCTTCCTCCCCGTGCCCGTCGTCTTCGGCATGAAGAAGGAGTGGAAAGACGGCCAGATGCAGGACACTGACCAGCCCAACATCGTCAACTCTCTCGAGCCAAAGTGGATGAAGAAACCCTCGGAGCTTACCGACGAGGACTACCTGGAGTTCTACCGCGAGATGTATCCCGGACAGGATGATCCTATGTTCTGGATTCACCTCAACGTTGACTATCCCTTCACACTCACCGGTATCCTCTACTTCCCCAAGATTCATAACAACCTGGAGGTCACCAAAAACCGCATTCAGCTCTACAGCAACCAGGTGTTCGTCACCGATTCCGTCGAGGGCGTCGTGCCTGAGTTCATGATGCTACTTCAGGGTGTCATCGACTCGCCCGACATCCCCCTGAACGTGTCGCGTTCATATCTCCAGGCCGACACCGCTGTGAAGAAAATATCGGCCTATATCACCAAGAAGGTCAGCGCTCGCCTCAACGAGCTCTTCACCTCCAACCGCGCCGACTTCGAAAAGAAGTGGGACGACATCAAGGTGTTCATCGAATACGGCATGCTCACCGACCCCAAGTTCTGCGACCAGTCGATGGGCTACACCCTGCTCAAAGACACCCACGGCAAGTATTTCACCCTCGACGAATATCGTACCCTCGTCGAGAGCGAGCAGAAGGACAAGAGCGGCACGCTGGTCTACCTCTACACCAACGACCCTACCGAGCAGTACTCCTTCATCCGCGCCGCCGAAGACCGCGGCTACGACGTGCTCGTGATGGACGGCCAGCTCGACAACCACTTCATCGGCCTGCTGGAGCAGAAGCTCGACGGCGTGCGATTCGTGCGAGTCGACTCTGACGTGGTGGACAACATCATCCCCAAGGACACCGACCGCAAGGACAACCTAACCGCCCCGCAGCGCGAGATCCTCACCGAGGCATTCCGCTACGCCGTCACCTCAGCCGCCCCCGAGGGCGACAAGGCCACATATCTGGTGCAGCTCGAGGCTCTGGCCGAAGACGCCACCCCGGCCGTCATCACCCGCAACGAGTACATGCGACGCATGAAGGAGATGGCCGCCCTGCAGCCCGGCATGAGCTTCTACGGCGACCTGCCCGATAGCTTCAACCTCGTGGTCAACGTCAACAGCCCGCTGGTCAAGGACCTCACCGCCAAGGCCACCGAGGCCCTGGCAGGCCAGATAGAGCCGCTGATCCTCAAAGCCGACGAGCTCGGCAAGCAGGCCGAGGCCATCCCTGCCGAGGAGCGCGAGAAGAAGGTGCCTCTGGAGAAAGAAATCGGCGACCTGCGCGACCAGCAGCACAAGCTCATCGACGACTACGTAGCCGCCACCCCCGCCTTCGCCCAGCTCTCCGACCTGGCCCTTCTGGCCGCCGGACTGCTCAAAGGCAAAAAGCTCGACGAGTTCATCGCCCGCTCCATCTCCCTGCTTAAATAAAAGCAACGCAGCTTAATTAAAAAGCAGCGCACTGACAGCATAAACCAACTTTTCTATATACCCACCCATCCCCGGGAAGCGCCCCCCGCGCCGCCCGGGGATTTTTTCACCCTACGATACGAGTCTATGGGTTGGGGGATTGCGAAATTTTTATTAAATTCGCGTTTGAAAGCGTCGCGACCGCGTCGCCGGCGCTGTCCTTAACTTAAAAATCCGCTCCATGCTATACTCTATGACGGGCTTCGGCCGCGCCTCCGTTGAGGCCGACGGCAAGCGAATCACCGTAGAAATCAAATCCCTCAACTCCAAGCAGCTTGACCTTGCCGTGCGCCTGCCTCAGCCTCTGCGCGAGGCCGAGCCGGAGCTGCGCGCGCTGGTGGCCCAGAAGCTGCAGCGCGGCAAGGCTGACCTCACCGTCACGCTCGAGCAGCTCTCAGCCGCCGCTACCTCGCAAATCAACATCCCCGTGATGCGTGCCTACAAAGAGCAGATCCAGGCCATGGCCGCGGAGCTGGGCATCGCAGAGCCGCAAGACTGGTACAGCGTGCTGCTGCGCCTGCCCGACGCCATGCGCACCGACACCGCCGAGCAGACCGAGCGCCCCGTGCTCGACGCTCTGATGCATACCGCTGCCCTGGCCGTAGACGCCCTGATGCTGCACCGCCGCGTCGAGGGCCAGCGGCTGGAGGAATTCTTCGCCGCCCGTGTGAGTAGAATCGGCGAGTTGCTGGCCCAGGTGCCGCGATACGAGAAGGAACGCGTGGAGAAAATCCGCGCGCGCATCGTCGATGCCCTCGAGCAGCTCCCCGGCGTGGAGTACGACAAAGGCAGATTCGAGCAGGAGATGATCTTCTACATCGAAAAACTCGACATCAACGAGGAGAAGCAGCGCCTCGCGCAGCACCTCCGTTACTTCCTCGAGACCATGGCAGCCCCCGAGGCCGGCCAGGGCAAGAAGCTCGGCTTCATCGCCCAGGAGATGGGCCGCGAGATCAACACCCTCGGCTCTAAAAGCAACCACGCAGAGATGCAGATTCTGGTGGTTAAGATGAAGGACGAGCTTGAGCAAATCAAGGAGCAGGTGCTCAACGTGATGTAACCCCCCGCAATGTTTCTGAAGATGGAAAAAGGCAAGATAATCGTGATTTCAGCCCCCTCGGGCTGCGGCAAGAGCACCATAATCAAGCGCATAATGGACGGCGGAGACGTCGACATGCAATTCTCCGTGTCGGCCACCAACCGCGACCCGCGCCCCGGCGAGACCGACGGCGTGAGCTATCATTTCCTCACCACCGACGAGTTCCGCCGCCGCGTCGCTGCCGGCGAATTCGTGGAGTGGGAGGAGGTCTATCCCGGCCGCTACTATGGCACCCTGCGCGAGGAGATCGAGCGCAAGTGCGACGCCGGCAGCAACGTCATCCTCGACATCGACGTCAAGGGCGGCCAGAGCGTGCGCGACATCTTCGGCCCCCGCGCCCTCACCATCTTCATCATGCCCCCGTCAATCGACGCCCTGCGCGCCCGCCTCGAGGGTCGCGGCACCGACAGCCCCGAGGTCATAGCCCAGCGCCTGGCCCGCGCCCAGTTCGAGATCGAGCAGGCCCCGGCATTCGACGTCCAGGTGGTCAACGACGACCTCGACACCGCCGTGGCGCAGACTAAAAAGGCCATCGTCGACTTCCTCGCCAGCTGATACACCCTCTTTCTGATCACCTCTCTAACACCCCACACCCCACATGGAAACCATAGGTATATTCGGCGGATCGTTCAACCCCGTGCACATCGGACACATGATGATTGCAAGCTACCTCACGCAGTGGAAAATCGTCGACCGCGTTTGGCTCACCCTCTCCCCGCTCAACCCGCTGAAGGACGGCACTGACCTGGTGTCTGACATCAAGCGCCTGCATATGCTGCGCATTGCTTGCGAGGGCGTGCCGGGAGTCGACATCTGCGACATCGAGCTGTCGATGCCTCGCCCATCCTACACCATCTCCACGCTCCGCCTTCTGGCCAAGAAGTACCCCTCGAAGCGGTTCAAACTCGTGGTAGGCAGCGACAACTGGAACAATTTCGACCGCTGGAAGGAGCATGATGCCATCCTTGAAGAGTTTGGCGTCATCGTCTACCCCCGCCCAGGAAAGCCCGTGACCAATCGCCTCGTCGACGGCATGGAGCTGGTGCAGTCGCCCGAAATCGACCTCTCCAGCACATTCATCCGCCGCGCCCTGGCCCGCGGCAGGCACATGAACTGTTTCCTCCCCCATGGCGTTTACGAGTATATCGAAGAGAATGGACTCTATCGCTAACAGCCGTAAATATGGACACCACCCTTACCCCCAACCAGCTGGCCTTCTTGGCCCTGTCTAACGAATACTGCCGCGCCGTGGAAGGCGCGCCCGAGGCCGACCCCGAAGAGTTCGCCACCGCCATGTGCAAGCTTTTGCCGCGCCTCTATATCTCCGCCACTGACTTAGCAGACAGCGACTTCCCCGGCGAGAGCTACCTCCCCGCCTCACTCACCGAGGATGGCTACAACGCTGCAGCCCGCGGAGTGCAGCAACTCATGGGCGAGCACGACACGTATCTCGAAGTGTTTGAGGAAGATATGAAATTCTCCGACACGCCCATCACCGCCTCCATCTCCGAAGGCTTGGCCGACATCTACCAAGTACTTTTTAATCTCATAGAAGCATCCGCCGATGCCCCCGCCGAGGTCATCGACGAGTACCTGCAGGCCGTCCGCGAGGACTTCGCCGCCTACTGGAGCCAGACCCTCTGCAACACCCTCCGCGCCCTCAACGCCCTCAAGTACGCGGGGTGAGCATAAATTATGCATTGGCTCCCATTGAGTTAACGCCATCGGAGCCCACGGAGTGGAATGGGCCAATGTGTTAGCTGTAGGGTCGCAACCTGTGGCGACCGCGGAGAGGGATAACGTAAACTAAACCAGCAAATTGTAGGGCCGCACGGTCGGTGCGGCCGCCGTTAACACCCCTCGACGACGTCTACGGAGCCCACGGAGTGGGCGGGTGCAAGGTAGCCGCGGGCGAAAGCCCGTGGTAGGAATGCCCTCAAATTATTTCCCCCCTCCCCGCAACGCGCGGGGAGGGGGCCAGGGGGAGGGGCAATCATGCGGTCACGCATCGATGCGGTCGCCACAGGTGGCGACCCTACTCCCTTGTTTTCAGCATATTAAACCGTTGCGGCCGCAACGAACTTGCGGCCCTGCAATATGGGGTAACGCACAGGTAATCAATGAGCTATCTAAGCTATTAAAGCTAATTCACTCCTTTTCTTCCACTCCGACGTTGTGCTTGGTGAAGATTTCGCGGGCTTTGGCGGCGAAGGCTTTGGCATGCTGGCGCCACGCCGCGGCGTCGCAGCTGTCGGGGCGCACCAGGCGGAAGTTCTTACCCGCTGTGGGAGGCACGGTGAACACCAGCGAATAGTTCGCGTCGTCCACCACCGCGCGACCCATGCTGTCGCGTGCCAATTTCACCTCTAACATGGCTCCGCCGCGGGTGTCGCGCGTCTTCATATTGGATATGAAGTTACCCAACGAATAGCATATCAGGCAGTTGCGACCGTCGTCGCGACGGCGCATCTCAAGGGGCTGGATCACGTGCGGATGACCGCCGATCACCATGTCCACGCCCTCGTCCATGAGAAACGCTGCGAGGCTCTTCTGCGAAGCATGCGGGAGCAGCTGATACTCTACGCCCCAATGCACGGCCGCGCACACCAGTTCCGCCCCGGCCTGCCGGGCGCTGGCTATGTCGCGGCGCATCAGGTCGCGGTCAATATAATCCACGGCAGCTCCTGCCGTGGGCGAAATGCCGTTTGTGCCGTAAGTATAGTTCAGGAAGGCCACTTTGAAGCCGTTCACGTCCGTGACCATGGGCAGCAGCGAGTCGCGCTGCGCGGCGTCGCGGTATGTGCCGATGTGCTGGTAGCCCTTCGCGTCGAGCGTGGCCACGGTGCGTCGCAGGCCGCTGTCGCGGCGGTCGAGCATGTGGTTGTTGGCAGTGAGGAAAAGGTCGAATCCGGCATCGGCCAGCGCGTCGGCATAGCTATCCGGGGCGCAGAAGCATGGATAGCCGGAGTAGGGGGCACCGCCCAGTGGCGTCTCAAGGTTCACCACGGCATAGTCGGCCTCGCGAACCTGCGGGGCTATGGCTGTGAAATAGTCGGAGAAATCGTAGCTGCCGTCTCTTTGGCGAGCGGCGTCGAGCTGGGCTTGGTGCATCATAGCGTCGCCGGCGAAGAGCAGGGTAGCCTCCTGCCCGCGCGTCATGGCCGAGCAGATGGCCAGAATCAGCGACGCGAAGAAGGGCGTCATGCGCGGGGGAAGATTTCGCGCTTAGCGGCGAGCAGGGTGTTGCGCATGAGCATGGCTATCGTCATCGGGCCCACGCCTCCGGGCACGGGCGTGATGAAGGAGCACAGAGGAGCCACCGCGTCATAGTCCACGTCGCCGCGCAGGCGGAATCCGCTCTTGCGCGAGGCGTCGGGCACGCGTGTGGTGCCCACGTCGATGATCACTGCGCCGGGCTTCACCATGTCGGCCGTGACGAATCCGGGCTTGCCCAGGGCGGCGATGATGATGTCGGCGCGGCGGGTGTGCTCGGCGATGTCGGGCGTGGCGCTATGGCACACGGTGACGGCGCAATCGCCGGGTGTGCCCTTGCGCATGAGCAGCTGTGCCACGGGCTTGCCCACGATGTTGCTGCGGCCGATGACCACGCAATCGCGGCCGCGGGTGGGGATGTCATAGCGGCGCAGCAGCTCCACGATGCCAGCGGGCGTGGCAGGCAGGAAGCCGGGAAGGCCGGTGCTCATGCGGCCCACGTTGACGGGGTGGAAGCCGTCCACGTCTTTTTCGGGGCGTATGGCTTCGATCACCTTCTGCTCGTCGATATGCTTAGGCAGAGGCAGCTGCACTATGAAGCCGTCCACCTCGGGGTCGTTGTTCATACGCTCGATGGCGGCGAGCACCTCGGCCTCCGTCACATCGTCTTCATACCTGATTAGCGACGAGCGGAAACCGCAGGCCTCGCAAGCCTTGATTTTGTGCGCCACATATGTCTCGCTGCCGCCGTCGTGGCCCACGAGTATGGCGGCCAGGTGCGGGGCGCGGCCTCCGGCGGCTGTGATGGCGCCCACTTCCTGGGCTATCTCCTGCTTGATGGCCGCTGCCACGGCCTTTCCGTCGATGATGGTCGGTGTCATATGTATGGCGTAAAGGGTTGGTTGTGTGAGTTTAACGGCGACCCATGCCGCGCTGCTGCATCTGCTGCATCTGGGCCATGAGCTTGGCGGGATTTTTGGAGGTCATCTGCTTCATCATCTTGCGCATGTTCTCAAACTGCTTGAGCAGGCGGTTCACCTCGTCGATGCTCGTGCCGGAGCCGTAGGCTATGAGCTTGCGGCGTCGGAAGCTGATGGGCGTCTCATTGGCGCGCTCGGCGGGGGTCATAGAGGTGATGATGGCCTCGATGCCCTTGAAGGCATCGTTGTCGATATCGATGTCCTTCATGGCTTTGCCCATGCCGGGAATCATGCCGATGAGGTCCTTGATGTTGCCCATGCTCTTGATCTGCTGGATCTGCTTGAGGAAGTCGTCGAAAGTGTAGCGGTTGCGGCGCATCTTCTCAGCCAGCTCCTTGGCCTCCTTCTCGTCGATCTGCTGCTGGGCGCGCTCCACGAGCGAGACCACGTCGCCCATGCCCAGGATGCGGTCTGCCATACGGTCGGGGTGGAAGACGTCGATGGCGTCGAGCTTCTCGCCCGTACCGATGAATTTGATGGGCTTGGTCACCACCGTGCGAATCGACAGGGCCGCGCCGCCGCGGGTGTCGCCGTCGAGCTTGGTCAGCACCACGCCGTCAAAGTCCAGGCGCTCGTTGAAGGTGCGGGCCGTGTTCACGGCGTCCTGACCGGTCATCGAGTCCACGACGAAGAGCACCTCGTCGGGGTTGATAGCCTTCTTGATGGCCTCGATTTCCTTCATCATAGCCTCGTCTACGGCCAGACGACCGGCGGTATCGACGATCACAAGGTCGTTCTGATGCTCTCGGGCATATTTGATGGCGTTGAGGGCGATCTGCACGGGGTCCTTGCTGCCGGGCTCGGTGTATACGGGCACGTCGATGGTCTGGCCCAGCACCTGCAGCTGGTCGATAGCAGCGGGGCGGTACACGTCGCAAGCCACGAGCAGCGGGCGCTTGCCGTCGGCCTTGAGCTTCTTGGCCAGCTTGCCGGAGAAGGTGGTCTTACCCGAGCCCTGCAGGCCCGACATCAGTATGATCGCGGGCTTGCCCTTGAGCGTGAGCGGCGCGTCCTGGCCGCCCATGAGCTGCACCAGCTCGTCGTGCACGATTTTCACCATCATCTGGCCGGGCTTCACGGCGGTGAGCACGTTCTGGCCCAGGGCTTTTTTCTTCACGGTGTCCACGAAGGTCTTGGCCACCTTGTAGTTGACGTCGGCCTCCACCAGCGCGCGGCGCACGTCCTTAAGGGTTTCGGAGACGTTGATCTCGGTGATGCGGCCTTCGCCTTTCAGTATCTTGAAGCTGCGCTCAAGGCGCTCGGAAAGATTTTCAAACATATGGGGTTGAGGGGATTGAGGATGATTCTTAAACAGGGGAAAGAGGGGTGGGGTGGGGCACTTTTATGCGCCGCTGGTCAGGGCACCAGGCGGTTGGTGGCCGTGTCGGGGAAGATCACCGTGGGGCGGAACTCGCGTGCCTCCTCCAGGGGCATCGACGCGTAGCTCATGATGATCACGATGTCGCCGGGCTGCACCAGGCGGGCTGCCGCGCCGTTGAGGCATATCACGCCCGAGCCGGCCTCGCCGGGGATCACGTAGGTGTCCAGGCGCTGGCCGTTGTTGTTGTTCACGATGTAGACGCGCTCGCCCTCGATGATGCCAGCGGCGTCCATCAGCTCGCGGTCTATGGTGATGCTGCCTATATAGTCAAGCCGCGCCTCGGTGACGGTGACGCGGTGTATCTTCGATTTCAGCACTTCAACGTTCATAGCGTATATTGTCAATGAGGCGCACGTCGCCGCAGAACACGGTCGCGCAGCCCACAGGTTCCACATCGGCCTCCCACTGCTCCACGTCCTGCAGCGTCAGCGGGTGCACTATCTTGTAATACTCCACGCGCATGAAAGGCTCGGCGTTGATGGCGTCCACCACCCATGCCGCAGTCTCGGCCGGGGTGTGCGTCTTGGCGTAGTCGCGGCTCTCGCTCAGGATGCGGTGGATGGCAGGGGCGGCCGCGCGCTGCTCGGGGGTCAGGCGCACGTTGCGCGAGCTCAGGGCCAGGCCGTCGTCGGCGCGCTTGATGGGGCACGCCACGATCTCCAGGTTCATGCCCAGCAGCGACACCATCTTGCGGATCACCGCGATTTGCTGGAAGTCCTTCTCGCCGAAATATGCCCGCGTGGGCTCTACGATATAGAAAAGCTTCGACACGATTTGCGCCACGCCGTTGAAGTGGCCTGGACGCATGGCGCCCTCCATCACTTCGGCCACGGGGCCCAGGTCAAAGACGCGCGTGTCAGGCTCGGGATACATCTCCTCCACCGTCGGCACCAGCGCGTAGTCCACGCCAGCGGCGCTAAGCAGCGCGCAGTCGGCCTCCTCGGTGCGAGGATAGGTGCGCAGGTCGTCAGGATTATTGAATTGGGTAGGATTCACGAATACGCTCACCACCACCACATCGTTCTCGCGACGGGCGCGCTCGATGAGCGACATATGGCCCGCGTGCAGGGCGCCCATCGTGGGCACCAGACCGATGCTCAGGCCCTGGGCGTGAGCCGGGGCCAGACGGCTGCGCAGCTCGTTAACTGTTCTGATTATTTCCATTATTTTGTACGTACATGAAAATCGGTGCAAAATTACGACAAATATAGCAGATACGGAAATTTTTCAGCAAAATGTATACAAAAACTCCTAATTCCCCACCCATTGTGCCCCACGGCGAGTTCATCTATCGAGAGGCATTGATAACATACAATGTTGACTATCTGGATGTAGGGACGCTCATTTTGAGCGTCCGCAAAATAATAAAGAGCTGATTATGAAGGGGTAAGGTCGCCACCTGTGGCGACCGCAACGATGAAAACCACCCACAAAACCAGCGAATTGTATGGCCGAACGGTCTGTTCGGCCGCCTACACATTCAGGTCTAATCTCATTCGTAGGACGAGATATTAAGCATAATTGTTAACACCCTTCATTCCTTTTCGCTAAATATTCAATTATGGAAAAAGGGCGCACTGTTTTGTTAGTGCGCCCTAATAAATCAGGTTGTTAGAGTATAATTTGTATAGTTATGCTTTTTGCAAGGCTAGTCTAACTTGTTGATATCCGCTGTCTTAATAATTCTTTTGAGAAGGAAACACTACGATTAATTGTAACTTTCTTTCGAGGCGCTGGTGTATTCGCCTGTGCTTACGTTGATAATGTAGATTCTAATCACAGATGCATCAATTTTGCAATCTAGAAGATATCCGCTGGCAGATAAGTTATTCTCTTTAGCCTTAGTCCTCGTGTTATATTGCTCAGAGCGCTGTTCCTCTAATTCGTCCTTAATCGTATCAAAATATTCCTTTGCGACAACTTTAAAGTTATTGTCAATAAGGATCTCAAGAATTTGGGCTTTAACCTCTGATTTTGAAAAAGAGGAAGTGCTTGGAGCGCTTATTTTATTGAATGCGATTCGTGAGCCAGCCTGTACGTCCTCGAGCGCTTTCTCAACGGCCTTAGTTAAGGCGGTTTCGAAATCATATGTCTGCGAACGTCGCGAAGACGATGTAGCGGGTGCTGGGGCCTGTTGCTGCGGTGCAGGAGCAGGTCTGGGGTCCTCAACCCATTTTTTCGCTGTCACTTGCCCTGCGGCATTATGCTTGTATCTGGAAAGGATCTTTGCAGAGTTGTAGCCATCGAGATATGGATCGCCTGTTCGTTGGTAGGGAGCGTCCTTTGACTCATATTGCTTGCTGTTCTGAATTATAGACACGGAATAGTCGGTATATCCGGGATAAGTTCTTTGAGCCTTTTCAAGTAATTTTGCCTGAATATAAGCATCGCTAAAAGGATTAGTTCCTGACCCCCATTCGGTCTCTCCCGACCATGACACTGTGCCCAGAGTCACGGTTTCATATCGAGCATTGGCCGTAATAGCAGTTATGCAAAGAATCAAGACAAACAGATTTTTTACACAAAAACTCGGTTTCATAGTGATTGTTTGTAGGCCTTACAGTCCTTTCGACCAGATATCAAATACAGAAGCGTGGACTGCATTACCACATCTCCAAATGATGGTCCTGAGAAAACC
>CAZSHV010000028.1:0-21070 GCA_964606815.1 uncultured Bacteroides sp. | reverse complement strand
GCGTGGTTGGTGGCGATGTTCATGTTCTCGTTGTCCGGGGTGAAGCGGATGGTGATAGTGTTCTCGCCGGCGCGCAGATGAGCGCGGACGGGGGAGGACAGGCCCCAGTCGCTCCAGTTGCCCACGCCGCGGTGGGGCATGACGGTGATTCCGGCGCGCTGGCCGTTGACGTCGATGGTGCGGATGGCGCACTTATTCTCCGTGTTGACGGGGCCGTTGCCGTTGGCATAGACCAGGTCGATAGCGTACTCGCCCGCCTCTGGGGCGAAGACGGAGAGGGTGATGGGAGCCGTGGTGTGGTCAACCTCCATGAAGCCTTGGCCGTGGAAACCCGTGATGGGAGCGGTGGGCTGGTAAGAAACCTCGGCGGATGCCAGCTCGGCGACCTCGGCGGGGAGCTCGAGGCTGATGACGTCGCGGTTGTCGGCCGGTGCGGAAGCGAAGGATGGGATGCCCTCGGCGCTGACGCCGATCACCTGGTACTCGCCGCGGGCGGTGGCGGGGAAGGTGGTAGAGGTGGTCTCGGCCACGGGCTTGCCGTCGCGGAGCACCACGTAGTGGTCGCTGTACTCGATGGGTTGCCAAGAGAGCAGGTTGAGCACGGGCGCGCCGTTGGCAGCCAGCTCAGGGCTGTGAGTGAGGTGGGCGATGGGGGTGAGCGGCGCCTTGGCGTTGCCCACCTCGTTGACGCGCATCGGGGCGATTTCGTTGTCGGCCAAGGTAATCACTATGTTGTTGACGCCCTTGATGTTGGCTGGGATGAAGGGCTTGGTCTCGCGACCGTTGAGGGTGAAGGATTTGATTTTGTCGCCGTAGCCGCTGACGGTGATGTTGAGCGTGGCGTCGCGGTATTTGTACCCCTCCAGGGTGCGGGTGTCGCTCAGGGCGCGGGGCACGAAGGGCGCGAATCGCAGGCCGTCCTTCTCGTAGTGGATGCCGAAGAGGATGCGGTAGGTGAGGGCGAGGTTGCCGGAGAGGCACCAGAGCATGTTGGAGGAGTTGAGCTCGGTGGCGATGTCGCCGTTGTCAAGGCGCAGGTTCTCTTTGTTAGTGGTGAACAGGGCAGCCGGGCGCACGATGGAGCCGATGGCCTGGAGCGTGCCCTCTTCGTTGCCGGCCTTGGCGTTGGCCAGGGCCCACATAGATGCCACCCAGGGCCACAGGGCATTGTTGTGGTAGGCGGGCATGTCGGCGATCTGGGGGTAGAAGATGGCAGCGCCGAAGGGGGTGGCGGGGTTGTTCTCGGTGATAGTGCGGGCGCGCTCGGGCGAGGCCACGTCATAGAGTATGGCCAGCGACTCGCCCAGGGTCTCGGCGCGGGGGTTCATGATGAGGTTGTCGCGGCCGTAGAGGTACATGCCGTAGTAGCCCTTATCGTCGAGCCAGAAGGCGTCGTTGATACGCTGCGAAAGCTCCTCGGCGCGCTTGGCGAAGTCTGCCGCCTGACGTTTGTGGCCCAGCTCTGCGGCCATCTGAGAGGCGCAGTCCAGGGCGATGGCGTGCACCATGTTGGTGTTCATGGCCTCGGTCATGAACACGTCGGCGGTCTGCATCCAGCGCGGGTGGCTCTGCTCGCGCCAGTCGATGAACGATGTCTCGCCGCGCACCAGCCCGTCGGGGGCGTAGACGGCGGTCTGGTCGTCGTTGAGCGAGCGCTCGGCGATGGGGTAGGCGAAGCGCAGCCAGTCCTTCGAGCCCGTCACCTTGTAGAGCTCCCAGGCGGCAATCACCCACACCTCGCGGTCGGTGCTGATGGGCCATGCGCCGCCGCTGCCGGTGTCCTGCACGATGCGGCCGTCGGGCGTCACCTTGCGGCGCAGCGAGATCTCGGAAGCCAGGGGCTGCATCTGGGCCATGGAGAGGATGATGGAATAGGATACGTCGCGCGTCCAGACACCGGCCCACTCCTTGCCGGTGCGCAAGGTGGTGTCGGGCTCCACGGCGTTCACCATCTCGTCCAGGGCCATGTTGTAGAGGGCTTGGTGCAGACGGTTGGAGGAGCTAAGGCGGGGATATGCGGAGATGTCGTTCTTGAGTTGCCACTCCTTCTCCACGGGCATGAAATAGCCGGGCTGCGCGCCGTAGGTGCTGACGATGTGGGTGTCGCTCTCGGGCCATGCGCGGTAGGGGCCCTGCACTATGGTGTCGGCCACCCAGGAGTACGCCGGGGTGCTGACGATTTCCTGCGCCTGCGCGCCGATGGCGGCGGCTGCGAGGAGGGGGAGGATTATGGAATTGCGGATGTTCATGATATTAAGAAAATGAGCGGGCTCGCGGGCTTTTTTGCCCATGCGAACCACAACGCGAATTTACGCGAAAAAATCCGAACGCGCAACCGGGTGCCTTCAAGAGGATTTTTTCGCGGCGGTGGTGAGCAAAACGGCGTAATGTAGTGTTATTAATGTAGATATTTATGAGAGTAATCCCCAACAAGAATGTTTCACCTTTAAAATTTGTTTCAACATGAGCGAAAATGGTAATAACGGCAATTTCAACGGATATAAGCTTGCGGCCGTGCTCCTGGGCGCAGTGGTAGTGGCTGTTTTGGCCATCATCGTATTCTGCCACGTGGCCGTGTGGCTGATGTGGGTCGGCTTCATCACAGTGGTGGTGCTGGGCATCTGGATGGCCGTGCTGATCCGCCGCGGCGTGCAGCGCATAGAGGAAGAGACCGACGAGTAGCATCTCATCTAATGAAAATTAAGAGCCTGTCCCATAAAATCTGTTAACGCTGAGGCGGTCAGCCATTGAGCAGAGTTGTTCGTGTGATGAGGGAGTGTACTTGACGTACACGACCGAAGAACACGGACGAATATGCCAATGGATGGCCGAGGCGACGGTTACTTCCTTCGCCCGCTGGACTGTTTTGGATGTTGAAACGTTGATGTTCGGTGAGGCTAAATATGCTTGAGCAGTATCATCATGAAGGCCATTTTCGCCATTGCCGTCGCCGTGGTGAGCAATTGCTCGTAGTTACGGCATAATCTGCGGAAGCGGTCAAGCCAAGCGATGGTCCGCTCCACTACCCAGCGGCCCTCCAATGGAATGAATTCCGACGTTCCGTAATTCGATTTAACGCATTGCAAGTCAATAGACAGGGCGGTTTTTGCAACCTCAATTAAGCCGCCCCTGTAGCCGTTGTCGGCTTTGATTGTCTTGATAGAAGGATATCGGGCGGCGATGCCGACAATCAAAGGATGAGCCGCTTTTGAATCGTGGATGTTGGCTGTCGATAATCGCCGTCGTCGGGTTTCTGCGTTCATGTGCGTGTGAGCGTTCCCGCCTGCAAAGAAGCAGCTTCTTCAGCATTTTGTCAAACCAAGGAGATTAGCTGATTCGACTGAAACAATAATAGACGCTTTTCTACTTGCCGAAGAAATTGGGGAAGCAACCGCCATTGACATCCGGTCTTCAAGATATATATAATGCCTTCTGATTGCCTTATATTCAGATTGATGTTCAAGCGTGCGCAGAGCGCGGAGAGCCAGCGCTTTTGCTTCGGGTTCAGTAAAGAGTAACGTTTCACATATCATTAACGCGATGGAGAAACGAATATTACCTCCGTCTCGCATCTCTCGGGCGCTTTTGAAGCCGCCGCTCGGTCACAATGCGACGGCATTGCTCCCTCACGCCGCCTCCAAAATCACACCAAGATATGCGACCTCAGCGTTAACATATTTTATGGGACAGGCTCTAAAAGAAGGCCGTGCACCCCGGGGTGCGCGGCCTTCTGTGCTATGTGGTCGGAAATGAGAGATCAGCGAGCGATCTTGCTGGCGCGGCCATTGCGCACCTCGATGCTGATGGCGCCCTTCTGGGGAGCGGATACGCGCTGGCCCTGGAGGTTGTAGTAGGTGGCGGGGCCATCTGCGTCAGTGTCGATCACGGAGTCGATGCTGCCGGTGCTGCGCTTCTCCTCGATGATGAGGTTGATCTGGTCAGACTCGCCGTCCCAGGTGAAGGTGAGGTAGAAGGAGTTCTCGGGGCGGGTGGGGGTGAGGGAGCTAACGAGGTCGACCTCAGAACCCTTGTAGAGGGTGTTCTCGCCGAGGCGCACAGCCTGGGGCTCGGTGCGCGAGGGCTGACCGCCGAAGCAGAGTGCCCATGTCTCGCCCATGAGGCGGAAGTTGCCGAAGAGCTCGGCCACCTCGAGGGTGAAGACGTCGCCTTCCTGTGAGAACTTGAACTCGGGGCTTGCGGGTGCCCAGTTGGAGGCTGCAGTGGTGAGGTAGACGTTCAGGGGTTTTGCGTACTCAGGCAGAGCTGCGGCGGGGGTGGTGTCGCGCTCGGGCTCGGCGAAGAAGCCGTTGTTATAGTCGCCCCACTGCTGACGCAGCCAGTTGATCTTGTTGTTGAGATGGTTGAGGGTGGCCTGTTTGCGAGCCTGCATGTCAGTGTTGTCCACCACGGGCTGAGCGTTGGTGGAAGAGGGCATGGGAGCGTTGCCCCAGCGCTTGTGGTCGGCCTTGGCAGCCTCGGAGATGAGGGAGACGTAGTTGTTGATGTCGTCGGTGAGGCCGGGGTAGCAGTTGCTCATGAACCATTTCCAGGTCTCTACGACTTTCTGGTTGAACTTCTCGTTGCGGCGCATGGAGGGGATCCAGGTGTTGCCGAAGGGGTCGCAGTCATAGAGGAACGCGTTGGTGGAGCCGTTGAAGGCGTTGCCCATATCCCAAAGGGGCGAGAAGTGCCACTTCTGGCCCTCGCCGCGGTCGCGGAAGAGGTAGGTGGAGCCGTGGTAGCTCTCCACGTGGCTGCAGATTTCCTCCACGATGTAGTAGCGGGCCGCGTCGTCGAGGTCGAGGAACGTCCAGAGGTCGTTGCCCTCGGAGGTGTTGGCCTTGGAAACGAAATAGTTCATAGCGGTGAACTGCTCGTTGATGAAGCGGCGCTGCAGGTCGCTGTACTCCTCGGGGGTGTCGAAGGTGACGCGGAGCTCGTCCATGTAGTGGCCGGGGGCGCACGAGCCTTCGGTCATGCGGATCTGGTTCTCCTCGGGGTAGTTGTCAAGCTCCACGAGGTAGCCGCCGGAGACGATGTTGCGGTCGTCGCAGTTGTCGTCGAGCTCGGTGATAGGCACGCGGTCGTCGCCGACGCGGATGCTCTCGGTGAGGAAGTAGAGGCCGCGGTAGTCGCCGTTGATGATCACCTCCACGGGCTGCTGGGCGGGAGTCCAGGGCAGGCCCATGCGCTTGCCGAGGTTGAAGCCGGTGAAGTTGCGCAGATAGCCGTAGTTATCGTCGGCATGGGCGAGGATGGCCCAGTGCTTGCTCTTGGTCATGCCCAGCAGGCTCTGCTTCTTGTCGAGCTTGAGCTTGAAGGGCTTTTTGGCGAAGCCCGTGCGGGTGAAGTTGCCGCGGGCCTTCATGGTGAGGGGCAGGGGCTTCTCGGCCGAGCCAACGCTGGCGTAGTCAGCGAAAGCGGGGCAGCCGTTGATGTCGAGCCAGTATTCGCCGGGACGGTAGTTCTTGTCGCCCAGGTCTTTGGAAATTACGTAGTTGTCGAGCAGCTTGTTGCCGTCGGCGTCGGTGAGGATGTTGCCCTCGGCATCAGTCTGGTAGATGTTGATGTAGAGGATGGGCAGGGTGCCGGAGGCATACTGCGTGGGGTCGTCGTTGCCGCCGCCGTTCTCGGTCCATTTGCCGGTGGCAGCATCGGTGCCGCTGAGCACGTAGGTTTTCTTATTGACGTAGGTCAGGTCCACGGTCTGGTTGGGGCCCTCGGAGCTGCCGTTGTTGAAGATAATGTTCACGGGCTCGCCGGAGAAGGTCTTCTTCCACTTGCCGTTGCCCATGGCGGTCATCGACTGGCCGGGCCAGGCGGGAGAGCCGGCGTTGCCGCCCCACCAGAAGCATTTCACGTCGCTCCAGCCCGTGCGGGAGGCGTCGACGATCACGTAGTACTCGTCAGAGGGGATGGGGTCTTCGACCTCTTCCTCCGTCCACTTGTTCTGCTGGTTGGGGTCCTGATAGCGGAGCACGTAGGTTTTCTTGTTCTCGAAGGGCAGGTCGATGGTCTGGTTGGAGGTGTTGGGCTGGTTGTCGTTGAAGATGACGTTGACGGGCTCGCCAACGAAGTTCATCTTCCACTTGCCGTCGCCCAGGGGTGTCATCTTTTCGCCGGGCCAGTTGGTCGAGCCGGCACCGCCGCCCCACCAGAAGCAGCCCACTTCGGTCCAGCCGGTGCGGGAAGCGTCGACGATCACGTAGTAGTCGTCAGTGGGAGTGGGAGGTATGGGGTCATCGCCGCCGCCCTGCCAGGGGCGCCAGTCGCCGGTGCCGGCTGCGATTTTGGTGAAGTCAGTGCTGACGTAGAGCGTGGTAGCTGTGGAGGGGATGGAGCTGTTAGCGCTGCTTGAAGTGAGGTCCACCTTAGTGTTGGTCTGCGTCACAACGACGTTCTTGGTGTGAGCGTCGAATGCGGGCCAGCTGCCAGCGGAAGTTGAGAGCTTGAACTGGCCGAAGTTAGCGTCAACGTCGAGGCAGTACCAACCCTCCTGCTCGTTGCCGAGGGTGATGGGGTTCGCTGCGTCCCAGCCGTTGGCTTCGCCCACCAGGTAGATGGTCTCGGCAGCACGCGCGCCGAAGATAGCCGCGAGGGCTACTAACAGCGTCAATAACTGTTTTTTCATGATGATAATGAAAGAGATAATGAAGTAGATATTGAAGTAAGATAAGAAATAATCTCCGCCTCCGCTCTGGGAGGCGCGGCGGCCAGCCGTGAAAGAGTGCGGGCAACCAGCCGCGAAGTTACGAAATAATCCGAAATTTAGCAATACCCGCCCCCCGCAAAAACGCTGCAAAAACGCACCGCCGAGCAACCATGGCAGTGCGTTTTCTTACTTAGAATATTGTGATGAGGTCATGGGAGATTTGGTTGAGGAATTTTGGAGAGAGGTGTGAATGGCGACGAATGATGTCGACGGAGGAGGCAAGCATTGACTCTAGGTACCTCCTTAATGCTTCCATGACAAATATCTTTGGTGGCATATCCACCAGAATGTCCACATCGCTATTCGCTCCATTCGCTCCTCGTGCCACAGAGCCGAATATAGATAACGACCTAACACCGAATTCTTTTTGAATTTGGTGCTGATGGGATTGTAATATCGCGATGCATTCGTTTTTGGTACACATAGTCGAATTATTTCACTACGCAAAGATATTAATTATAAGTGAATTTTCAAAATTCCAATAAGTTGATGCTGCGTATCGCAATTCCTGTGGACATGTGGCATTTCGTTGAATTTTTGTTACCTTTGCATGTCGTATCCTCCGCTCTGGCGGCGGTGCGTGAATTGAAACTGTAATTTTGTTATGTAGGCTCTCGGAGCCGAGTCGCGCCTTGCATCTCGCAGGGCGCGAGTTTTTTCAAGATTTTACATACGAGGCACT
This sequence comes from uncultured Bacteroides sp., assembly GCA_964606815.1. Lineage (GTDB taxonomy): Bacteria > Bacteroidota > Bacteroidia > Bacteroidales > Muribaculaceae > CAG-873. The sequence goes on along the minus strand of CAZSHV010000028.1, from coordinate 13,676 downwards.
CTGCGGCGCAGGGCGATGATGTTGTAGGCCGTGACAGCGAGCATGATGCACACTCCCACAGATGCGGCAGCGCCTATGCCGCCGAATGGTGTCCCCTCGGCCAGCGAACCCAGGGTCTCGCGCCAGGCATGGCTTGCGAAGGCCAAAGCTGCGACAGCAGCAGCCAGCACCAGAGCGTTGACCGCGCTGACCATGGCGGCGTAGCAACGCGCTATCTGCCAGGGGCTGTAGCCCAGCAGCATGAGCGTGGCGATGGAGTCGCGATTCTTCTGCAGCAGCAGGTGTATGCTCAGCACCAGCACCAGCAGCGCGAGCAGCGATATGACGGCGCCGATGGCCACCACGGCGCCCGTGACTGTGCGCAGGGCTTGCCCCATGCGCGAGGCTGCTGCGCCGGGCGAGGCTGTCTCAAGTCCGCGGGAGCGCAGATATTCGTCGATGGCGGGGTCGGCGAGGTTGGTGGGCTGCACGATCAGCCGCGAGGGGGCGGCCGACGCGCCCGGAGCAAAGCGGGCGTTGGCCCAGCGCATGAAGCCCTGCGGCACGGCTATGGTGTTGAGCGTTTCGGAAAAGCCCACCACGCGGGCGGCCATCTCGGCTGCACCTCCAGTCCCGCTGAGCATCAGTGTGACAGGTACTTGCGCTATCATCTCGGGCGTGAGCTTGCGCATGCCGCGCGAGGTGGCGAAGCCGAAGTTGTAGAGGGCCAGATAGTCGGCCGAGATTACTATGGGCACGTACGGGCTTGCGGGGGACCAGTCCCAGCCGGGGGGCAGCACGTCCAGAAACTGGTCGGGCGCTGACTCGAGGAACATCATCGTGGCCATGCCCTCCGAGCCCACATCCACGCGGGCTGCCACGCTGAACTGCGCGGCGGTGAACTCCCCCGCGTCCTCCACCCATGGCTGGGCCTTGAGGTCGGCTACCTCGTCGGCGGTGAAGCGTGTGTCGCCGCCGCCGAGCATGCCCACGGGCTTGGTGAGCACCATATACCCGGCCTGGCGCAGGGCCTGGTCGTCGCCGCCGGGGGCGAGCATGGGCCGGCAGTCGATATAGAACTGCACTGCGCACATCACGATGGCCAAGCCCGCGAGCGAAGCCAGGGCGTAGAGGGCGATCTGCCAGGCGCTGACATTGCGCATCAAAATCCTGCGTATCATAGCTCTACGGGTGTCATGGGGGCGTCGAGCAGCAGGCGCGCGCCCACGGATGTTACGATAATTCCTGCCCCTGTGTGCTTGGCGTGCTCCATCACCAAGGCCGCCGCGGCGCGGTTAGTGGCGGCGTCGAGGTGGCTGGCGGGCTCGTCGAGGATTATGAAGTCGGAGGGCTGGCACAGGGCTCGGGCTATGGCCACGCGCTGCCGCTGGCCGGCGCTGAGCAGCGCGGCGGGGGTGTCGGCTTTCTCCTCAATGCCCAGGGCGCGGAGCATGGCGAGCATCTCGGCGTCGGTGAGCAGGCCCGTGAGGCGGTTTTTAAGCCGGAGGTTGTCCATGGCCGTGAGCTCGGGAAACAGGCGCAGCTCCTGCGGCACGATGGCCAGGGAGCGGCGGCGCAGGGCCGTCCAGTCGGCGCTCTTGAGCTCTCGCGCGTCGCGGCCGCCAAGCAGCAGGGAGCCCGTGTAGTCTGAGCGTTCGCCCGTGAGGTAGGCGCACAGCGAGGTCTTGCCCGTGCCGGAGGCGGCCTCAACCATGTAGTAGTGGCCGCGGCGGAAGGTGAAGCGCCGGCCCCACAGCTCGGAGCGCAGCGTCATGCCCTCGAAGGCGCGGGGCACCATATCTATGAGCTCTATGGTATCGATCATGAAGCAGGGATGGTATTGTATTTTATTTCAACATCTTGGCTGCCAGCGCGCTGAGCACCGATGCCGGGGCACCGTCGTCGCCCAGGAAGCTCAGGCGCGCCGTGGTGACGCCGCCCGCGCAGTCCACCTCCAGGCTCAGGCCGCGGTTCAGCCCCAGGGCGCGCATCAGTTCGCTGTTGTATGGCACCACGGCCTGCAGGCGCAGCCTCGAGGGCGAGAGCTGCTCGCCGATGTCGTCGCCGGAGGCCACGTCGTCCAGCGGGCCGTTGCTGATGGCTATGTATTGGCCGGCGATGTCGCACTGCGCGTCCCCGCGGCCCAGCTCGTCGATGAGCTCGAAGAATTCCTCGGTGCGGCCTATCTCTATGGGGGCGAGGGCGAGAATGGTCCACGTGTCGGGGCTGAAGCGGCGTATAGTCTCGGCGCTGCCGCCCGGTATCAGGGCCACGGCCGTGGTGGCGGCGGTGTCGCACAGGAATCCGCTGGCCACCTCCACGGCGGCGCGAATGCGCATGGGCAGGGCGCGGCCGTAATGGCTGAGCATGGAGCGCAGCGTGTGGCGGTCGGCTCCCACGGCCCCCACGGCGGCTGTCGCCGCGGGCAGGTAGGAGTATACGTTCTCGTCTATGGGCGAGAGGTTGGCGAAGGGGTCGGCCTTGCGCCCCTGGGCGTCGATGTAGGTGACGCGGGCCGTGATGCTGTGGGCGTCGGCCTTAGGGGCCACCAGGGCGCGGGCCGCGGGCTCGCCGCTGGGCATGGGCACAGAGCGCATGTCCACGCATAGGCGCAGCGCGTCGGCATGCTTGAGAAAGGGCCCCACGCCAGGGGCTGACGCTATGGGCTCGCGGGCCGCGGCGGCCAGGGCGCTGTCCAGGGCCGCGGGGTTGAACTCCAACTCGGGCCTCCGTCCTTTCTTGCCCTTGTGCAGGTCCAGATTGCCCGCCCACAGGCGGTGGGGCGTGGCCACCACCCACGCGCCGTGGTAGGTGTAGAGCGTGGCTTCGGGCAGCATGGCGGTCTCCAGGTCTTCGCCCTCGAGGTCGGCGGGCGCTTCCTGGTCAAGGCGCAGGGCGGTGATCAGCAGCTGCTGCGTGGCGCTGTCCACCATCACGGCCATATGGGCCAGGTCGGCGTGGCGTTGCCAGCGGGCTATGGCGCTCAGGGGCACGGCCAGGCTGGGCCATGCGGAGCCCAGCTGGTCCATGGCCTCGGCGGGGCGCAGCTCGCCGCCGCTCAGGCGCATGCCCAGCATGGAGGCGCAGTCGTAGAGGTTGCCGGTGGCCACCACGCGGGCGTTGGCCGGTATGCGGTCCAGCAGCGCGTCGTGCTCATCGTCGGCCCGGGTGCACGAGCACAATGCGAACATCAGCGCGAGCACCAGCGCGGCATGGCGAAAGTTCATCTGGGGAGTCAAAGGTTGGCGTAGGTCTCAAGTATGGTTTGCAGCAGGGGCTCGGAGCTGCCGGTCACCGTCAGGCGCAGGCGCGACTCCTCGGCGGTGCCGGAGAGGTCCAGACGCACGCCCCACTTGCCGCCCAGCAGGCCCATCACGGGGTGGTCCTTGGGCAGATTGATGACCAGCCCGCTCTGGCAGTCGTCGAAGTATTTAGCTTCGAGGTAGTTCAGGTGTGAGGTGCGTACGGGGTCGGCCAGAGTGCTAACTAACAGCACGTTGCCGTCGGCCTTGACGGTGATGGGCGCGCCCAGGCCCAGCCAGTCGCTGCGGAAGCCGCCTTCCATCTCCTGCATCTCGGCCCCGGCGGATTCCAGACCCTCGCGCATCTGCTGCACGTAGCCTGCTGCCGCGCCGTCCTTCATATTCGCGGCGGCGGTGACGGCCCAGCCGCTGAGCGAGGTAGCCGTCAGCAGGCTGTTGGGCCCGGCGGCCAGCATCACGGTGCCGTCGAGCTTCGACAGCACATCGCTGATCATGGCCAACCCGGCGGCGTCCTCGCCGCGGGGCGCGTGGCCGGTGGATTGTTTATAGACCTTGGTGAGCGTGGACTCCCAGTCGGTGTCGGTGTCTACCGCCAGCAGCATCGCGGCCACGGCGTTCTCGGGAGCGTACTCCAGCATCTTCGCATCGGCCTTCTTGGGCGCCACGTTGGCTGTCAGCTCTTTGCCCGCGTTGTTGTACACGCTGCCGTAGCCCGTGAAGGTGTCATCCTTGAGCTCGCAGCGAAGCCACACGGAGCCATTGGCGAGCTCCTCGGGGTCGTAGCCCCAGGTGGAGAGGCTGCCGGTAGGCGCCATGTCCTTCACGGCCTCGATGTTGATGATAGCGTTGAGGGTGGAGCCCTCGGCGAGTTTCTCGCGCTTCCAGTCGGCCAGACGGTTGTTCTCGGCGTTCTCTTGTGCCACTTCGAGGATGTCCTGGGGCAGCTGTCCGCGGCGCGTCATGAAGGCCACCGCGCATCCCTCGTCGATGACGATGTACGAGCCCTTGCCGTCGGTGTATGCCTCGCGGTCGCCCACATCCTGGCGGTGCATCTTGCCGGCTTCCATCACCTTGCGGAAGTGGCCCATGTCCTCGATGCGCACCACCAGCAGGGCCACGTTCTCTTTGAAGTTCATGGTCATGGCGCAATGCTCCAGGTCGAGACCCACATAGAGGCGTTCGCCTTTTTCGTTGAACAGGCGCTTCAGGGCTGGCGTGAGCTTGATGTCGTCGCCGCTCACCTTCGCGCCGGCGTTGCGGAAGATGTCGGCCACGTTGCCCGTAAGCACCACGGCGTCGGCCTCCGACGCATATTTCAGCACATCGCTGTTGTCGCCGCCGCGGCAGCCTGTCATTGTCAGCAGCACGGCCAGCACCAGCGCCAGCGTGGCTGCGGATAGGAGTTTCTTCATATTAAGGTATTATGATTCGGTTTGTGATCTGTTTTTTGAATCGGTATCGGATTCTGGCGGCAAAGATACGCATTTTTTCGTCACACAGCAGTCGTTTTCGCGCTAAATGCCCTGGCCGAAGCGTTATATTATCGTGACCGATACCATGACCCCCTCCCAGCGGCACTATTGCATGAGCCGCATACGCTCCAAGGACACGCGCCCGGAGCTGCTGACGCGCCGCTTCCTGTGGAGCGCGGGCGTGCGTTATCGCCTGCACTGGAGCGGCCTGCCTGGGCACCCCGACATCGTGATTCCTAATCGACGGGTCGCCATCTTCGTCCACGGCTGCTTCTGGCACGGCCACAACTGCCGCGACAGCAGCCCGGCCACGCGCCCCGAATACTGGAGCGCAAAGATTGCGGCCAACCGCGCCCGCGATGCCCGCGTCGAGGCACAGATCCAAGCCCAAGGCTGGACCGTGCTCACCGTCTGGGAGTGCCAGCTCACGCCCCGCCGCCGCGAGCGCACCCTCAGCGAGCTCCTCGCCGCCATCCAAGCCCGCCCCGTGGCCACACGCACACGCCGCGCGCCCTATCCCGACCCCTACGACCAAGACAGCTACGACGACGGCTACACCCTCACCCCCGACATCGCCGCCGACCCCGACACCCCCTACGGCGACAGCTGAAACTCTACCACTGAGATGCATGTTAACGCATTGGTTGCTAACGAATTGTAGGGCCGCTCGGTCCGAGCGTCCTCCAGCCGCCAGCACGGAATTCCCCCGCCCAGTAGGGTCGCCACCTGTGGCAACCGCCAGGTGGGTAACATCAACAAAATCAGATAATTGTAGGGCCGCAAGTTCGGTGCGGCCGCGATAACACCATCAATGGATAACGCCCTCACGTAGGGCTGTACCTACTAGTGGTCAATCTTTGAATTTTCGAGCCTTATGACCTGCGATTTGATTTAACCACGCCATACCTCTTTTGAGATCCATTGCCATACGAACCTCGTACTGATGCATATTGCTGAATTCTAATTTATTGATTATCAAAATAATAAAGATAAAGCTCGACAGACTTGTAATTTACTTCTCGCAAGAGTAATATTTGCTGGTATTATTGCGACACAGTCTTAAATCCCCTTCGGAAAGGCATTTAGCTAAAGATTGACCACTAGTAGGCTGTACCACGGTGCAGCCCCCGTTAACGTTCACATTGCCAGCTATTTGGCTGTAGGGTCGCCACCTGTGGCGACCGCCAGGATGGATAACGCCAACAAAACCAACGAATTGCTTCGCTGCGATAACGCCTACAGGGTTGAATTATGTCATCGCGAAGCGCTTGCCTTTGGCAAGAATTATGTTATCGCGTAAGCGCTTGCCTTTGGCAAGAATTATGAATTATGAATTATGAATTATGAATTATGAATTGATTTTTCTCATGAAATCTTCCCTGCGGCCACCTCGCGGCGCAGCTCGTAGGTGTCGCGGAGCTGCTCAAACATTTCGGGGTGCGCTTTCAGTCGGGCGGTGTCGGCCAAGGGATCATAACTGCGGATCACGGCCGGGGCTGTCACCGTCGTAGCTGCCTCCACGGCCGCTTTCTCCGCCATCTCGACGCGCGGCAGCTCGAAATGCGTAGTTAGCGCGTCCAGGGCCATGCGCGAGGCGCGAATCTTGCCCTCGCGGCTGTAGCCCGCAATGTGAGGCGTGGCGATGTCGGCCAGCTCCAGCAGCCGACGCGAAATCTCAGGCTCATGCTCCCAGCAGTCAATCACCGAGCCGTGCACCTGCCCGTCCTCGATGGCCGCGATCAGCGCCAGCGTGTCGACAACGGCTCCTCGAGCCGCGTTGATGATCATGGGATGGCGGCGTAGCGACGCGAAGAACGCTGCGTCGGCCATGTGGCGCGTCTCGTCGGTGAGAGGGGTGTGGAAGGTGATGATGTCTGCTTCGCGAGCTATGTCGGCCAATGAGCACCACTGGTCGCCGCCCTCCGCGGCCTGCCGTGGCGGGTCGCACAGCATCACGTCCATCTCCAGGGCCCGGCACCACCGCTCCACGATGCTGCCCACATGGCCCACGCCCACGATGCCGATGGTGTACTGCTCCACCGGGCGGTTGGTGAGCCGCAGGATAGAGGCCAGCACATACTGCGCCACGGCAGGCGCGTTGCAGCCGGGCGCGCTGGCCACGGCTATGCCCCGCGAGGCGCACCAAGGCAGGTCGATATGGTCGGTGCCGATGGTGGCCGTGGCGATGAACTGGCACGGCGAGCCGTGCAGCAACGCCTCGTCGCAGCGCGTGCGCGTGCGGGTGATCAGGGCGTCGGCTTTGGCCATCGCCTCGGCGGTGATTTGCGATGAGGGCAGATACTGCACCTCGGCGTAGGGCTCGAGCAGCCCTTTGACGAAGGGCACGCAGTCTTCTATGATGATGCGCATAGCAGAGAAAATAGCTGATTATTAAATGATTCAGAGAGAGTTCCAGATACCAAGGAGGACGAAGGGCAACAGGCACAGCAGTATACCGATGAACGACCGCCGCCCCGTGTGAATCACCCCGAAGAGGTGGCCCAGCTGCAGAGCCGCGCAGACGTTGAGCATGGGCAGCAGCGACAGCGCGTCGGCATACCGCGCGGCCGCGGCGATGACGGTGACGCCCGTGGTGACGGTGACCAGGCTGATCATGGCGCGCGAATGGGCGTTGTAGGTCAGATACTTCATGGCGTTGAGCAGCCAGCACGCCACGGCGGCGAAGGCAGACAAGCCCACCGCGGCCACGGCCCCATTGGTACGTCCACCGGGGGCCGCGGGCCAATGGATGTCGGACGGCGAGGCCATGCCGAAGCCCAGGATGATGATCCACGGCGTGGCTATGCCCATGCCGGCGGCCAGCAGCGTACGCAGCGAGAACACGCGCATCTGCGCGCACCCCAACAGCATCACAGGGATATAAAGCACGCACGGCCACGCTATCGCCGACCCAGCGGAGAGAATGAGGAACACCAGGAACACCCTCCGCATGCCCAGCGGACCTCCCGAGGCGTAGACGCTGAACATCAGGGCCATACATGCCACCACGGCTGCCGCCGTCACCACCGCGGGCGTGGCATACGCCACTATCGCGGGCACGGACATCTGTATCAACAGGAACGCCGCGGCCTGCAGGCGCGTGATGCTGCGCAGCAGGTTGAAGACGCCGTTGAGCTGCACCAGCGCCACCGCCAGGGCGATGTTCACGGCCAGGCCCAGGGCTGCGTTCAGCCCCGGCCACGCCATGCGCCACGGCGCGCTCCACTGCGCCACCACTCCGCCGCTCACGGCGGGGTAGGGCACGGACGCGCCCGCCGCCAGGGCGATGACCCATGCCATCACTATGGCTCCCGCGAGGACAGGCGCCAGGCGCGAATGCAGGAATCGTGTCATGCTTTAAGTTGTTATGAAACAGGGGATTAAAGGAGTTTGATAAGATCCAGGCCAATGTCGCGGCGGTAGTTCATGCCCTCGAAGGCTATGTCCTTAAGGCTCTCGTAGCTCTTCTCGCGGGCCTCGGCGATGCTGGGGGCCAGGGAGGTCACGGCCAGCACGCGGCCGCCGGAGGTCTCGTAGCGCCCCTCGTAGTTGAGCTTCGTGCCGGCATGGTACACCTCGCTGCGCTCGGGCAGCAGATTGCCGGTGATCAGGCGTCCCTTCTCGTAGTGGCCTGGGTATCCGCCGCTTACGGCCATCACAGTGAGGGCCACCTGCGGGTCAACCTCAAGGGTCTTGCCGCCGAGGTCGCCCTTCGCGGCGGCAGCGAGCAGCTCCACCAGGTCGGAGCGCAGGCGGGGCATCACCACCTCGGTCTCGGGGTCGCCCATGCGCACGTTGTATTCGATTACCATCGGCTCGCCGCCCACGTTGATAAGGCCGAAGAAGATGAAGCCGCGGTAGTCCACGCCGTCCTTGATCAGACCCTCGACGGTGGGGCGCACGATGTGCTCGTCGACCTTGCGCATGAATTCCGGCGTGCAGAAAGGCACGGGGCTAACAGCCCCCATGCCGCCCGTGTTGGGGCCCTCGTCGCCCTCGCCCACGCGCTTGTAGTCCTTGGCCTCGGGGAGCGTCACATAGCGGCCCTGACCGTCGGTGAGCACAAAGACGGAGCACTCTATGCCGCTGAGGAATTCCTCGATCACCACCGTGGCCGACGCCTCGCCGAACTGTCCGTCGAGCATCTCGCCCAGCGCCTTCTGCGCCTCCTCAAGGGTGGGGATGATCAGCACGCCCTTGCCTGCCGCCAGGCCGTCGGCCTTGAGCACGTAGGGGGGCTGAAGCGTGGCCAGGAACTCGCGGCCCTGCTCCAGTGTCGCGGCCGTGAAGCTGCGGTAGCGGGCCGTGGGTATGCCGTGGCGCGTCATGAAGTCCTTGGCGTGGTCCTTGCTGCCCTCAAGCAGCGCGCCGGCCTTGCGCGGGCCGGCCACTAACACCTGCGCCATATGCTCGGCCATATAGTCGGCGATGCCGGCCACGAGCGGGTCTTCGTTGCCTGGCACTATCATGTCCACGCCCTGACGGCGCGCGAAGGCCTCGATGGCGGGGAAGTCGGTGGGGCGCAGCTCCACGTTGGTGCCGTAGCGGTGAGTGCCACCGTTGCCGGGGGCTATGTAGAGGGTGGTGCACAGGGGGCTTTGGGACAACTTAGCGGCTATGGCGCACTCGCGGCCGCCGCTGCCCAGCAGCAGTATGTTCATGACGGTTAGGTGTTTATGGGGTGGGGGATAGGTTGACGATTATTCTTTGGTGCCGAAGGCCAGGTCGCCGGCGTCGCCCAGACCGGGCACGATATAGCTGTGGGCGTTGATCTCGGGGTCGACGGCGCCCACCCACAGGGTGACATCTTCGGGGAACACCTTCTGCACATAGTCCACGGCCTGCTGCGAGGCGATGACGGAGGCCAGGTGCACGCGCGCCGGCGTGCCCTTGGTCAGCAGCGCGCGGTAGCTCAGCTCCATCGACGAGCCCGTGGCCAGCATCGGGTCGCACAGTATCAGCGTCTTGCCCTCAAGCCGAGGCGAGGCCAGATATTCGATAAGGATGTCGAAGGTGTCTTTCTCGCGATATTTGCGGTAGGCAGAGACGAAGGCGTTCTCCGCGCGGTCGAAGTAGCTCAGAAAGCCCTGGTGGAAGGGCAGGCCGGCGCGGAAGATGGTGCCGAGCACCACAGTGTCGGAAATCACCAGGCACTTCGCCTCGGCCAGCGGCGTGGTCACCGTCTCCGTGGCGTAGTTCAGGGTCTTGGATATCTCGTAGGCCATGATCTGGCCGGCGCGCTTGAGGTTGTGGCGGAAGCGCAGCGGGTCGTTCTGGATGGCGGTGGAGCGCATCTCCATCATGAGCTGGCTCATGAGCGAGGGCTGCTGGTCAAAATTGACGAGTTTCATATGGCGAGGATGGTTGATATATGGTTGAGTATCAGTCTTGATTGATGATGGAGAGGATGATGGCGGGGATCTCGGTGTTGTCGTTAACCTTCGAGAATCGCTCTGCCCCCACGCCCAGGGCGAAGACGGGCACGGGGTTGCCCGTATGGTGCGTGGTCACGAAGCCGATGCCAGCGGCGTCGTTCCACACGCGGTACACTTCGGCGGCGAAGGCGTTGAAGTTTGCGTAGAGGGTCTTCTGGTCGGCGCTGTGGCGCAGCTCGAAGGTCTGGTCGTATTTCTCCTTCAGCGATTTCTCCTGTTTCTTGCTCACAGGCACGGTGTTCCACAGGCCCAGGCGGTCGCTCAGGTACTGCTTCATCGCCGCCCACGACAGGTCGGCGAGCGGGTCGTCGAGCAGCGAGCGGCAGTAGCGGTCGAATTGCTCCTTCGACACGCGCTGGCTGTCGGCCATGCCCAGGTTGGCGTCGTAGTGCAGGAAGCTGTTGCCCGTGGTCATGCCGCCCGTGTCATGGTCGGCCGTCACCACGATCAGGGTCTCCGCGGGGTGGGCGTTGTAGAACTGGCGGGCCAGCTCCAGAGCCTCGTTGAAGTTCACCACCTCTTTGATGGCCGCACCGCCGTCGTTGGCGTGCAGGGCATGGTCGATGTTGCCGCCCTCCACCATCAGGAAGAACGCCTCGGGTGCCACGCGGCCCAGGTGCTCGATAGCCGTCTGGGCGATCAGGGGCAGCGTCAGCACATCGGCCACAGAGTCAATGGTATAGCCTATGTTCCAGTCGGGCGTTCCGGGGGTGTTGAGAAGGATGATCTTGTCGGCGCCGGGGGCCAGCGTCAGGTCGCGGGGGCCGCGGATCAGGGTGTATCCGGCCTCGGTCAGGGCCGTGGCCAGGGTGTCGGACTTCAGGCCGGCTCCGGCTATGATGTCGTAGCCGCTCTCTGCCGCCTGGCGGTCGATGTCGGCATACATCTTGCGCGAGGGCACATGGGCGTAGAAGGCGCCGGGAGTCGCGTCGTCGGCCGCCACGCTCGTCACGATGCCCACGCCCCAGCCCTGGTCTTTGAGCGTGCGGGCTATCGAGGTCACGGCCACGGTGTCGGCGTCCATGCCCAGCATGCCGTTGCGTGTCTTATGCCCGGTGGAGAGGGCTGTGCCCGCGGCCGCGCTGTCGGTCACGGGCGACGACGCGGAGTGGGTCATCGCCACCGACGCCACCGGAAACTGGTACATCGTCAGCTCCCCGCCCTTCTCGCGCAGGTAGGTGTTGGCGGCGTTGGCCGGGCCTATGCCCATGCCGTCGCCTATGAATAGGAACACGTATTTGGGCCCCTGCGCCGCGGCTGCCGCGCAGCCCAGCATCAGGAGCAGAAGGGGGAGGATCAGATTGCGTAGTTTCATATGGCGTTATGGTTTTAAGATTGCGAGTTAAGGGCCAGCAGGGGGTCGAGCACGCTGCGGTCGTTGCGCAGACGCGGCACTTTGCGCTGCCCGCCGAGCTTGCCGGTGCTGGCCAGCCAGGCGTCGAACAGCCCGGCCCGGGCGGTGATCACCTGCGGCGGGTCGAGGAAGAGGCCGCCGGCGCGCTTGGCCTGGTAGTCGGAGTTCTCTTGCTGCAGGCAGCGGTCGAGCTCGGCGGCGAACTCTTCCGCCGAGGCTGGCGGAGTGGCCCATTCGATCAGCCACTGGTGGCGTCCGCGGCTGGCCGTGGTGGCGTAGAGCGGGGCAGCAGTGTAGTTGGCCACGGCGCACCCCAGCGCGTGGCAGGCGTGCTCGATGGCGCGGTCGGCGTTGTACACCATCAGCTCTTCGCCGAAGGCGTTGATGAAGTGCTGGGTGCGCCCGCTCACCACGATGCGCAGAGGCTCGGTGCTCACCACCCGCACGGTGTCGCCGATCAGGTAGCGCCACAGGCCGTTAGGGGCGGAGACTACCAATGCGTAGTCGCGCCCGGCCTCGGCCTCCCACACGGGGATGGCGCGCGGGCGTTCCTTGCCGAGCTCGCCCAGTGGCAGCAGCTCGTAGAAGATGCCGCGGTCTAGCACCAGCAGCATAGCCTTGCTCTGCAGCGTGTCCTGGAAGGCGAAGAAGCCCTCCGAGGCGTTGTAGTTTTCTATATAATGCATGGGCCTCGACGTGATGGCCGCGTATTGGTCTTCGTAGGGCCCGAAGGCTATGCCGCCGTGGAAGAACACCTCCAGGTTGGGCCACACATCGTGGATGCTCGCCGCTCCGGCTTTCTTCAGCACGCCCTTGAGCACGGTCAGAAACCACGACGGCACGCCCGAGATGTTCGTCACGTCGGCGTGAATGGACTCTTCCACCAGCCGCGGCAACTTCTCGGTCCAGTCTTCCATCAGCGCGGTGCGCTTGGAGGGCACCCGCACGAGGTTCACCGCCGCCGGTATGCGGTCGATCAGCGTGGCCGAGAGGTCGCCCACGCGTACGCCCTTTGGCAGATCCAGGGCGTTGGCGAAGCTGCCGCCAAGGATAAAGGAGCGCCCGGAGAATATCCGCGACTCGGGGTTGAGCTGCAGGTAGGTGGCCAGCGAGTCTGAAGCCCCGCCGTAGTGGTTGGCGCGCAGCATCTCGTCGGTGATGGGTATGTATTTGCTCTTGCCGCCGCTGGTGCCGGACGACTGGGCGTAGCGCCGGCAGCGGCCGGGCCACAGCACGTCGGCCTCGCCCTCTACCATGCGCATCACCAGCGGTCGCACCTGCTCGTACTCCACGATGGGCATGCGCTCGGCATATTCTTCATAGCCCCGCGCGCCGTCCAGCCCGTTGGCCTGGCCGTAGGCCGTGCGCCGACCCTGCCGCAGCAGGTGCTCGAGCACGCCCCGCTGCGTGGCCTCGGGGGTCTCGCAGGCATGGCGCAGCTGCTCGGCGCGGCGGCGCATCCACTTGCGGGCTATCGGGGTTAGGTCAATCATCGTGGCGCTCGTGAATCATTGTGGTGAATCATTCGGGCAAAGGTAGCAAATTTCGCGCCGTCCCCCGCCCGCCGCCGCGTTAATTTGAGTTAAGAGAAATCGTCACGGGTAGTAAGGGAATCAAATTGTCGTCCGCAAGTTCGTTGCGGACGACCGCGTCGACACCAATAACGGATAACGCCCTCACGTAGGGCTGTACCACGGTGCAGCCCACGATAACGTTCACATTTCCAATGGTTTGCCTGTAGGGTCGCCACCTGTGGCGACCGCCGTAAAGGGATAACTTCGCAACCAGCGAATTGTAGGGCCGCAAGTTCGGTGCGGCCGCGATAACACAATGCGATGCAACACGTTGATTGTGTCCGCATTTTCACCCGCACTGGAAAACGCCCTCACGTAGGGCTGTACCACGGTGCAGCCCACGATAACGTTCACATTTCCAAAAACTTACCTGTAGGGTCGCCACCTGTGGCGACCGCCGCAAAGGGATAACACCCTAGCAACCAGCAAATTGCATAGGCGCAAGTTCGTTGCGGCCGCGATAACACCCGCCACAACGCCCGCGACGGGAATTAAATTTTATGGCCGCTCGGTCCGAGCGTCCGCGTCAACGCCAACAACGGATAACGCTCTCACGAAGGGCTGTACCACGGTGCAGCCCACGATAACGTTCGCATTTC
>CAZSHV010000027.1:5577-21327 GCA_964606815.1 uncultured Bacteroides sp. | reverse complement strand
TCCAAGACATCAGAATCGAAGCGTCATAGTAACGCTTTATGTCATTTTAACCATCGAGAGCCTCCTCTCTTGGAGGCTTGTGGTCGCCACAAATTTAAGACAAATTTCTGAATGAGCCAAGTCGTTCTATCATTTTTTATCACATTTGTTCGCGGGCCACCCGATGGCTATGCGCGGGCCTGCTACGTTGCCGGTGCAAAGTTACCGGAAAATATTCCGAATACCTACATCCACTTCATCCACTTGCCCCTGATTGCGCGAATGAGCAAAATTCCCTATCTTTGTCGCTGAAATCAATGTGCGTATGTCGCGATTCATCAGCTCCCCCGAAGACCATGCCGAAGGCGCCTCCGCGGCCCTTGACCTCGACGCTGCCGAAAGGCTACCCGCCGGGGGCTCGACGTGCGATGTCTTCCGCGCGCGCTGGCAGCGGCGCCAGGTGTTCATAAAGCGTCTCAAGAAGGAGTACCGCTCCATGCCGCTGTATCTCGACGCTCTGGACAAGGAGTTCGACATCGGCGTCAGGCTCAAGCACCCGTCGCTGCCCGAATACCGCGAGTACCATGGCGACTACATTGTGATGGACTACATAGACGGCCCCACCCTGGCCATCATGCTGCGGCAGAACGACCCTTGGCTATCGAAGGAGAAAAACGTGCGCAGAATGTTTACAGAGCTGGTTGACGTCGTGGACTATCTGCACCGCCTTGGCGTGGTGCACTGCGACATCAAGCCCGACAACATCATCATCACCGCCCGCGGACAGCATCTGGTGCTCCTCGACCTGGACAAGAGCTACACCGACGCTCTGAATGACACCTCGGGCGCCCCGGCACTCTACGGGCTGCCCGATGACCAGGTAGGTAGTCAGGCCATCGACTTCCACGCTATCGGCATGCTCGCGCAGAGGATGAAGAAGGAGGTCGCGGGATTTAAATTCGCCGCCTACAGAGAATTCGTCAGCGCATGCGGTCGAGACGACGTGACATGCGAGGATCTGAAGGAAATACTCACTCCGCCGGACACTACCGCGAAGAGGAGCCCCTGGGTGGTAGGGGCAGCAGTGGCCGTTGGGGCCTTGGCCGTAGGCCTAAGCCTGCACATACTGCGAGTTGACCCGAAGCCCGAGACGTCGACCCCGGCACACGTGGTCACTGCGCAAGAAAGCGAGGTCGCCAAGGGGCAAACGAAAGACACGTTGGCAGCCCCAGCCCCCGCGAGTCAGGAGAGCCTGCATGACGACGCTCGTGAAAAAGCGGCAATCTTGGACCGAAGAATCCAACCCGCATTCGCCGAGCTGCAGGCCGGCCTTGACCGCCTCGGCAAGCTCAAAGATGACCATAGCTTGACCTCCCGACAGCTTCTCGACAGCATACGCCGCCACGGCGACCTGGCCGATGAGTACATCTCCGAAGCTTTCGAGATACTGAAAGAAACCTATCCAGGCATCACCGAACGCGAGGCCTGGCGCGTGATGGCCTACAGCACTGCCTACACCGCCTATACCCGCCGCGCCAAGCCAGAGTTGAAGGAGTTCGGCCAGGAGATACAGCGTCGAGCGGCGGCCGAAGGCGAGAGAGTGGCCGAGGACAAAGGCGAAAACGAGGACTAAGGTGAAGGCGAGGGAATCACTCGATAACCTCCACGCTCGTCAACCCCTGGAATTTAGCCGCCTCGTAGGCCCCCAGATTCTCCCCAAAGCGAAGCACCTGCTCCACCACAAGCCTATGGCCCACGGCGAGCTGAGTGATGGTGAGCACGTCGCCCACCTGTATGTTCCGGCTGCCCTCGGCCTCAAGCACCGTGAAGACGCAGTCGCCCATGTATAAGAGCGCGAACGTGCGGTTCGGCTCATAGCAGATACGAACCACCGTGCTCCGCTTCAGAGATCGGACATTGATACAGTCGATAGGAGCGAACTCAGAAATATCCGCATCCTCGCCCATCGTCTTGCATAGCGCCTCATAGGACGAGAAGCCCAGATAGCGCGCCAATACGTCCATCGTCGACGAGCGCGGGTCAGACATCGGAGCGTTGAAGCCGAACAAGCGCTTAAGCGTGTTCACGCCCAGCCTCTCATGCGTGCTGTCGCTGATAGCCTGAGCAAGCACATCGAAATCCGCGCTGCACTTCATCTCCAGGCCCACCCTATCGCGCAGCCTGCGCAGCAACTCATATCTGTTAGCCATAGAAAAAACATTACAATCAGCCGCGAAAATAGCAAAAATTTCCCACACCCGCCACCCTCTCATAGAAACATTGAATCCCCGCCAGTCGAACTTTCACACGAAAGCAGGCGGACCCACTGCTCGCAGCTTCGCATGTGGTGCCCCATCTCCTTGAAATACATCTTTTTGGGGTTGAACGCGTAAATAATCAGCTTGGCGATTATTGCGATTTTAAAACTTATGCGTACCTTCGCAGTAATTTATCGTGCGAAACCTTATTAACTCACTCGTTTATTTTCAGCGGCTTATATAATATTGTTTATGAAAAAGCATAAAATCATAAAAGGCATTATCTTAACTATTCTCATCGTATTGATTGTTATTGTCGCAATCATATGCACTTGCAATCTATTGGTCGTAAGAAATGCGTTTGGTAGAACGTACTCCAATGTTGACTCCATCCCGCACAACAGGGTTGGCCTATTATTGGCAACTTCTCCTATTACACCAGATGGTGATAGAAATTTCTATTTCGACAATAGAATAAAGGCTGCTGCCGAATTATATAAAGCAGGGAAAATTGACGTAATAATAGCCAGTGGAGGAGATTATACATACTCCCAGAAAAACGGATGTGACGAACCAAGGGCAATTAGGGACTCTTTAATTAAATACGGGGTGTCACCATATCGCATAGAGCTTGATTATGAAGGGACGAGGACATCAAACTCGATTGCAAAATTAAAAGTTGCCTACGGAGTTGATTCGGTAACCATCATATCTCAGAAATATCACAACGAAAGAGCAATTTATCTATCTGACAAGTACGGGATAAGGGCAATTGGTTACAATGCAAAACCTTCGCCAATAAGGCGTAAGCGAATAAAGAATAGCATTAGAGAATCTTTCGCTCGTCCTAAGATGTTCCTTGATTTTATATTGGGGGTTAAGCCTTCTATAAAAGAAGAGGAGCCTCTGTTTTTGCCTGATGAGTATATTGATGAAATAGGCATGCCGTTATACCTAAATTCTGTGAAAGGACATAAGGAAGAACAGCTCATTGTTGGAAATTTTACAGGCAATGGACTGGATACAATATTTATCTCCGAAAAGCCTTTGAGGAAGCTGACTGCATCCGAAAAGAAACTATATGGAATCGGTGCAGCTGGCGAAGCAGACGAAGAATGGACTTATTATGCCGTATCAAACAACCCTAATATCCCTCCTGTGGAATTATTTTGCCCAAATGGGCTGGTATATGAAGGCGATGTTGATGGCGACGGCAGAGATGAATGGGGTTATCTATATGAATGGACGTCAAGTCAGTGGAGACAATATCGGATTTACAACTATGATACCGAAACTAAGACATGGAGACATTTGTATTATGATGTTCACGATCCCGAATACTCCAATACCGAACTTCTTCACACCCCTGAGTATGTGAGGTCAAGCGGAGTTGATCTCGTTGAGAAGGGCCCACGACCTGGATTAATCAAAATTAATTGGGGAAACTATGACGGAATAGTTCATGACACAATCGTCAAACCCACATACACTCCGATATCGAAAGACGCTTGGTAAAATGTTTTGCAATCCCACATACTATTACGATATCTCCGCAAGTTAGGGCATTTGAAACGGGGCGATAGCACGTAATTTGTCGACAGAAAACAAAAAAGGGCGACTTAACATTGTGATTAACACTTTGTTAAGTCGCCTTTATTGTGCCCAGAACAGGACTCGAACCTGCACGCCTCTCAGCACTCGCACCTGAAACGAGCGCGTCTACCATTCCGCCACCTGGGCTTTCGGGGGGTTGCGGTTGCAAAGTTACAACGTTTTTTCTCTCCGCGCAACTTTTTATCTAATTTTTTTATCTTCATATGCGATTTTTCCTAATTTTCAACTGGAATCATGGTCACGACGACGCGGGCGTCGGCCTGGAGCAGGCGCTGGGCAAGGCTCTGAACGTCGGTGGCCGTAAGGGTGGCGAGGGCGGGGACGCGGTCGGCAACTGTGCGCTTGCCGGTGAGGGCCAGGGCGGTGTAGTATTCCATGGGGTAGTCTTGCTGGAGAGTGGCCGTGTAATAGATCTCGCTTAGGTAGCTGCGAGCTTGGTCGAAGGCTTCGGCATCGGGGCCGTCGGCGGCAAGGGCGGCCAGTGCTGCGCGCACGGTGTCGATAGCAGATTCCAGCGCGGCTGTGTTCGTATGGAAGGTGACCGCGAGGGCCACAACATCATCGTCCCTAAGAGCATCGGCCGACACTTCGGCGCCGTATGTGGCGCCTTGCTCGGTGCGCAGTGTGCGGGTAAGCTCGGTCTCAAGGAGCAAGCGTAGCACTTGCAGCGTCATGTCAGTCTGGACGGTGTAAGGCTCGTGAAGTTCGTAGCCAATGTGAGCCATAGCTTTGTCGTCTGACGCTGGGAATGGAAAATCGCAGCGGCGCTCGCCGCGGAGGGCTTGCAGCTTGGGCATGTCGCCGAGCGCGGGACGAGGGGGCGCGGCGGGAAGACTGCCGATGTAGCGTGCCACGTGCGGGAGGACGGAGTCGGGGTTGAAGTCGCCCGTAATAACATATGTATAGCTTGCGGGCGAGGCGATGCGCTGGGAGTAGAGGCGCTGGGCGCGGTCGTAGCTGAGGGTGTCGATGCCTCGCTCGGTGAGCCATCGCCACATGGGATGGTCGTTGCCATAGTACATCCTGCTCACTATGTTGGTGAAGACGTGCTCCGGATTGTCACTGCGGTCGGCGATGGAGCCGATGGTGGCCTTTTTCCAGTTGGCGAAGGCCACGGTGTCGCGGCGGGGCTGGGTGAGGCGCAGGTGGGCGAGCTGAAGCAGGGTTGGGATCTCATCGATGCGGCATGTGCCGAAGAGCGCGTCGGCATGGCTGGTCGACGAAGCCTCGAGCGCCACGCCCGTGGGAGCGAGGATCTTTCGCAGGTCATTTGCAGAGAGGTGGCCGAGGCCACTGATGTTGGCGAGGTCGTCACAGGCCAGGGCTTCAACGTAGCCGCTGTCCGCCATGGCTGCCAGGCCCCCGGGGCGCACGGCCGCGAAGTCGACGCGGTTGGAGAGCACACGCGACGGACACACGATTACGCGGGCGCCGTTGGCGAAAGTGTAGATCTTAGCCCCGAACGGCTTCTCTTCGCGCGTGTCGACCAGCACGCCCGGCTCGGGCAGCACTGGCATTAGTTCCAACGAGGCAGCGTCGGCTAGGAGGGCGGAGTTATCAACAGGCACGGTGCGCCATAACGCCTCCACATCTGCGGCGAGGGACTGCGCGTCGGCTGCCTCCGCGCCTTTCTCCGCGAACATCACGGCCAAATTGGCGGGAGTGAGGGTGGAGGCGAGGAAGGCGTTGAGTTCGGCGGCAGAGATGTTCGCCACCAGACTTCTGTAGAGCTCTTGCTCCACGACGGGGTCAAGCATGACGTTGTCGTTGACGAAGTCGCGAATGAGGTCGGTGGCTATCTCATCGTTGTTGCGCTCTGACCTCATACGGGGAATCTCGTCTGCAATGCTTAGCATCTGCTGGCGGGCTGCCTCGACCTCGGAGGGGGAGAGGCCGGCCACGGCGGCGCTTTTTGCCATGGCCACGACGCGCTCCAGGGCCTCGGCGCGGCGGGCGCGGTCATAGAGGGCGTAAAGGCGGAAGCCGTCGCGCGAGTCGGAGTAATAGTACTGGTCATAGTCGGCGGCCGCGCCCGTCCAGGGGGAGTCGGGCTCGTGGAGCACGTCTTTCATACGGCTGTCGAGGGCCAGCATGGCAAAGGTGCCGACGAGGCATTCGCGGTAGTACTGCGAGGTGCTACGCTCTCCGCGCGGGGGTGTTGGCACAAGCCACCAGAAGTCCATCTGGCACCCCGGGAACTCGGGGTCGGCGAAGGCCCCGACGCGCGTGTCGGCATGGTCAGGGATCTGCGCCCACTCTCTGACGCTGGGCTTCTTCGGGGCTTTGACACCGCCCCAGATGCGGCGAATGGCGTCCTCCACCTCGTCGGGGATGACGTAGCCCACCACTACCAGGGCCTGGTGCTGGGGCTGATACCAGCGGCGGTAGAAGTCGCGCAGGGCCTGGGGCGGGAAGTTGGCGATGACCTCTGGCGTGCCTATGGGCATGCGGTGGGCGTAGCGGCAGCTGTCGCCGAAGAGCACGGGCAACGCGGTGGCTGTGTAACGCTCGAAGGCATCGGCGCCCTCGCGCCATTCCTCAAGTATGATGCGGCGTTCGGCCTCGATGGCATCGTCGGCCAGGGTCAGTTCGCAGGCTATATCCTTGAGCGCCAGCAGGCAGGTGTCGAGCATGGCCTCGTCGAGGGTCATGTCCACGTGCGAGATATTAAAGGTGGTGGCGTCGAAAGCGGTGTTGGCGTTGATGTCGTAGCCGAACTTCAGCCCGTGGCGTTCGAGCGTGGTCTGCAGTCCTTTGCCGGGAAAGTGGGTGGAGCCGTTGAAGGCGCAGTGCTCCAGGAAGTGGGCCATGCCCCGTTCGTTGTCGAGCTCGGAGGTAGAGCCCACGCGGGTGATGAGGTAGAAATTCGCCTTATAGGCCGGTCGGGGCGAATACATTATATAATACGTCAGGCCGCAAGGCAGCTGGCCCTGGCGCACGGCGGGGTCAAGCACCAAGTCTTGCGCTCTGAGGCCAAGGGCTGCGAGCAGGGCGATGAGGGATAGCAGTAGGCGTGTATACAATTGCAGGATGGTGTTATGGTGTGTTTATGCGGGACAAATATAAGGAAAATCGCCGAATATTCTGGTTTTGCAGAGCGAAAGCGGTATAAAAATGAAATTTTTTGCGTATTTTCGCAGAAAAATCAGCCAAATGAAAAAGATAGTACTCTTGCTCCTGCTCGCCGCGGCGGCCATGGTATGGTGCCGGGCATATGCCAAGACGGCCACCGAGAAGTTCGACCCGCGCGCTCTGACCATCTATCAGGTGATGGTGGCGTCGTTCCAGCACCACCCCGACGGGGGCCCGGGCTACTGCGCCATGTGGGGCCCCGACGACGCCCGCAAGAACGGCAACATCAAGGGCATAACGCACGCTCTGGACTCCATCAAATCGCTCGGGGCCAACGCCATATGGCTCACGCCTATATTCCAGAACGAGGGCGGCTTCGGCGGCGAGAAGCTCAACGCCACGGGCTATTTCGCCACTGACTTCTTCAAGCTCGACCCGAAATTCGGCACTGAGGACGACCTGCGCGAGCTGGTGCGCGAGGCGCATGCCCGCAACATGTTCGTGATCCTCGACGGCGTCTTCGGCCACCACGGCGGCGTATCTACCCCTTCGCCGTCGGGCCACGTCATCGACGAGACCGTCACCCTCAGCGACCGCGGTATGCAGGGCGGCGGCGGCAACGTCAGCTATCCCGGCTCGCTCGACTATTTCACCGAGGTGGCCACCTACTGGATCGACAACTTCGACATCGACGGCTGGCGCCTGGACCAGGCCTACCAGGCCACCCAGGGAGGCCACAACTACTGGCGCGAGATGCGCGGCGCCGTGGAGCGTCTCACCGAGCAGCGTCGCGCCCGCGGCGAGAAGTGGGGCACGCTGGGCTACATGGTGGGCGAGGACTGGGGCAACGCCGACGTGATCAACCGCGGCGTCTACCGCGACGGCGGCCTGGTGAGCGCCTTCGACTTCGACGGCAAGGAGCTCATTAGCGGCCCCATGCAGCACACCGACGGCGCAGGCCTGGAGAACGGTTGGGCCGACGTGCGCAAGGTGCTATCCTCCCCCTCGCAGCGCGGATACCTCAACGACGAGGTGATGCCCAATCTCTTCCTCTCCAACCACGACGGCTACCGCCTAGCCGACCATTTCGACCCCTACGACCCGCGCTATTACGACTATATGAAGACGCGCTTCGCCATCCTGGCCGCCTACTCGGGCCCCATCACCCTCTACTACGGCGACGAGTTCGCGGACCGCAGCCTTGAGGCCGAGGGCGGACAGCCCGACAACGTGGCTCGCACTTCGGGCCACCTCAACGCCCGCAACCCCGGCGAGGCCGACCTGCGCGACTATGTGGCCCGCGCCATGCACTTCCGCGCCGACAACCCCGCCATGTGGCGCGGCGCGGCGGAGTTCACCGAGGGTCAGACGCCCGACGGAGGCTCCTACCTGGTGGCGACGAAAACCGATGCCCAGAGCGGCAACGCCGTGGCTGTGATATTCTCCGACGCCGACGCCACCATCGCAGTGCCCGGCATCGCCGAGCCCGCGGCAGTGAAAGCCTGGCAACCCGCCTTCGTCAAAATCCGCTGACCTTCAACGCCCTACCCGTGTGGCGCGGAAAAGCCAAAGCAGATTATTTGGTTAATTCGCGTTAAAATGCTAACTTCGCGACAAACCTAATTTCAAACCTTATATAACGCAACACCGCATGAAACGTTTCCTTCTGGCCGTTCTCCTCTGCGTAGCCGTCTCGGCCACGGCTGCCGCTCAATTCGCCTTCGGTCCCCGTCTGGGCGTCAACGTCAACAAGATGCACTTCGACTCCAGCGTCTTCGACAGCGATAATCGCGCCGGCTTCGTGGGCGGCGTGGAGATGGAGTTCACCGCCCCCATCATCGGCATCGGCTTCGACCTCTCCGTGCTCTATGTGCACCAGACCACAAAGGCCAACTTCGACCCCCTCAAGAACGACAACTTCGAAAAGAAGGACTACATCGAAATCCCCCTCAACCTCAAATATAAGCTCTCCCTGCCCGTGGTCTCGAAGATCGTGAAGCCTTTCGTCACCACCGGCCCCTCCGTGGCGTTCCTCACCTCGCGCCGCGCCATCACAGAGGCTTATAAGAATAAAGCTGTGGACTATCAGTGGAACTTCGGCTTCGGCGTGGAGCTCTTCAGCCACCTGCAGGTGGGCGCCTCCTACGGCATCGGCCTGAATAACGCTGTGGACGTGCTCGGCGCCAACGCCGCCAAGATCGACGGTAAGAACCGCTCCTGGACCATCACTGCTGCTTATCTCTTCTGACCCCACTCCCACCCCCATATCTATGGATGTAAAAATCATGGACCGTGCCGCCGACAACATCCGCGTGTTGGCGGCCACGATGGTGGAGCAGGCCAAGTCCGGGCACCCTGGAGGCGCCATGGGCGGCGCCGACTTCATCAACGTCCTCTACTCCCAATTCCTCGTCACTGACCCCGACGACGCTCACTGGCCGGCCCGCGACAGATTCTTCCTCGACCCCGGCCACATGTCGCCCATGCTCTATTCGGTGCTCGCCCTTACCGGCAAATACACCGTCGACGAGCTCAAGACCTTCCGCCAATGGGGCTCCGTGACCCCCGGCCACCCTGAGCTGGACGTGGAGCGCGGCATCGAGAACACCTCCGGCCCCCTGGGCCAGGGCCACGTCATGGCCGTAGGCGCGGCTATCGCCGAGCGCTTCCTCGCCCATCGTTTCGGCTCTTGGATCGAGCATAAGACCTACACTTTCATCAGCGACGGCGGCATCCAAGAAGAGGTGTCGCAGGGCGCCGGCCGCATTGCCGGATACCTGGGGCTCAAGAACCTGATAATGTTCTACGACAGCAACGGCGTGCAGCTCTCCACCGACGTCGACGCTGTGGACCGCGAAGACGTGGCCGCCAAATACCGCGCCTGGCACTGGAACGTCATAGAGGTTGACGGCTCATCGGCCGCCGACATCGCCGCCGCCCTGCAGCATGCCATCGAAGAGCAGGAGCGCCCCACCCTCATCATCGGCACCACCGTGATGGGCCGCGGATGCGTCAAGGCCGACGGCTCGTGCTTCGAGGGCCAGTGCAGCACCCACGGCCAGCCCTTGAGCAAGTCGGGAGCCGACTATGCCGCCACTGTGCGCAATCTGGGCTTCGACCCCGACCAGCCCTGGATCCTCAGCCCAGAGGCCAAGAAGCTCTACGCCGACCGCACCGCCCAGCTGCGCGAGATCGTCAAGGGCCGCCGCGAGCAGTACGCTGCCTGGGCCGCCGCCCACCCCGAGGACGACGCCACCCTGCGCGGATACCTCGAAGGCTGCATCCCCGACATCGACTACGCGGCTATTGTCCACAAACCCGGCATAGCCACGCGCACCGCCGGCGCCAACGTGCTCTCCGAGCTCGGACGCCGAGTTGGCAACATGATAGTATCCAGCGCCGACCTGGCCAACAGCGACAAGACCGACGCATTCCTCAAGCAGACCGGAGCCCTCACCCACGGCGACTTCAGCGGAGCCTTCCTCCACGCCGGCGTCTCGGAGCTCACCATGGCCTGCATCATCAACGGCATAGCCCTGCACGGCGGCATGCTCGGAGCCTGCGGCACGTTCTTCGTGTTCTCCGACTATATCAAGCCCGCCGCGCGCATGGCCGCGCTGATGGAGCTGCCCGTGAAATATGTCTACACCCACGACTCCTTCCGCGTGGGCGAGGACGGCCCCACCCACGAGCCCATTGAGCAGGAAGCCCAGCTGCGACTGATGGAGGAGATTGACAACTTCTCCGGCCAGCCCTCCATGCTCGTGCTTCGTCCCGCCGACAGCGCCGAGACCACCGTGGCCTGGCAGATGGCCATGGAGAACCAGCATGCCCCCACAGCCCTGATTTTCACCCGCCAGGACGTCTCTGACCTGCCTTCTCCCAGCGGTTCGCGATATGCCGAGGCTCAAGGCACGCGCCGCGGCGCCTATGTGGTGCTCGACGCTCCTT
Organism: uncultured Bacteroides sp.; assembly: GCA_964606815.1. Classification (GTDB taxonomy): domain Bacteria; phylum Bacteroidota; class Bacteroidia; order Bacteroidales; family Muribaculaceae; genus CAG-873. The sequence continues at coordinate 10,453 of CAZSHV010000027.1, read as the reverse complement.
GCCCCGCCGTGTGCCTGGTAGGCAACGGCTCGGAGGTGTCGCTGCTGTGCGAGGTTGCCTCTATGCTTGAGGCGGAGGGCGTGCGCGCCCGCGTGGTGTCTGCGCCCTCCGTGGGTCTCTTCAACCGCCAGGACGCCGACTACCGCCACAGCGTGCTGCCGCCGTCAACGCCCATGTACGGCCTCACCGCCGGACTGCCCGCCACCCTGCGCATGATCAGCGGCTTCAACGGCCACGTCAAAGGCCTCACCCGCTTCGGCGCCTCGGCCCCCTACAAGGTGCTCGACGAGAAGTTCGGCTTCACCCCGACCTCCGTGCTGGCCGACGTCAAAGCCTTCCTCAGCATGTGACCAACTGTTAAATAATGCAAAATCCGTGAAAAATTCGGAATTTTTATAAAAAAGTTGTAACTTTGCCACTTGAAACGCCGCGCCCGCGCGGTGCTTCGCTACGTCTTGTAACAATTAAACAAATTATAAACAATCCTCTAAAAGCAATCCCAAATGAAAAGGACTACCCTTTTAGCAATCGCTTGCGCATGCCTGTGCGGTGGCTCAGCCCTCGCCCAGGAGCAGCAGCAGGAGGTCGTATTCGTTGAGGACGCCCAGCAGGGCTACCTCGTGAACCGCTTCCGCGACAACTGGTTCATCACCGCTGAAGGCGGCGCTAACGTGCTCTTCAGCCACCGCGACAAAGAGCGCGACCTCAAGGACCGCTTCTCCCCCCAGGCCGCTATCTATGTAGGCAAATGGTTCTCTCCCGTAGCTGGTGCCCGCCTCGGTGCCACTTGGATTACCACCAAGGGTCTCTCTGACAGCCCCAACGGCGCTTACCGCGACAACCTCGTAGACGGCAAATGGTACAAGCAGCGCTTCCAGAGCGTGGGCCCGGCCTTCGACTTCATGCTCAACCTCACCAACTGGTGGTGCGGCTACAAGCCCGGCCGCGTCTACAACGGCATCCTCTATGCCGGCGTGAGCGCCCTTTGGAACTTCGGTCCCAAATATGACGCCGCTGGCAAACGCGACGGCTGGCAGAACACCCACGACCGCGTGCTCGCTGCCCGCGTGGGTCTTATCAACCAGTTCCACCTCTCCGACCGCTTCAGCCTCTTCCTCGACCTCCGCTGGGAGCCCATGGATAACTTCCATGCTGACGAGGGCAACGGCATGTCGCGCCGCTTGATGCACGACGTGCAGGCCAACATCGGCTTCTCCGTCGACCTCGGTAAGAACACCTGGAATGCCCCCATCGTGGCTGTTTGCCCCGAGCCCGAGAACTGCGACGCTCTCCGCGCACGTCTTGAGGCTGCCGACGCTCGTATCGCCGACCTCGAGGCCCAGCTCCGCAACTGCCTCAACGCCCCCAAGCAGGTGGTTGAGACAAAGCGCGGCCCTCTGGCCACCATCTACTACCCCATCAACGTCTACAAGCTCACCCGCAAGGACATCAACGTCCTCGGCGCCGTGGCCAACGTGATGAAGGCTAACCCCGACAAGACCTACACCCTCACCGGTTGGGCCGACAACTACACCGGCACCGAGCCCATCAACATCCGCCTGCGCAAGAACCGCGTGGCCGGCGTTGAGAAGCAGCTCCTCAAATTCGGTGTGCCTGCCGCTCAGATCACCGCTACCACCGACAACGGCAACCTCTGCGACATGGGCGAGAAATTCGTGGCCCTCGACCGCGCCGTCACCATCGACGAGAACTAAACCCTCTCTGTCACTGATACTCTACGCAAGCCTCGGCCCGATGGGCCGAGGCTTGTCGCTTTTTCGCTCGACGCTCTTTTTTGCAATATTGCAAATGGTTGGCAATTCAGAAGTTTTTTGCTACCTTTGCGTGTAATCTTTATCACATTACTCCACCCATCCACATCCGACATCCCACCCGCAATGCAGACCCCCATCACCGACCCCGAAATATTAGCAAAAATCGACCAAATCCTGGCGCTCGTTTCCGACAGCGTCCATAAGGACGAACTTATCGACAAAATGCATGCCGACATGATGAAGAATCGCAAAGGCATCGTCGAGGAGGTGCGCACTCCCGTGCTCAATTCCCTCATCAAGGTTGCCTCCCGGCTGCAGGCCGTCAAAGACGCAGCCACCAAGCTCGCTGCGAACAGCGACCCCAAGGCCTTCGAGCGTCTTTCCGGTTTGGTCGACGCAGCCCTGGAATTCGCGCTCTCCGAGCTGGATGCTGATTTCAACGTGGAGATGGTGCTTCCCGCGCATTTAGACAAATTCGACCGCAAGCTTCACGCCGCCATCGAAACGCACCCAACAGCCGAAAAGCAGCTCGACGGCCACATCGCATCTTGCTCCGAGCCAGGATACCGCGACCTGATGTCCGACCGCGTCATCAACCCGGCAAAAGTGACGGTCTACAAATACTTCGCTCTCCCCGAAGACGAGGAAGAGATCACTCTCGACACCCACTCCGCCTCAGAGCCCGCTCCCGCCGAGGCTCCCGCGGAAGCTCCCACAGAGGCCCACAATGACCCCGAGCCCGAGCCCACTTCCGCAGACGAGCTGCCAGCTCCCACCGAAGCCCCTGCGCCCAAAGTCGACACCCCCAAGAAATAATTAATCATAATCTAATCGCTTAAAAAATCCACATCCCTATGGCAAACCCCTACGGCATTGACCTTGGCACCACCTACAGCTGCATCGCTCAGCTCGACAACTTCGACAAGCCTGTCGTGATCCCTGGCCTTTCGGGCGAAATCACCACTCCATCCGTGGTCTACTTTGAGTCGGAGACTGATGTGGTGGTCGGCGACGAGGCAAAGAACATGCTCCTCATGGCTCCCGACCAGACTGTATCCCTGATCAAGCGTTCTATGGGCGACGACACGGCTTTCGACAAGTCGCGCAACTCGTTCCCCTATCACCTCGACCCCTCGGAAATATCCTCCCTCATACTGCGCAAACTCGTGCAAGACGCCAACGATAGCGGCAATGCGGACCCCACCACCGACGTGGTCATCACCTGCCCCGCTTACTTCGGCCATAAGGAGCGCATGCAGACCAAGCAAGCTGGCGAGCTCGCCGGCCTCAACGTGCTGGCCGTCATCAACGAGCCCACAGCCGCAGCCATCGCCTACGGCGCGCAGAAGAGGCAGAACAAGACCATTCTCGTCTACGACCTCGGCGGCGGCACATTCGACGTCACCATCATCCGAGTCGAGAACAACGCCATCAACGTCATCGCCACCGGCGGCAACCACCACCTGGGCGGCGCCGACTGGGATCTGGAGTTCGCGCGCTTCATCCTCGAGGTGTTCAACGAGACCAACGGCACAACCTACAGCATCGACGACCCCATCGTGCGCGCCTATTTCATGAGCGTGGCAGAGACGCAGAAAAAGCGACTCACCAACCTATCCAAGACCATAAGCACCAACGTGCAGTTTGACGGCCTCACCGCCAAGGTGGAATTCGACCGCAGCATCTTCGACGCCCTCACCGAGCCACTACTGCAGGAGACTCTCCGCTTCACTCGCGAGACCATAGACCTGGCTCGCAAAAAAGGCTACGGCAACATCGACGAGTTCCTGCTCGTGGGCGGCTCCACGCTCATGCCCCAGGTGAAGGCTGCTGTCAACGACGCCTTCGGCGTAGACGCTCGATTCTCCGACCCCCACCAGAGCGTGGCCAAAGGCGCCGCGATTTTCGCCAAATACCAGGTTACCATCAACGAGGACGGCGGAAACACCGGTGGACACACTGAAGAGCCTAAGCCGGGCCCCGGCCAGATTTTCAACGTCACATCTAAGACCTACGGCACCGACCTCAAGGACAACAAGGTGCAGAACATGATATTCGCCAACACCTCGCTGCCCTGCGAGCACACCATGCGCTTTACCACCGTCACCGCCAACCAGCGCAGCGTGTCGATGAAGGTCTTCGAGAGCGATTTCACCGACCCTGACATGCACTCCGTGGTGAGCCAGAACAGCTGCGTGCTCATCGACGACCACGTGCTGCGACTCACCCGCGACTGGCCCGAGGGCACACCCATCGTCGTCACCTTCAAAATCAACTCGGAGGGCATGCTCAGCGTGCGCGCCTACGTCGAGAACGACCGCATCGACTTCGAGCTCAGGGTGCACGGCGTGCGCACCGACGAGCAGCTCAGCAAAGACAAGGATGCCCTGGGCGGAATCACTATCGGCTGACCCTCTAACCCCTTAAGCGTTTATGCCCGAGTACAATCCCACAATTTTCAAGCTCAAGCTCGCCGACTGGCGCCGAAGCTCCGAAGCCATACAGCCCCGCCTGGCCGACCTCACGCCGGCCGAGCGCTTGGCCGCTCAGTTTCTGCTCACTGCCTGGCGAGAGTATGCCTACTCTGAAGCCCTTGCCCGCCATGCCGGCGAGCAGATCGACGAGATGGCGGCAGCCGACGTGGCCCATGCCAGCGACCTGGGGTTGAAGACCATAGCAATGTCGTTCCGCGGCATAGCGCGCGTGGTGTACTGTACCGACAAATCCGTTTACGACCAGTTCCAGCAGCGCCTATGCGCCGACGCCGGCATAGCCGTGCCCACGGCGGCATTCGCGCTATCGGCCGCTGACATGCCCGCGGCTGCCTCGCTGGTTATAAGCTTGTATCAGAACTACCGAATCGCGGAGCGCGACGTCACCAGCCTTGAGGCCGACGCATCGGGCACGCTCCGCGCCAACATGGTGCTCAACAATCTGGTCAAGGACCGCACCTACCAATTCACCTTCGAGCTCCTGGGCCGCAGCGGCGCGGTGGTGAGATCAAACACGTTCTCATTCACCGCCCCGCGCACCAGCTCCACATGGATGCCCGACATCTTCAACTGCTCGGCTATCCCCGCCGGCACCTACACCCTGCGCAT
>CAZSHV010000027.1:0-5477 GCA_964606815.1 uncultured Bacteroides sp. | reverse complement strand
CAACTCCACCGAGAGCCATACTCAGACCTTCACGGTGTCAATCATCTCGCCCGCCGGCGTGGTGCTATCCACACCGGGCGTGTCGCCAGCCGGCGCCACATTCTCCACCAACCGCACCTTCTCCGGCCGCCAGACCACCCTGCGCCTGCGCAGCTGGGGCTCGGAGAGCGGCCGCATGTACGCCGTGCCGGGCAAGTGGACCATCCGCGTGCGCACACAAGACGGCCGCGAGTTCTCGTCCTCCTTCACCGTCAAGCACCCCGCCGCGCCCGTCAAGCCCTTCAACATCACCGGCGGCAGCTTCCACACCCCCAAGCACAACGACTCCTCCACCGTCGAGCCCAATGCCGACTGGATCCAGCCCACCATAAAGATGGGCGAGCACATCAACGGCATCTACGAAGTGAGATACAGCATACACACCCTCGACGGCACCACCGTGGCGGCCGTGCCCACCACCAACCTCCGCATTAACGGCACCTCCGCGCAGCTCCCTCCCGCCAGCGTCACAGTGCCCCTCCCCGCGGGCCGATACTTTATAGACTTCACCATCAACGGCTTCTCCTACCCCATGCAGAGTTTCGAGGTGGCGAAAACCGGATGGGGATGCGTAGGCTACTTCATCGCAGCCGCGGTAATCTACTTCCTGGGTTCGCTCCTCGCCACCATTTAGCTGAACTCGCAGAGCAATCACCATGAAATTGCCCAAGCAGATAATCAAAATCAAGGTGTCGCAGTGGCTGCAGTGCGAACGGCAGTTCGGCGATCGCAAGGGCAGTATGAAGGCCCCGGGCGAGCGCGAGGCCGCCGAGGAGCTCCTTACGGGCTGGCGCACCATGGAGTACACCTCTGGCTTGCCGGCATGGGCCGACGAGCGCATCGCCACCCTCTCTGACGCCAGCGCCCACTACGCCGGCGACCTGGCCCATAAAGAATGCCTGCAGAACATCCGCGCCGGAGCCCACACCCTCTACTGCACCGGCCGCGACACCTACCGCGCCCTGCAGTCCGCCCTCTGCTCCTCCGCCCGCATTCCCGTCCCCGAAACAAAATTCTCGTTTTCAAAGATACGAGTAATCCCCGCTGCCACGCGCCGTCGCATCGTCTATACCGACCAGAAAAAAGTCACAATCAAAGCCGAACTCGCCGCAGCCGCCGAGCGAGACACGCAGCAGACCTTTAAAGTCTGCATCTACGGGGCCGACGGCGTCCTACTTCGCGCCGACGACTCCCCCGCCGACGCGTCATTCTGCGCCACCCTCGACGTATCGCGGGGAGAAACTGCCATCGACCTCGGCACATGGGGATTCAACTCCCGCGCCCTATTCCCCACACCAGGCACCGGCCGCGTCGAGATTCACACCGAAGCCGACGACCACTTCTCCCACTCTTTCGAAGTGAGACAGGTGCAAGCTACCGCACCCAAAGTCGAGAAAGCTACTGCCGCTAAAATCCGTATTTCAAAGTTCGCAATCAAGGCCGACAACGATGATTGGGCTAACAGCATACCCCACAACGCCAAAAAGATTTACATCCGCTTTTTCGCCGAAAGCGAAGACATCCCCGTCCAGTCTCCAAGTGTCAACATCAAGGTATACAATCCCGCCGGCAGCTGCGTGCGTGTCGTGGACCGCGACCTGAAATTAGGACGCACAAACCTCTGCCTGCTCGTCTCCGCCCAAGGCAGCGGCACCACCAAACCCTTCGGCAAATGCGGCACATGGCGCATTGAATTCCGCACCACTGACGGAGCCACCTACACCGACACCTTCGACGTCCGCAAATCCCCCACCCCAGCCACCGCTGGAGCTCGAAAAATAAGGCTGAGCGATTTAAATATTACTCCACGCAAGGATAGCGGAGGCAGAGCGCCAAAAGGCAACATAAAAACAGACACTCGTTACATTGAGATATCTGCAATAGCGAATACTGATGATTACAGCACCTCAACAGAGGTGTTTAAAATCTCCATACTCAAGCCTTCCGGTGAGCTTGTGCGTCATTGGGATTCTCCTGTAGGTTTTACGTATACAATTTCACAGACAGTAGGCCACCAAACTCTCCTGAATCTTGGCAGCTTCGGCAGTCAAAGTGGCGACCAATTCGCTGCTCCAGGCGTGTGGACCGTGCAGGTAACCACGGTGGCTGGAGATGTCTTCTCCGCTCAATTTGAAGTAAAACCGAAAAAAGAAAGGATTGCAAATCCAATTATCACTGACTTTGCAGTATATCAGAGCAATCGCAACGGCACGCGAATAGACGCCGGAAACGTCATTTGGAACGACGCTCAATACATTACGCCTAAAATCACCGTAATGGCACCCTCCGTCGAAGGGTATTACCGAGCGCTAACAATCCACGTTTCAGTATACACTCCCTCAGGGAATCTTCTCACGGACTCCGCTTCCACGCATAACGCCACATACGTCACTCGGCGCACTATTTACGCAGGAAAAACTACGCTGATGCTGCAAAGCATTGGGTCAACATCCGGCCTGGCATTCTCTACGCCCGGCACTTGGCGGATAATCATACGGCCTGATGTTGGAAACGTCATTTCGCAGACTTTTGAGGTAAAAAAGCGTACCCCGGCGAAAATTAGCCTCTCTCAATTTGCTGTAAAGACTGATGGCCAAGATTGGTCAAACTCTATACCGCTGAATGCACAACAAATACATGTGCGGTACTTGGCAGAGTGTGCCTCCGCCACCAAGCCCACACAAGTGTTAACCATAAGGTTATACAATTCGCGTGGCGTATTAGTCGACACAATTAAGCGCTATATCAAAATCGGTAGCGAGAGCTATTTCACATTTACTCCCACAGTGTTAGTCACAATCCCAGGTTCTTGGCGGATGGACTTCTTAACCGAGGCTGGAGATGTGCTCAATTACACTTTCGAGGTAGTCAACCATCAGGGAGAGCCTGCAGGGGTAAAATTGTCTGATTTCGCAGTTAAAGCGGACGATGGAGACTGGGGTAATTCCATACCTTGCGACGCCCGGCGAATATACATGCGCATACATGCAGATTCCACTTTAGCTTCAGCCGAACCACGAACTCAAGATATCAAAATCACCGTTTTTGGCCCATCAGGCCATAGTGTAATAACTTTTAATCGCATTATAAACATCGGAAGCGAGAACCATGTGATGATTGCCACTGATGCTGCTCAAGCATCCACAATTAAGTTCAAGGACAAAGGCAAATGGCGAGCCAAAATCGAGACCGAGGCGGGTGAGAGCTACTTTTACTCGTTCAACGTTATCAAGGGGAAAGGCCACCCAATATGTTATCTCATAACAATGGCATTAACTATACTCGGCTGTACTTTATTTTATAAAGATTATACTGGTAGATTTTTGCCCGAGTTCAACGATTTACTCGGAATCATTGCTATTGTGGGCATTTCGTTATTTGCTTCGCTATTGTTTGACTTAATATTATATAGACCACAAGTGCTTTGGAAAGATATAATCTTCAATATAGTTCTGGCAGTCCTGACTTTCATCGCCACTGGATTGGTAATAACATACTTCGAAAAATGGTGCGGCTACATTCTGGGGGCATGTTCATTCGGATTAATTCCCGCCGTTCTTGAAAAATTAAACCTTACTCATCGTTCATGAAAAGAGTATTTTTCATAATCATATACCTGCTTGGGGCCTGGGGGGCGTCGGCGGTGACGGGCGAGGAGACTGACCGGGCGCTGCGTCGCCTGGACAACGAGATACGCCTGCAGGGGCGTTACATCTCGGCGCGGCAGGCTCGCATCGACTCTATTTCCGCGCGCCTGGCGCTGGCTCCCGGCCGGGCCGACTCGGTGGCGGAGCTGGCCGCCCTGGCCCGCGAGTTCACTGCATACGACAACGACTCGGCCCTCACTTGCTACACGCGCGCCTTCGCCCTGACCTCCGACCCCGACACGCGCGCTCTGATGCGCATGCGCATGGCCTCGCTCATGCCCCTGGCGGGCTTCAACCAGCGTGCCTACGACATTATGAACGGGGAGCTGAACCCCGACTCGCTGCCTGCTCACCTGCTGGCCGATTACTACGACTGCGCCCGCCAGATGTACAGCTACGTGGCCGGCTACTATGGCCGATATCCTGAGTATGCCTCGCGCATGAAGGCGCAGGCGGCCGAGGCGCAACAACGCCTTATCGAGCTGCTGCCCAAGCAGTCGCCGGAATATAAGCTGAACGTGGGCGAGGCCTACATGCTCAAGGGTCAGCACGGCCGAGCGCGTGCGGTGCTGGCCGACCTGGCCGAGCGCGAGCCGGCCAACAGCAACATCCGCGCCCGTGCCTGCAGCATGCTGGCGCAGATAGCAGACAGCGCGGGCGACACCGACGCCATGCTCTACTACCTGGCCGAGAGCGCGCGCAGCGACATCCTCACCGCCACGCGCGAGATAACGTCCCTGCAGGACCTTGGCGTGGAGCTCAACGCCAGCGGCGACGTGGAGAGGGCCTATGCTTACCTGTCGCTGGCCATGGAGTATGCCGTGGCCTGCCATGCCAACATCCGCATGGTGGAGGCCTCGCTGGCCCTGCCCATCATCGAGAAAGCCTACCGCGACCGTGCCCAGACCATGCAGACCTGGGCCTGGTGGGGCGTGGCAGCCCTCGTGGCCGTGATCCTGCTGCTGGCCGCCGCCGTGCTGCGCCTGCTCAAGGACAAACGACGCGAGCGCATGCTGCGCCGCAGCCTCCACGAGGCCAACGACGTGAAGGAGGCTTACATCAGCCGATTCCTGTCTCTGTGCTCCATTTACATGGACAAGCTCAACCAGTTCTGTAAGATTGCCGAGAGCAAAATCAAGACGGGCCACGCCGACGAACTGCTGCGCATGGTGAAGTCGGGAAAATTCATCGAAGACCAGTCGGCCGAGTTCTACGATGTCTTCGACGATGCTTTCCTGCACATCTGCCCCACTTTCGTCGACGATGTCAACGCCCTGCTGCGCCCCGACGAGCGCATCGTGCTCGAGCCCGGCCAACGCATGAACACCGACCTGCGCATCCTGGCCTTCATCCGCATGGGCATCGACGACGCCAGTCGCATCGCCCAAGTGCTCAACTATTCCCTCAACACCGTCTATGCATACCGCAACCGCCTGAAGAGCCGCGCTTTGGACCGCGACGGCTTCGAGGAGGCCGTGCGCACCATAGGCCGATCCAAAGCCGAATGACACCATTTACGTCTCGATTCCTTTCGCTCGTACTCGCCCTCCTTGCCGCGATTTTGCTTGCCGCGTGCACGAGCCACGAGCCCGACCGGCCGACGCGCCCCGGCGAGAGCCAAGATCCCGACGCACCGGCCGACCGCCCCTTCGTCGTCAGCTCGGCAGCCCTTCTGAGCATAAGCCAGGCGCGAGAGGCCGACACCTTCGCCATACTCCTCACCGAGGCCGACGGTGGCTCCCTGGCCGTGAAATTGCCTGCAGCTAAGATGAGCATCCCGTCTGGCCGCTT
>CAZSHV010000026.1:0-21979 GCA_964606815.1 uncultured Bacteroides sp. | reverse complement strand
TCTTTGTCACGGCGACCTCAAACCATGAGCGGACGAACCTGCCGTTGTCGGCTGTCTGCAAGCCAACACAAGGGCTTGCAACAGCCGACAACGGCAGGTTGTTTGTGAAGGTTTCACGTATCTTATCGCTCACCCAATAAGCGATCGGCGCGCCGGGTATCTGCTCAAACTGCTTCTGGTCAACGACGGCGTATCTTCCATTGTCGGTTTTGGGGTAAACATATGGTACATTGATCTCTCTATTTACATCATCAATGGTGAGATATGAATACACGCCTTTGCGATTGGCTGGAGAAGACTTTTCAATTATTGTCATAACAGTGCCAAAAGCAATTCCAATTATGTGCCAACCGAAGTGGCCGAGAGTGCTTATGAAGTAGTTGTCAAGAATGTTTTTCCTCATCTTCTCAAAAGAAGAAAGGAACATCCAAGACTCCATCGTAATCGTACCGATTCTTCCATGCTCTTTAACCTGCCGTATCATCATTTCCATGAACACGGCAAACATATCGGCTTTGGTGTCGGGATAGTTATCTTTAGCATATTTTGCCAATTCCGTATTTCGCGAAGTAGGCATATACGGCGGATTAGATACTAATGCGCAATATTTAGTGGTAAGGGCACATATGATTTCAAAGAAAGGTATAAGACGCTCTGACGCAGGATTGTCTTTATCAATAGATGATTCAGTGAGAATACTTGAAACCTTCTCTAATGTGTCATCTTTGATATGAAATTTCATTATCGAGCCTAATACCTCCGCCTTTTCAAACAATTTTATTGCTTTTACAAGCTCATCCTCAGCTCTTTGCTCACATTTTCCCATTACTTGGCGAATGTCATCACGCAGTTGATTCTCTCCAAGTGTATACTTGTCGGGGAAGGCGTATATGCGGGGCATGCAGTGGCCGTCGGCAAAGGCGCTGTCTACTTGGCTGGCCTTGAGCAGCAGGGCGAACTGGGCGAGCTGACGGGCGCGGATGTCGATGTCAACGCCCACCATGTTCTTGCGGAAGATGGCCTCGATGGCCTCGCGAGGCGAATAGAAGTCGTCGGCGTAGAGCTGCAGCAGCAGGTCGAACATCTCGTTGAGGATGTGGCCCGAGCCGCACGAGAGGTCAGCGCACGTCAGGGACTCCAGGGAAGTAACAGGCAATGGGGAAGCCGTACTTTCCTCCTGCGCGCTGGGCTCGGGCACCAGGTACTGCCACGACGCGGCGAGGGGCGAGGAGGGGTTGTTGTCGAGGTAGATGCGGCCCAGGGTGTTCTGCACCATATACTTGACGATCCAGTTGGGGGTGAAGATCTGGGTGGCGGCGGGGATGTCGTCGCTGGTGTATCCGCCTTTCTTGGCGAATACCTCGTCTTTCTTCTCGGAGATATAAAACTGGTAGAGCCAGCCGATGAGCTCGGGCGTGCGCCAGTCGTCGGCGGATATGAACTCGTCGGCCTCGTTAAGCTTGTCGATGAAAGCGCCGGGGACGAGGATCTCCTGAGGCAGGAGCAGGAAGGAATAGTCTGTGATACCGCCGAAGCATCCGCGGATAATGCCGTTGTCGGCGCAGACGGCGCGGATGAGCAGGGCGAACTGGTCGTAAGTGCGACTGCTGTCGCGTATTATGCGCCCCAGGGCTTTTGTTTCTGCCTCCGACAGCGGGGGGGTGTGTCCGGCGCGGGCGTCGGTGACCACGCGGGGCAAGCGCACAGCGGGGTCAACATAGTCAAGCGCGGCAGGCGCCAGGCCGTTGCGCGCCAGGATGCGCAGGGCCATCAGGCGGTTGAACCAGGTATAAGCCGCCTCCTCCACCACGAACTCGGCCCCGTGCACCTGGATGCGGGTGTGCAGGGCCTCCCACAGATGCGTGAAGTCAGGGAAATTGAAGGCGTGGGCTCCGGCGCTGGCACCGTCGCCCATGGTGGCGCCCCCGTCTATGGCCTTCGGGCGGAAGCGCAATGAGCCGTCGGCGTTAAAGCCCATGGCGTTGAGGCGGCCGCGCACGCCCGCTATAAGCATGCGCCGCGACTCCGCGGCGAATTTTTTCAGAGCAGAATTTTTCATTTTTTCGAAAAAACAAAGAGCGACATCAAGAGAGAGCCAAGAAAAAGCAAGGCGATATGCCCTCAAAGGTAGCAAATAATTCCCGGAAAACAAAATCCGCCCCCCCGGAAGCGCCCTCGCCGCAAAACGAAATATGTTAACGACATCGCATCCAATGTGTTAGCTGTAGGGTCGCCACCTGTGGCGACCGCAACTATGCCCATCTGTGCGATTGCCCCACCCCCTGGCCCCCTCCCCGAATTTCGGGGAGGGGGCTAAAGGGGGTGGGGAATCAAATCATTTATTTATCGCGTCATGGGTGAGGGCGTTATCTGCGGCCGCACCGGCCGTGCGGCCCAATATGGTGGAATCACAGAATCTGGAGCTCGTCGGCGTTGCCAAGCTCGTCGATGATCTGCTGGCGCAGGCGGGCGAGGTAGGCGTTGACGTCGTCCATGCTCTTGAGGTTGGAGAGCGTGGAGGTGCGCAGGCGCAGGCGCTTTACCACCTTGCGAGGAGGCGCGGGCGGGGGCGTTCCTTCACCACCGCCGGATCCACCATCGATGATGACGGGCGGGGGCGTGGGGATGGCAGCGTTGATTCTTTCCACCTGCTTGGCGCGCCAATCGTCGGACAGGAGGTTGTTTTTGAGCGTGGAGATGTTGGATGAGCTCGTGGCTCGGGTGATTTCGCTCTCGACTGACGAGGCATATGGCACGCCCTTGTCTGCGGCGAAGGCGGTGAGCTCGCTGTCCTGGCTGCGGAGCTTCTCTTCGATCTGTTGGCGCAAGGAGCGGCGCAGCTCGTCCAGAGCATGGTCCAGGGCTCGGTGCATGCGCTTGTAGTGGTTCATCTTGTCGATGGGCCACGGCTCTGTAGCGATGGTCTGCAGGCCGTTGATGTCGGGGCGGCAGCTCTCGGGCAGGGCGTCCCAGTTGTCGCGGTTATCGCGGACGAAGGTAAGGAAGCAGCGATATGCGCCAAACATCCTGTCGTTGCCGACAAACTCGCGCACCCGCTTGACGGTGTCCATCAGCTGCTTGGCTATGTCGCAGTCTGCGGCCACGCGGCGGAAGAACTGCTCATCGTCGCGGATGGCCAGCCACTGCTGCATCATGTCGATGGCCTGCTGCACCTTCGGCACCACGGGGGATTCGGCGCCCAGGCGTGCGATGACCTCGGTGTTGGTGTTGCTGACGTTGGTGTGCAGGCGATCTTTTGCCCAGGCGTGCAGGTCCGCGGGATGCGATGTGGAGGGGGTGTTAGCCTCCATGAAGATATCCGTCCAGGCTTTTTTGAACGCGCTGAGCACCTCGGGGGGCACCACCTTGGAGGCTTTGACCATGAAGCGCCCCGTCTCGCGGGTGATGTTGGCGGCCACCACGGCGCGCGAGGGGTTCTCGGCGTTGTTGAAGGTGTATTCGCGCACGTTGCGGCGCACCAGCTCGTTGGTGAAGAAGAGCGTGGCCATCTGGCTCCAGCCATAGGGGGCCTTTTGGAAATGGCGCACGATGTCCTGGAGGTTCACCTCGCCGCCGCGGGAGGTGATGAAGTTGTTAATCTCCTCCTCCGGGAGCGAGAGGTTGGCGTTGACTCCGGAGTATTCGCCCGGCTCGGAGGGGCGCTGCACCTTGGCCTTGAGCTCGGCTTCGGTGCGAGGCACAGACGATCCCGTGGCCAGCTCGGCGTATTGGTAGACGTTTTTCAGGTGAGTGTGCATGGCCTCGTCATAGCGCGTCTTGTCGCGTGTGGCAGGGGCTATGTTGATGATGCTCGTGCCGGAGATGACGGGGGCAGCGTTGAAGATGTCCTTGAGAGTCTTCTGCACCGAGGCGTAGAGCTCCTGCGCGCGCTGGCGAAACTTGTCGAGGGCAGCCTTGCGCACATCAGAGCCACCGCTGTGCTCGGGCGAGTTGACGTATTTGCTGGCCTTGCACACCCAGGCCAGGGCGTCGCGCAGGTCGGGGTCGGCGGCGAATCCGTCGGCCATGTAGAAAGCCAGTCGGGGGTTGGGGTTGCGGAAGGCGAAGTCGTGGACGCTGCCGGTGCTTTCGAGCACGAATTCCACCAGAATGTCGGCGTTAGAGTTGAGGAACGTCTTGCCGTTAACCGCTCCGCCGATCGAGAAGTGCGACGATCCGAAGCTCTCGCGGTTGCGCGGGGCCAGGTAGGTTTTGAAGAAATCTATGAGCATGTTGAGCATGAAGTCATTGTCAACATACTGGTTTTTGATTGCTTGGGCGATGTTGCGCTCCTCCTCAGTGAAGAAGGAGTAGAACTCGGTGTGGCCGTCGGCGAGGACATCGCGGCGCAGGATGTTTTTGTCGCATAGATAGTTGACGATGTCCTGCACCTGTGCTTTGAGCTGGAGCTTATTGTCGTCGACATCGCGCATGAGCAGGGAGGTGACGTGGTCGGTAGTGGCGGGGAATACTCGGCGCTGCTGCTCGTCCATGTTGCAGATCATGAATAGCAGGTTGACCACGCGCTGGGCCAGGTCGCGGTTGGTGTGGTACTCTTGTATGACGTTGTTGGCCATGGCTATGGCTTTCTGGCCCTTGGCCGTGAGCGAGCCGCGGAACATGGCGTTGTAGAACTGGTCGAACGACACGAGCGGGCCCACGGGCTGGTCTTTGGTGTCCTTGGCCACTGAGTGGGTGATCTTGATGATGCTGCGCTCGTTGCCCTTCACCTCCTTGTCGACGAATCCCTGGGCCACGAAGGCATCGAAGATGTGCATCATCAGCGTGAACTGGTAGGGCACGAAGGGATAGTAGGCGGCGAACTCTTGCCGCGAGCGGTAGATGTTGTAGCCTGTGGGCAGCAGCAGCTGGGCTGATATATTGGAGTGGATGGTGTCGAAGGCCTGCTCAAGCTCCATGGCGGCAGAGCCTTTTTTCTCGAGTATGCGCTTCTGGGTGATATACTCAGAGTTGGTGCCTTTCAGGGAGACTTTGACCTGGAATCGGCCCATGATCTTGCCTATGTCGTCGGTGGCCTGCGAGAGGCGGCACTCGCCTATGAGCTCGGAGAGGTCTTGCTGGGCCGTGCATGCTATCCACACCTTGCCGTCGCAGGCCTCGTGCAGGTCGCTGACGATCTGCTGCAGAGTCAAGAGCATGGAGCCGCTGTTGTTGATGAACTGCGAAATCTCGTCGGCGAAGAATATGAAGCGGAAGTTGTCGGGCTTGTTGGCGACGAAGGCTCGCAGCTCGTTCATGAAAGCCTCGACGGAGAGGGGGAAATCGTTGCGGAGTATGCGCTCGCGGATCACGTCGGTGGATAGCGACGGGGCCACGTCCTTCGCCACCTCCAGCACGGTGTCGATCTCAGTGTTGGCCAGCTCGGCGGCCATCGTGGCCCAGTCCCAGCCGAACTCGTCGTCGAGGCGGTCGCGGAACTCCTGCAGCTTGCCCTTCTCGTCGAGGGCTTTCTCCAGATACTGCGCCAATGGAAGGTTGAAGGTGTTATACCCGCGGTGGCGGTTGAGCTCGTGCCAGAACACCTCGGTGAAGACGCGCTGCGTGTTGGTGTTGGAGTTGGCCACAGAGCCGATGTTGAAGAGCGTGGTCTCGACGGTGGCTCCGCGCAGCCAGGAGGCGAGGCTCTCGGCGTCGGCGACAGTGACATCGCATCGCGACTGTGGGTCTTGCAGCGGGTCGTGGTCCCTGACCGCTTCGGTGAATTTCGACATAGCCCGCTCGCTGTAGGCAGGGTGCAGGCAATAGTTGAGGAACTTCAGGAAATGCGACTTACCGGAGCCGAAGTATCCGTTGATCCAGATGCCGTTGTGAGCGGTCTGGCGGTCGCGGATGTTGTGGAGCACGTCGTAGATGCTGTTGATAAGCTCGTCGGTGAAGACATACTCGTCGATTTCGACGTTTACGGTCTCGGGCTTGAAATCAGAGGCATTGACGGCTGGGTTGAATTTGCGATCGATGTCTTTCGCGTATAGTTCGCGCAGGTGGTTAAAGCTGGTCATGGGTGGTGTCGTTTCGGAAGTCAAGAATAAGGGCGGCTCGGTAGACGTGCTGGTCGTTGAAGCGGTCGAAAAGCTTGAAGGAGTTGCCATCCGACTGCCCGGGATAGAAGATTATGAGTTTGTATTGGTCGGTGAGGTTGTGCTCCTCGTATTTGTTGAGGAAGGTGGATAGACGCAGGTATGGATAGATGTTGCCGATGCCGGATATGAAGACGTAGGGCGTGCGAGAGCCAGCGTCGGCGCCGGTGTGGGAGAGGATGCGGGTGTGGATGTGGGATATGAAACCATCGCTCTGAGCCAGCTGGTTGAGGGTGCGGAAGACGCCTTGCGAACTCTGCTCGTCGCGCTGTTCCTTATCAAGCAGATATTTCAGATATGACGGATGCTTCTTGCCAAACGGCTTGGTGTCGAGGTAGGCGCAGAATTCCTCGAAGATGTCGAGGTAGAGCACGTCGACATAGTTGGTGGGCCGGATCAGATTATCTTGATACCACTGTATGCGCTCGCGGGTGGCGTACTCCTTCGCGGGGTCGTAGGGCACGATGAAGTAGTTGTAGAACAGGTCGCCATGCGCGGTGTCCTGGAAATCGGGGCTGCAAAGGCGCTGGTACAGACGGTCTACTACGTCCTGGCTCATGATATAAGGGATTTAATGGCATCGATGCGATATTTGGGCAGCAAGATGGCGTCGAGGAACCATGGCTCGCCGATGCGCAGGAAGAAGGCCAGCTCGGAGTCGGCATAGTCGAGCTCGCGCAGCTCGTCGCTGGCTCCGGAGATGAAGCCCACCTGGCGCATGGCCGTGCGGAAGGCTGCTGCCACGCGTTTGCGCGTGGCGTCTGTCCACGAGTCTACGAACGGGTCGCGGCAGGCTATGTCAGAGAGAGCGGCCAGGAGGTCGTTATTCGTCACAACTCGGCTGAACGATTGCCATTTGGTCCGCACCACATCCACTTGAAAATCAAAAAATATCCTGTAGGCTTTAAGCAAGACGTAGTACATGGCCAGAAGCTGCATCCTCGGCGACAGCTCCAGATACTGCTCCCAGAAGCCGCGCGGCACGGCGTTGTATCGGCGCTTGAACTCAGGGAGCATGCGCATGCGCGTGGCCTTGGTGCCTACCATCAGGTATTCATTGGCCTCCGCCTCATGCTTGAGAAGCGCGTCAGAATCCTCCGCCATCAGCAGTGGCAGCAGGCGCGTCATCTCGTCTAGCATGAAGCCGCAGCCCGTCATGCCCGAGGAGTAGGGGCTGTTTTTCTGCAATTCTCGTTGAGTCATGGTTGGTGTGCGTTCGCCGGCCAGCCGGCCGTCGTGGCCGCCGCGGCATATATGCGCAAAGTTAACAATAATAATTGAATTTTAGTGGGCGAAAGGTGCTAAGAGCGTTAACAGTTTTATGGGGCAGGATCTTAGAAGGCGTAGAGGGGGAGGCAGTGGAGCATGTAGCCGCGGAGCTCTTTCCAGGCGGGGTAGATGACGTCGCTGCCGGGGATGGCGGCCACGGGCCGCTCGTTGAGGTCCACGCGGGCGTAGATGCGGCCGCTGACGGTGCTCTTGAAGATGATGATCTGCAGGTTGGCGGCCATGGGCACGATGTCGAAGTCGCACCAGTGAAGCGCCACGGTGTCGAAATAGTTGGTCATGTAGTAGCAGCCGGGCAGGTGCAGCAGCGACAGCAGGGGCATGAGCGTCTCGGCGTGGCCGAAGCGCAGGCGCACGGCTGTGCCGTCGGCAGGCGAGGCGAGGAAGGCGTCGGTGGTGTCTATAATGTCTTGCACCAGGGCTGTGGCCATGTCGGCGGGCACGCGCGAGATGGTGGTGGCCGTCCATTGCAGGTACTGGCGCAGGTTGAAGCAGCTCCACAGGGCGTTGGCCTCGGCCACGGTGAAGAAGCGTTTGGCGTCGGGGTCGATCATCATGGCTCGGCAGCCGGCCACTACGTAATATTCGGTAAGCGACAGCTCTTGGCGCTCCTTATCGTTGGCGAAGGGGTAGCCGTCGCCCAGGGCGCGCGTGATGGGGGCCGTGGGGCAGTGTTCGAGGAAATAGACCTGGTAGGGGTCTGTCAGCTCAGTGCCTTTGCGCAGGGCTTTGTATTCGGCGTCAAGGTCGAAGGGGCGCATCAGCGGGGAGTTCTGGCGGCCCGTGGTGGTGGTGAATTCCAGGGAGTTGTCGAGGCGGTCGAGCTGGTTGGTGTATTCATACATGCTCATCATAGCCCGCGGCGAATAGGAGGATATGGCGTGCACCCTCGCGCCTTTGAAAGCCGGGGCGAAGTTGCGCAGCATCCTGGTGGCTATGGCGCGCTGCTCGGCGCAGCCCAACGAGTCGAGGGCTCCCCAGCGGTTCTGCGACTCGGCGTTGACCTTCGTGGCGAGCGCCAGGAGCTGGCGACCAGTGGGGGTGATGGTGCCCAGCGAGTCGGCGCGGTGCAGGGCCGCGAGCAGCTGGCGGGTGTGGGTGGCGGAGGCCGGATAGCGCGCGCCGTGGCGCCCCACGTGGTTGATCATCACGGGCACGAGCGTGTCGGGGTACGCGGCAGGCTTGATGTCGGCGGGGTAGGGGCGCAGCGAGCCTTCGCACTCGAGCAGGGTGTAGGCGGTGGCCATGGGGTCGGCGGCGTGGGCGCCGAGGCTTGACAGGCATACTATGGCGGCCGCGAGGGCCAGCAGGCGGTGGTGGAGCTTCATGGGGAGTTTGGGTAAGGGGAGAGTGGGGGTTAAGAATATGTGTATGTGGTGATTACGCGCTGGTCGATAGTCTCGATTTTTGATGGCCCGGCAGGGGGGACAGCTGGCGCGGGAGCCGCGCCTTCGAGGCCGAGGGAGAATGGCGCCGTCTCCACGCGGATTTCGTCGTGGATGCCGGCGTCGATGAACTGTCGCAGCAGCCCCGGACCGCCCTCCACGAGCAGCGACGTGATGCCCATGTCGTAGAGCCGCGAAAGGGCTTCAGGCACAGGCCCTTGGAGGTATATGGGGTCGCGGTCGGCCAAAGGGGCGTCCTTGGCGCAGCCCTCTGGGCCGAACACCACGGGTCGCGGCTGCGGGCCGGGCCATAGGCGCGCGGTGAGGCTGGGCCGGTCAAGACGGGCGGTGTTGGCGCCCACGGCTATGGCGTCGTGCTCGGTGCGCAGCTGGTGCATGAGCGCGGAGGTGAGGGGCGTGGAGAACTTGGCGGGGCTCTCATCGGCGCCGCGGCGGCGGTCCATGTAGCCGTCGGCGCTCTGTGCCCATTTGAGCGTCACCCACGGGCGGCGCAGGGTGTGGGCCAGAAAAAAGCGGCGGTTCAGCGCTCGGCATTCCTCCTGGAGCACGCCCACGGTGACGTCGATTCCCGCTTCGCGCATCATGGCTATGCCGCGGCTATTGACCTTGGCGAAGGGGTCCACCGTGCCCACCACGCAGCGGCCGAAGCCCATGCGCGACAGCAGCAGCGCGCAGGGCGGCGTGCGGCCATAGTGGGCGCATGGCTCAAGGCTGACGTAGATGGTGAGGTCGTGGCAGTCGATGCCGGGGTAGCGCGCCAGGAGCATGTCCACGGCGTTGACCTCGGCGTGCCCATCGCCGCAGCGGCGGTGGAAGCCCTCAGCCAGCACCTTGCCGTCGGGAGCCACGATGACAGCCCCCACCATAGGGTTGGGGTGGGCGTAGGGAGCTCCGCAGCGGGCTATGCGCAGGGCTCGGCGCATGTATGTCTCGTGGTCGAGGCTCATGAAAATATCAGTGTTGAAGGTGAGGCCACGCGCTCGGCAGCTTGGCGTATCTGCTCCGGGGTGACGCCGCGCACGGCCTGGGCCGTGGCCGCGGAGCTGATGGGGGCACCGAAGTTGAGCACGCTGCGAGCTTGCGATATGATGTGGCTCTCGCGGTTGTCGGCCGCCACGGCTATCTGGCCCAGGTACTGCTTTTGTGCCGCGGCCACGTAGGCGTCGCTCAGAGGCTCGGCGGCCAGGGCCTGGAGCCGCTCCAGCACCAGGAGGCGGCAACGGTCGGTGTCCGCGGGGTCGCAGCCGAAGTATATGCACATCAGGCCCGTGTCGGAGAGCAGGGCCAGCGACGACTCGATATTATAGACCAGTCCGCGGTGCTCGCGCAGGTCGAGATTGAGCAGGGAGTTCATGCCAGGGCCGCCGAGGATGTTGTTGAGCAGGGCGAAGGTGTGCTTGTCGCTGTCGTGCATCGACGGCGCGGCGGCGGCCATCGCCACATGGCTCTGGTGCAAGCCGTGGTCAGCGCGGCGGAAGAAGTCCGGGGCCTTGAAGTCCGGGCCGAAGACGCTCTCCCTCTTGGGGCTGGGGCCAGCGGGCAGCTGTGCGAAATGTCGCTCCACGGCCGCTGCCACGCGGCTTTCCGAGGCCGGGCCGGTGTAGAATACCACCACGTTCCGGGCTGTGAACCACCGCTGCAGATATTCGCGGCAACGCTCCGATGTGATCAGCGGCAGGCTCTGCTCGCTGCCCAGGATGTTGTGGCCCAGCGGCGTGCCGGCGAAGACGAGGTCCTCCACGTCGTCGAGTATGGCGTCGGCGGGCGAGTCGAGGTATGAATTGATTTCATCTGCCACCACGTCGCGCTCCTTGCGCAGCTCGCGTTCCGGGAATCGGGAGTTGATTACCAGGTCGGCAATTAGCTCCAGGGCTCGCGAGTGGGTGCCGGCGGGCGCGGCCGTGTAGACCACGGTCTCCTCCTTGGTGGTGTAGGCGTTGAGCTCGCCGCCGACGCGCTCCATGCGGTTGAGGATATGCCAGGCCGAGCGGCGCTCGGTGCCCTTGAATATGGTGTGCTCCACGAAGTGGGCCAAGCCTGGGAGCTCGGGCAGGTCGTCGCGCGAGCCGGCGCGGGCTATCACGCCGCAGTAGTCCACGCCCGTGCCCGGCGCGCGCATGTAGGCCAGGCGCAGCCCGCTGGGGAGGGTTAGTATAGAGGTTGGAGATTTCTTCATCGTAGCTTGGGGGAGGAGGGTGCGGGTTATTCAGCGGGCTCCGTCCAGCGGCCGTCGTCCTTGATCATCTGTATGAGCAGCGGCAGAGCCTCGGCGGCGGGTATGTTTTTCACCACCAGCTGCTTACCGCGGTATAGGCTCACGTTGCCGGGGGCAGCGCCGATGTATCCGTAGTCGGCGTCGGCCATCTCGCCGGGGCCGTTGACGATGCACCCCATCACGGCGATCTTCAGGCCGGGGAGGTGGCTGGTGGCCTCGCGCACGGTGCGCAGGGCCTGGGGCAGGTCGAAGAGCGTGCGTCCGCAGCTGGGGCAGGCTATATACTCCGTCTTGGTGGCACGGCGGCGGGCGGCCTGCAGGATGGCCAGCGACAGCGACTTCACCTTCTCCGGGGCGATGCCGGGAGCGTCGATCCACACGCCGTGGGCGAAGCCGCCAAGCAGCAGAGCTCCCAGGCGCACCGACGCCTCCACCACCACGCGCTCCATGGGCGTGCCTTCGGGGAATGACACTTTGGCAATCGCGGGCCTTTGCGAGCCCTCGGCGCGCAGGGTGTGGAAGGCCGCGCGGGCGGCGTTGAGGTTGTCGCAGTCGATCACCACGGCGTCGGCGGGTATGTGGTCCGCGTCAAAGTCCACGCCCACGGCCATGGTGGTGTCCCAGCCCGCGACCGGAGCGGGGCTGCCGGGAGCGGCAGCGTCGTAGCCCGGCGGGGGGGAGCCCTGGGCGGGAGCTTCCTTGGCGATGTCGTCTATGACCTTAAGAATCTCGCGGGCCACGGGGATCTCGGCCTCCGGGGCCTCGCTTAGCGACACGCGGATGGTGTCGCCTATGCCGTCGGCAAGCAGCGATCCGATGCCCACGGCCGACTTCACGCGACCGTCCTCGCCGTCGCCGGCCTCGGTCACGCCCAGGTGCAGGGGGAAGTGCATGTCCTCGGCATCCATGGCGCGCACCAGGCGGCGCACCGTCTCGGTCATCACCACCACGTTAGAGGCCTTTATCGAAATCACCACGTTCGAGAAACCGCGCTTGCGGCACACGCGCAGAAACTCCATGGCGCTCTCCGCCATGCCCGCCGGCGTGTCGCCGTAGCGGCTCATGATGCGGTCCGACAACGAGCCATGGTTCACGCCTATGCGCAGGGCCGCTCCGCGGCTCGCGAGCAGCTCCAGCAGAGGCGTCAGCTTGTCGTCGATGCGCTGCAGCTCGGCGGCGTATTCCTCGTCGGTGTACTCCAGCTTCTTGAACGTGCGTCCCGGGTCCACGAAGTTGCCGGGGTTGATGCGCACCTTCTCCACCTGCTTTGCAGCCTCGAAAGCCGCCGCGGGGTTGAAGTGGATATCAGCCACCAGAGGCACCCCGCAGCCAGAGTCGCGCACCGCGGCGCGGATAGCGCCCAGATTCTGCGCATGCGCCACGCCCTGGGCCGTCAGGCGCACGATGTCCGCGCCCGCCCGGGCGATGCTCAGCACCTGCGCGGCCGAAGCCGCCGTGTCAAGCGTAGGAGTGTTCGTCATCGACTGCACGGCTATAGGGAGGCCGCTGCCAATGCGCACATCGCCGATGCAGACAGTGTCAGCCATTCGGCGTGAATATTTGAACTCGCTCATTGTCTTAAACTGAATTTTAGGCAAAATTACAGAAAAACCGCAAAACCGCCAAAAAACCACCCGCCTCCCACGGGATTACGCCCAACAAAAATCTGGGAGGGGGTCAGGGGAGGGGTGATACCAACCATTTTGTTATCGTGGCTGAACAGTCCGCTTCGGGCTTGCAATTTGCACCGCAACGTTGGTGTTAACACGGCCGCAACAAATTTGCGGCCCTACAATGTGGTGGTTTTGAGGGTGTTAGCCATCCAGGCGGTCGCCACAGGTGGCGACCCTACAATTAGCTGGCAATAAGGGCGTTATCGGGGGCTGCACCGTGGTACATCCCTACGTGAGGGCGGTATCCATTGCGGGCGTTGTAGCGGCCGAACCGACCGTTCGGGCCTACATACAAGGGGGATTGGCGTGTGATTGGGGTGGTGGGATCTCGGTTCTCCATAACGAATCAGGGCGGGCCTGGTGGCTCGCCCTGATGGGTGGAACGTGCTGTCTGCGTAGGCAGCGCGGTATGTGTGGGTCGTTTATTTGATGCCGAGCTTGGCTTTGAGGGCGGGGGTGACGTCTTCCACGGCTACGCCGGTGTAGAGGGGCATGGTGTTCTCGAAGATGAAGGTGTAGTTGCCTTCCTGGCCCACGGCTTTGATGGCGTCCTGGATTTTCTGCTGGATGGGGGCCATGAGCTGCTCCTGCTGGCGCTGGAGGTCCATGGTGACGGTGTTGCGGAACTGCTGGATCTTCTGGTCAAGCTCCTGCATTTCCTGCAGGCGGCGCTCCTTGATGGTCTCGGGGGTGGTGGTGTCTTTCTGCAGGGTCTGGAATTCGGCCACTTTCTTTTCCATCTCCTCGTTGAGCTTGGCGAACTCGTCTTCGTATTTCTTGGAGGCTTCGGTGAACTGTGCTTGTGCAGCTGTGGTCTCGGGCATAAGGCTGAAGACTGCCTGCACGTCCACTACGCCGAATTTCTGTGCCAGGGCGCTGAGGGGGAGTGCGATGAGAATCGCGATCAGGGTTTTCTTTAACATTTCGTTTATCTGTTAGGATTGTTTTTGATTTCTGGGTGATGTGTGCGCGAAGATAGGAATATTAGTTGGAATATCCTAATTTAGCGAGCACTTCTTGCGATATGTCGATGCGGGGGGAGGCGTAGATGATGTCGGATGACGAGGCTCGGTCCATCACGGCCTGGTATCCTCGCTCTTCGGCCACTTTCTTGATGGCGTTGTAGACGTCGTCTTGCACGGGCTTGAGCAGGCTCTGGCGTTTTTTGTATAGCTCGCCCTCGGGGCCGAAATATTTGTAGCGGAGCTGCGTGGCTTCTTTTTCTTTGGCCACTATCTCCTCCTCGCGCTTTTTGGCTTGCTCCTCGGTGAGGAAGACTTTGTCGGCGAGGAAGTTCTGGTACATGGTCTGGGCTTGCGCGCCGACGGCCTCGACTTCTTTCTGCCAGCGCTGTGAGAGCTGGTTGAGCTGTTCGTTGGCCATCTCGTAGGCGGGGACGTTTTTGAGGATGTATTCCATGTCGACGAGTGCGAATTTCTGTGCGAAACC
The DNA here is from genome assembly GCA_964606815.1 of uncultured Bacteroides sp. Classification (GTDB taxonomy): domain Bacteria; phylum Bacteroidota; class Bacteroidia; order Bacteroidales; family Muribaculaceae; genus CAG-873. The sequence continues at coordinate 7,851 of CAZSHV010000026.1, read as the reverse complement.
GGCGATGGTCGACACCAGGGCGAATGCAGCGATGATAAGGATTTTTTTCATGATGCTGGTGGTGTGTTTTAAGGGGTTGTACAATGCTTTAGACCACGGCATGGGCGAAAGGTTTAGAACGCAAGGTTTAGAACTCTTGGCCGAGAATGAAGTGGAAGTGGCTGCCGCCGCGCTGGCCGAAGACCTTGTCGAAGCCGTAGGCCCAGTCAATACCCATCATGCCCACCATGGGCAGGAAGATGCGCACGCCGGCGCCGGCGGAGCGTTTGAGCTCGAAGGGGTTGAAGTCGCGGACGCTGGTCCAGGCGTTACCGCCCTCGACGAAGGTGAGGGCATAGATGGTGGTGGTGGGCTGGAGCATGAGGGGGAAGTGGAGCTCCAGGCCCAGGCGGGTGTAGGCGTAGCCCTCGGCGCGCCAGGGGGTGAGCTGGCCGTTGTCGTAGCCGCGCAGGGCGATGGTCTCGGTGGCGTAGGTGTAGCCGCCCGACATGCCGTCGCCGCCGACGTAGAAGGTCTCGAAGGGCGACTTGAGCCATTTGTTGTAGCTGCCCAGCATACCGAAGTCGGCGCGGGTCATCAGCACGGGGGTCCAGGTGCCATTGGCGTTGGCCAGGGGGGTGTAGGTGCGCGATTTGAAGCGGAGCTTCCAGTATTCGATCCAGCGGTAGCGCTCTTTCTTGGCGGCTTCGGTGTCTTCCTTGGCCAGCTTCTCCCAGTCTTTTTTGCCGAAGAGGGATGCGGGCGGTGTGAACTGGAAGCTGAGGCTGAAGATGGAGCCGGTGCGGGTGTAGAGGGGGTTGTCGATAGACTGGCGCGAGAGGGTGAGGCCGAAGACGATGGCGTTGGAGGTGCCGTTGTTCATGTAGTACAGGTACTCCCAGTTTTTGAGGTAGTACCAGTTATATCCGATTTCGGCCTGGAGGGTGAAGTAGTCGTCGGGCCATTTCAGGCGTTTGCCGAAGCCGACGTTAACGCCCACCATCTGGAGCACCTTGTTGGGGTCGTAGGAGTTCTCGTAGGTGTTCTGGAAATAGTCGTTATATCCGAGGCTGCCGCCTGCGCCCATGTAGAGATAGGGGTTCTGCCAGGTGGAGTTGTAGTAGGATGAGTTGACGCCCGTCTGGCGGCTGTAGTAGGCAGAGACGCTGAGCGAGTTGGGGCGCTTGCCGCCGAACCAGGGGTCGAGGAACGATATGGCGTACGACTGGTAATAGCGCGCGTTGGTCTGGGCCGAGATGGTGAAGGTCTGGCCTTCGCCCTGGGGGATGATGCCGCGGTAGGTGGAGGGGTGGAAGAGGTTCTTGATCGAGAAGTTGGTGAACTTCAGTGCGAGCTTGCCGATGATGCCCGTCTGACCCCAACCCATGGAGAATTCGATTTGGTCGTTGGCCTTCGACTCCAGGCCGAAGATGATGTCTACGGTGCCGTCCTCCTCGTTAGGCTCGGGGCGGATGTCCATGTTCTCGGGGTTGAAGTGTCCGGTCTGGGCTATTTCGCGGGCCGAACGCATGAGCAGCGACTTGGAGAAGAGGTCGCCGGGGCGCACGTAGAGGTCGCGGCGTATCACCTTCTCGTAGAGGCGGTCGTTACCGTTGATCACCACATTGTTGATGCGCGCCTGGGGGCCCTCGATGATGCGCATTTCAAGCGACACGGAGTCGCCCGACACCTCTTTTTCGATGGGCACGAGGTTGTAGAAGAGGTAGCCGTCGTCCATGTAGAGGTTGGCCACGGCGTCGTCGTCCTCGTTGAGGCGCTTGCGCATGAGCTTCTGGTTATAGACGTCGCCGGGGTGCATGTCTAGGAACTGGTCGAGCAGCTCGTTGCTGTATACGGTGTTGCCCACCCACTGGATGTCCTTGATGTAGTATTTGGGGCCTTCGTCCACTGTGATGTATACGTCGACGTGCTTGTCGTCGTACGGAACAACGCTGTCGGCCACGATTTTAGCGTCGCGGTAGCCCTTTTCGTTGTATTTGTCGAGGATGCGGTTGAGGTCGTCTTGATAGTCGCTCTCCACGAATTTCTTTTGGCGGAAGAGGTTGACGAGCTTGCCGTTCTCGTTGGTTTTCTTCATGGCGCGCTGCAGAGCGTTGTCTGAGAGCACCTCGTTGCCGTCGATGTAGATTTTGTGCACCTTCACCTTGTCGTGGCGGTCAACGTTGATGTCGACGATCACCTCGTTGTCGTGCGAGAGGTCTTCGCGGAGCACGATGTTGACGTCGGCGTTGCCAAAGCCCTTATCGTCGTAGTATTTCTTGACGATGAGTCGGGCGCGGTTCACGATGTTCTGGGTGATTTCGTTGCCTTTCACCAGCTGCAGGCGCTCCTTGATGTCGTCGCGCTCGCCGCGCTTCATGCCGTTGTAGTTCACCTCCGAGATGCGGGGCTGTGTGCGCAGCGCAATCTCGAGCCACGCCTTGTCGCCCACGGTCTTGGTAACCTTGATCTGGGCCTGGGAGAACAGGCGCTGGCGCATCAGGCGCTTTACGGCGTTGGTGATTTCAGCGCCGGGGATCTCGACGCGGTCTCCCACCTTCAGGCCGGCGTAGCCAATGACCAGGAAGTCCTCGTAGTTTGGCGCTCCCGACACCTCGATGCCGGCGATTTCGTAGGATCGGGGCATGGAGTTGAAGATCACCGTGGGGTTGTATATGGTGTCGTTGGGGGTCTGCGCGGCGGCCGGGGCAGCGGCGCAGGCTATGCAGGCGAGGGCGAGGAGCAGGGCTTTGAGCAGGGTATGGCGCATGTTGGCGGTTTTATTCATTTGGATACTTGTTCGCCGGTGAGGCCGAAGCGGCGCTGTCGGGAGGCGAAGTCGGAGATGGCGGCCTTGAGGTCGTCGGCGGTGAAGTCAGGCCAGAACTTTGGCGTGACGTATATTTCGGTGTATGCGATCTGCCAGAGCAGGAAGTTGGAGACGCGCATGTCGCCTCCGGTGCGTATGAGCAGGTCGGGGTCTGGATATTCGGCGGTGGCGAGGCAGGCGGCGAAGGCGTCGTCGTCGATGTCGGCGGGGTTGACTGTACCCGCGGCGGCCTCTTCGGCCAGGATGCGGGCGGCGCGGGTGATCTCCCAACGGGCCGAGTAGCTCAGGGCCAGGATCAGCGTCAGGCCGGTGCCGGAGGCGGTGTCGGCCATGCATTTCTCCAGGCGTGCGCGGGCCTCGGGGTATAGCGAGTCGATGTCGCCGATCATGCGCAGGCGCACGTTGTTCTTGATCAGGTCGGGCGTCTGCTGCTCGATGGCGAGCACGATCAGGGCCATCAGCGCATCCACCTCGGCGCGCGGGCGGCGCCAGTTTTCGGTGGAGAAGGCGTAGAGCGTCAGGTATTTGACGCCCATCTCGGAGGCTGCGGTGGTGATACGGCGCACGGTGTTGACGCCCTCGGCGTGGCCGGCCGAGCGCTCCATGCCCCGGCTCTGAGCCCAGCGGCCGTTGCCATCCATGATGATGGCCACGTGGGCGGGGATGTTGCTATGTGATGAAGAAGTGTGGGGCATGATTGGTGATGATTGGCTTGGGTGGGGGAGGGAGGTTGGGGGTTAGTCGACGTAATGGCAGGTGGCGCATCGCTCGCCGAATTCGTAGCTGAATCCGATGGTGAGGCGCGAGTACCAGTCGGTGTCCTTTATGAAGCTTGTCTTTATCTGGTTGAGGTCGCTGAGCTTTGCTCCGTCCAGCTTGTCGCCCAGCGTCTTGGTCATTGTGAACTCGGCTATTAGGTTTAGCCTTGGGGCGGCCTTGAACTTCAAGCCCAGACCTATGGGGATTGATGGGGCTGCCGTGAGGCTGCCGCTGCACGAGGCTATGCTGCATCCGAAGCCCAGGGTGACGTAAGGCGAGAGGCGGCGCAGACCCTTGTAGGTCTCGCCTATGCCGTAGGGCAAGAAGTTGAACTCGGCGCGGACGTCCATGTCGATGACCGTCGACGAGAATTTGTATACGGCCATATCGGGCAGCACATCGTCCATGTCGGCCGTGCTGCCTTTTAGAGTCAGGGCCCCGATGAGGGCGCGGAAGGCCCAGCGCGAGTCTTTGATATATCGGGCCCCGATCTCCGCGCCGAAACCGGGATGCTTCAGCAGCGAGGCTCGGTTGGCATCGCCCAGGTATCCGGTCATGCCCAGCGACGCTCCGAAATCGAAGCGGTACTGGCTTTCCTGGGCCCGGGCAGAGAGCGATGTCAGCAGTGCCATCAAGGCAAAGGCTGCAGCTATTAATATATTAATGAATGCGCGCATGCGTGAGAGGGGCGGGCGGGGGAGGTTACTGCACGGGTTTGAAAGTGTAACGCGAAATCACGCCTCGCCATACCTGCGTGCTCACAGCTCCCGCGGCGTCCATACCACCGAAGAGGTATATGCCGGGGCATTCCCATTCAGTCACCGGGGCCGAGACACGGCGGGGACCAGGGATGTCGAACGTGGCGAAGGGATAAAGCGCCCTGACGCGTGCCGGCGTCCAGGCTTTGGATGCCGAGGCTGGGGACGCGTGCATGGTGACATCGTAGATGAAGGCAGCCTGTCCGTACAGCGCGGGCACCTCCTCGGGCAGAGCCATGAGCTCCGGAGCCACGCGCCAGCTGATGCCCCAGTCTTTGGAGATGTAGACGGTGCGGCTCACGGTGCCGTCGTCGGTCAGGCCTCCGAAGGCCACAAGGGCCGGGTAGCGCACCGGGCTCCACGTGCTCGAAGGCACGTCGAAGAGGTCGTAGGCCACAAGCACAGGGCTCTCCGTGCCGGCGGGCAGGTTGGAAGTGACAGACATGCGGGCCCACGAATTGCCGTCGAAGCCCCATGCGTCGCGGCAGCGCGTGCCGTCGGCAGCCACGCCGCCGAGGATCACAATCTGGCTCGACAGGGCCATAGCCGGAGCAAACTCAGCGGGGAGCGAGGTGCCGCGGGCAGGGAAGGTCTGCGGCACGGCGTACTCCTTGCCGCTGGGATAGGCTGCCACGGAGCCGCCGCGGTAACCCAGGATCTCGTCGCCATAGGCACCGTAGAGATACGTCATGCTCGCGCCCGTGGACGTCCATGTCAGGCCGTCGGCTGAGGCGTAGAGCTGGTGGTCGTCGCCAAGCATGTAGAGGCTTGCGCCGGCCGAGCGCAGCGAGGTCACCACCGGGGTGAAGCCGGGTGTAAACTCCGTAGTGGTCCAGGCCCCTGCGTCGGGGTCAGAGGTAGTGGAGAGACAGTAGCGGCCGTCGGCCGACGATGTCACGGTATAGAACGAGTCGCCCATCTTGGCCGTGAACTGCGCCGCCGGGACGGCGATGGTGCTGGGCAGCTGCGCGCTCTGCAACATGCTCCAGGCCAGCGTGTCGGCCTTGACCTTGTGCACGTTCACGCTCACCGAGTAGGTGCGCTCCACGGCGCCGTTCTCCGAGGTAATGCTCAGACGCACAGGGCCGTTGGAGAAGTCCACGGAGTCGGTGGAGTTGGATTTATAGTCAACGATGGAGTCCGTCATCTGCGGGCGGGGAATGTAGAGCACCACCTTCGAGGCCGAGTTGGTGGAGATGTTCACCACCAATTTGTCCACGGGCGTGCCGTAGGGGAGCGAGTCGGCGTTGAAGATGCGTGCACCCAGCAGGTCGATTGAGAAGAAGACATTCTGCAGGCTGTCAAGCACTTTGCTGTTCTGGTTGAGCGAGAAAGCGGTGACGGCCACGTCAGAGCTGAGGGTGTATTTGTATTCGTCATCAGGGTCTTGCTTATCGTCGTTGCAAGCGGCGACGGTGAAGAGCGCGAGGATGGCGAGAGGGATTAAAAATCTACGTGACATTATAAGCGTTGTATTTCAAGCTGCAAATTTAAAGAATCGCTTGCAAATGGCAAAAGCAATGCGGGTAAAAGCCGTCATTTTATAGGTTTTTAACGCAAAAAATCCGCGGCGTCGATTTCCGCTCGCGCACAAAGGCGCGCCATGGTGCGGTGTAAATGTGAGGTGTAAAAAATATGCCAAGTTAGCCCGCAGCGCGTGCCTTGGCAACGTAGCTGCGGGCTCAGTTGTTGCCGGGGGAGCGCTATCAACGGACGCACCGACGTCGCCACTTAGCGATGACGTTCGCGCGGCCCCAATATTCGATTCGTAAAGACGTGGGGTTATTTGAATCGGGAGTAGCCTTTGTTGATGGAGTCGTCGATGGGGGCGATGTCGCCGCGCATGGTGGCGCGGTAGTTGCGCATGGAGTTGGCAATGATGACGTTGGCCTGCGGGGTGTCTTTTGCGAGGGTGACGGTGATGTCGCACGAGCCTACGACGGCGCTGACGTGGTATGACGCCACAAGCTCGCCGTTAGTGCGCTCGGTGAGCTGATAGCCCGTGATGGTGCCTGTGACGGTGAAGCCGCCCAGGCCGTTGGGGCCTCCTGACATGCCGGGCGATACTTGCACCACGGCTTTGTCGCCGAGCACGGCGATGAAGTTGGTGTTGTCGATGGCGCCGGGGATGGAACGGTTTTGCACGGTGAGGTAGTCTGCCTTGAGCATGAAGACCTGGTTGCGCAGCAGGTCTACGGCACGGTCGTGCATGGCGATTTGCTCCGGGGTGGCGGGGCGCTGGGTGCCGCATGAGGCCAGGATGGCCACCAGGGCAAGGGAAAGGAAAACGCGAAGTAGCTTCATATGCATCAGTTTTTTTGAAATTTGGTGCAAATATAACAAAAAAATGGAGCTCTGTCACAGAGTTCCATTTTTAGAGGTTTCCAATAGGTACAATTTCTAAGGTAAAAAAGATTGTTTTAGGTTTGCGATGCAAAGTTGAGGCTTTTTTCGGGGGTTAGCAAATAATTTAATATGTTTTGCAACATAGTTTTGGAAAACATTTCGTTACTTCTTGCGTAACAAAATTACCTATTTAACTAACCCACAGAATTTTAGCATTGATTCAACGTAGAAATCAAAGAATCTATAATTTTGCAAATAAAAGTTAAATCGTGAATTTTAGCTTACATATTGTAGCAATTCGAGCTTTCCGTGGCGCAGTCGGGCGTAGCTGTCGTGCCAAATCCAGTCGCCGAGCATGATCAGCCGGCAGGAGGGCGAGAGGGGCACGTTGGCCATGACGTGGCGGTGGCCGAAGATGAAGAGGTTGACGCCGGGGTCGACGTTTTTCAGATAGTCGAGAGCAAAGACAGCCTGCGGCTCGCGCTCCATGCCGAGGAACTCCGGGGGGCTGGCTGTGGCGAAGTGGCGGTTGCTGGAGCTCCAAGCGTAGGCCAGGGGTACCGTCCAACGCGGGTGTACCGCGGCGAAGAGCTTCTGGCACAAGCGGCATCGGAAGAGCCAGCGGATGAATCGGAAGCCCGGCTCAAGACGGCCCACGCCGTCGCCGTGGCCGAGAAAGACGCGCAAGCCGTCGATTTCCTCCTCGCGGCAGCCGTCCACCACCTCCATGCCGATCTCGCGGCGCAGGTAGTCGAAGAGCCAAATGTCGTGGTTGCCCTTGAACCAGACGATGCGCACGCCCTGGTCGGCCAGCTCGGCCAGCGCGCCGAAGAAGCGGGTGAAGCCCTGCGGGGCCACGGTGCGGTATTCAAACCAATAGTCCAGGGCGTCGCCCAGGATGTAGAGCGCCTTTGCCGTGGGGGCTATGGAGCGCAGGAAACGGCACACCTTCAGCTCCGCCTCGCGCGGCGAGGGGAGGTAGCGCGCGCCGAGGTGCATGTCGGAGATGAAATATGTGGTATCGCGCACGGGCGCGGCCTGTTCGGAGGGCATGCTAAGAGCCTGTCCCATAAAATATGTTAACGCTGAGGTTGCATATCTTGGAGGGATTTTGGAGGCGGCGCGAGGGAGCAATGCCGGTGCATTGTGACCGAGCGACGGCTTCAAAAGCGCCCAAGA